>JBBREK010000087.1:0-15636 GCA_038203025.1 Planctomycetota bacterium
GCCGGCGGTGGCGGCCTCGCCCTTCCAGTCGACGTTGAGGGCGCCGGTGCCGCCAAGCATGTTGCGGTTGGACTCGTTGAAGTAGCGGTTGCCCCGCAACTGCAGGTCGAGCGCGGCGCGCAGCGACTCGCTGGCGAGGTACCGCGCCTCAAGGCCAACCAAGCCACCGACATACTGGTCGCTGGTCTCGTCTGTCTCGGTGGCATAGACGTTGCTGTCGCTGCCGACCGTCAGCATGGCCTTCGGATGGATGGTCAAGGTGCCATTGGCATAGGCCAGATTGCCCATCGGCTCGAGGTTGAAGTCGCCCACCCGCACCGGGGCCTCGGTTCCACCGGCCTCACCTGCCTGGGCGGCGGCGACAGCAAGGAGCATGGCCGGGACAAGCCTGGCCAAGCGGCTTGATAAGCGGCTTGACTGGGCGACGAGACGGGCGAAGCGAGCGGGGCGAAGCATGGTGTGTTCCGGAGGAATGAGGCCCCATTGTTCTCCCATTCCACCCGCTAGTCAAGGCTAGGATGAACCTACTGCCGGGGGGCCCAGTCGCGCAGCGATGGGGCGGGCGCCGAGTGGCGCTGGGCGGATATACTGGGCGAAGCCCATCCGCCCGCGATTTCGGAGTCGTGCGACGAAGCAGAGCCGTGACAAAGCCCGCGGGGGCAGGCCCGCAGGGCCGCGGGGGCAGAGCCCCTGAGCCGTCAGTGCGCCGGTCAAAACCGGCAGGAGGTAGTGGATGCAAGAGCCATACGGGGAAGGGTCAACCGCCCACCCCGACCCCGAACTATGCGCGCCGTCGAGCAATGGCCGTCGTGAAGCGTTGGAAGGGGGAGATGCAGGTCGGGTATTGAGCTGCGAAATCAAGCGGTTCTTGGGGCCGACGCAGTTAACAAATGCGGGCAGTAACGCTGCACGTACGGATCCGTGCGGGGGGCGGCCCAAAAGGGCCGTCCCTACCGCCATCAACTGGTATTGCCCCATATGGTGGAAGGCGGAAGGCGGAAAAAACGCTGCGCGCTGCGCGCGCCTCCCTTCCGACTCGTGCGGTCAATTCTTCCGCCTTCCGCCTTCCGCCTTCAGGGACACGTAGGGGGCAATGGGCACAAACAGACCCATTCGCTGCGATAACCCTCAATCCCAATGCTGCCCTGCATTGGCCCGTTCCTTGCGTGAGCTCTCGTAACCATGGATGACCCCCGCCTCACCGTCCTGGCTCGCCTCATGGATGTCGCAGTCCTGCGCCAGCAGGTGCATGCCGGCAACCTGGCCAACCAGAACACCCCCGGATTCAAGGCCAGGGCCGTCGCCTTTGAGGATGCCTTCAACCAGGCCCTCGATGAGCAGGGTCTCGATCGGGCCATGCGTACCGACGAACGGATCTACGAACCGCGTTCGTCCCCGGCCGACCCGGACGGCAACGACGTGTCGAGTGAACGTGAAGTCGCCGCCCTGGCCCAGAACAAGCTGTTGTTCGACACCTATACCCAGCTGGCCCGCGGCAAGATGCGCCTGCTGAACACCGCCATCGCTTCGGCGCCCGGAGGCTGATCATGCCTAACGCCCTCTTCGGCGGCTTCGACATCAGCGCCTCGGCGATGTCCGCTGAGCGTCTGCGCATGACCGTCGCAGCCGAAAACCTGGCCAACGCCAATTCGACCCGTCCGTTGGCGAACGGCCTGCCCTACGCCCGTCAGCGGGTCGTCTTCAGCACCGAACTGGACCGGGCAGGCAACCCCACCGGTGCGGTCCGCGGTGAGGTGGTGGCGAGTCCCCGCTACATCCAGCGACACGATCCATCGCACCCCGATGCCGACGCCAACGGCATGGTCACCAGCGCCGACATCGACCCCATCCTGGAGATGGTCGATCTGATGACCGCCAGCAAGAGCTACGAGGCCAATGCCAACGCCTCTCGCGGACTGCTCCGCATGCATGAATCCGCGTTGCGTCTTGGCGATGTCCAGGGATAATGAGGTAGCGCATGCCACAGCCCCTTGATCCTTTGCGTGGACTTTATGGGTCGCAACCGGTGTCGCCGGCCGCATGCCCGGCCCAGCCGCAGACCACGGCGGACGGCAAGACGTTCCAGGACGTGCTCACCGACTTCGTCAAACAGGTCGACCAGAGCCAACAAGACTACGACGTCGCCATCCGTGCCGTCGAACGCGGCGACACCGACAACCTGCACCGGGTCATGCTCGCCCAGAGCCAGGCGCAATTGTCTCTGAAGCTCGCCGTTGAGGTGCGCAACAAACTGGTCGAAGCCTACAAGGAAGTGAACCGTACGCAGTTCTAGCGACAGCCTCTCCCTGTTCAGCGACCGTTTACCGAGCCGTCATAGAGTTGCTTGACCTCGGCATCGCTCAGTGCCCGTGGCCAGATGCCGACCTCGTCGATCAGGCCGAGATAGGGGACGCCGGTGTAGCCATGGCCGAGGACGACGGGATTGGCCGACGCCCGTGCCTCCTGATACTGGGCGGCAGTATCTGCGGTGCGCCGTCCGTTGCGGTACCATACCAGACTGCGGGCCGGTCCGAGATCGCGCACCAGAACGAGGTGCGACCATTGCTTGACCGGCAAGGCATCGCGGTTGCTGAACCCCTGGTAGGGGTTCGCGTCCGAGCCGGTCGGTCCGTAAAAGAAGTTCACCTGTCCGTCGATTTCGAGGGTGAAGGTGTATTCGGAACCGTAGCTCTTGTAGAGCGGGTTGCGTCGGGCCCCCAGTTCCGCCGGCTTGAGCCACATGCTGATGCTGAGGCTGCCGATGATCGCCAGCTCTTTCGCATTACCCAGGTCGACGGCACAGGGGTCGGCGCCGAATTCGAGGGCGGTGCCGAATGGTCCGCTCACCGGCTTGGCTCCGGTGATGCGTCCGCGCAGACCATGGCCGCTGCTGTCCAAGGCCACCGGCTTGCCGCCCTCCTGGCCCAGGCTGTCGCGTTCGAAGGATAGATAGAGGACCGCTCCAGGTGGACGTCTGGCGAACCCCCGGATGCCGCCGATGAGGCGATCGAGTTCAGCCAGACGCTTGTCGACCCGGGCCCGATCGAGTCCGCCGAGTCCGTTCAGCGACATGCGGTAGAGGAAGGCACTGTGCGCCTGCATCTGCTGCTTCGAGCTGGATCGCTCCTTGCCGGCCAGATCGAACCAGGCATCGGCTGTGGCGAGTGTTGTCGCCGGATCGTTGGCCGCGAGTTCCGTCTTGGCTGCGTCGCGCAGTGCCGCGTCCTCCCCGGCGACCAGGTGCGGCAGGGCGGTGGCCCAGTCGCCCTTCACCAAGGCATGGAAACGGCCCAGCTTACTGTGTCCCGCCGGCGAGATGCCGCCCAGCGGATCCTCGACGTCCCCCATCTGGTTCCAGGCATCGGCGTAGGTCTTCACCAGGTCGGACTGGGCGCGGGTCTGCGCCAGCAGGCTGGGGTCGCGCGAGCGGCGTGCGATCTGCTCGGCCAGCGCCATGGCCTTGCTCGCCGTCGGGTAGTCGTCGCGTTGCACGGCGTCGTCAGCCAGACCAGTCAGGGTGCCGGCAGCGGCGACCGCTTGGTCCATGGAACTGACCGCCGGGACGACGATGGCGAGCCAGCGCAGGCGCTCGGCTGGCGCATCGAGGCGGAAGGTCGACGCCAGCGTATCGACGGCCGACATGCACACTGCCGTGTCGCCAGCCTTGGCGGCAAGTTCCGCCGCGCTCTGCAGCATGACGTAGCGTTCAGTCGTATCGCCGGGCTGTTGGCTCTGATCCACCAGCTTCCGCGCCAGCGCCAGTCGATCCTCCGATTTGCGGCTGGCGAATTCCGCCTTGTAGAGCGACTGCAAGGCGGTGGTGACACGCTCGCGCGCGACTTCATCCGGGATCGCGATCGCGGACGGAGGAGCATCGGCGCCCCAGGCGGCGGATGCGAGCATCACCACCAGAACGGGAAGGGATACCCGATGCGGACACGGTTTTTCAGTCATCATGAGCACCCCTGGAACAGGAGCTTATTCCCCGCCGGCGAAGGCGATACCTGCGATCCACACCGAGGTGCTCTTGCTGCCATTGTGGATGAGTATCTGCAATTCGCGGACCTGCTCAAGGTTGGCGACGGGGGCGCTGTAGGCCCAGTTGGTCGCCTTGGTCTTGAACTCGGCCGCCCCGAGGTCGAAGGAGAGTTGGGTGAACTCCTGACCGGATTGCGTCGCCGGCACGATCTGGGGTTTGCTTTCAAAGTACGTCCACTCGCCCCCGGATTTCACCGCGATGCCCAGGCGCACGTCAGCAGTCCCGCGGTTGGCCACCAGCATGGTCAGCTTGGCGCCGGGGCGCAGGGTCAGCGGCCGGCGCAGGACGATGGCAGCCTTGTCGACGGTCGGCTTGGTTGGATGTGGCTCGACATCCACCTGCATGACGCGGCGCGGCCCCTCGGGTGTGACCAGGGTGATCAGGGACGGTTTGGCCGGTGCCGACCAGTCCAGGGAATCGGGGTCCCACTTGTACTTCTCGTAACCCTCCTCGACCGCGCTGGAGGTCGCCGCCGCCATCGGCGCGCCAGCGGCAGCGCTGGCGCCGGGGTCCAGTCCGAGGGCGCGCATCTGCTCCTCCCAGGCGCTACGGGCGGTCTCGAGTTCGACCAGTCTGGCGAGGATGTCGGCGTCGGTGCCGCCGGCATTTCGATAGGCGACGTAGAGCGGCAGGGCCTTGTCGGCGCCTTCCTGCTCGTCGACCAGCTGGGCGTAGAGCCCGCGCGTGGTCAGGTCGCAACCCGGCAGGGCCACCGCCTTGGTCAGCAGTTCAAGGGCCTCGGGGTTGCGGGCGTTGGCGCGGCACCACATTGCCAGGTCGACCAGGCCGGCGAGGTCGTCCGGCTTGACCCGGCCGACCCGGGCGGTCAGACCGTATTCAACCCGCGCCACCAGGCTGCGCTGGATCTGCATCACCCCGCTGCCGGTGTTGATGGCGACCAGACCCGGATCCGGCTGTTCGCTGAGCACGGTGCCAAGGAAGCGCTGCTCGTTGGTGAGGATGACGGTGTCGTGCTCGATCGCTGCCGGGGCGGGCCCGCTGCGCTCGGTTCCATCCGTCACTACTGTCCCGTCGGTAGGGACGTCGCTGTCGACCGTTTGTGTGGGGGCAGGGGTCTGCGCTACTGGGGCGCGCAGGGTGCGCGGCGCGGGTCTGGCGGTGGTTTGCGCCGGATCCGTCAACACGGGACGGGGTGGTCCCGGTCGTTCAGCGGCACCTGCGGCTGCAGTCAGGAGCAGGGTGGCCAAGATCACATAAGCAGTGCGCATGCCTATCTCTATCATACGTTGCATGTAGCGTGCCCGTTGAGCTCCTAAGTGCATAGTAATTCTTGTGTAGAACCTTTGGCGAGGGGTCGCCTTGCGGACCCCGGCCGACGCATCAAGTTTCCCCCGTCCCCGGCGCGGCCCCTGCCGCATGGAGCGCCCGTTGTCAGAGCCGACCCAGCCGCAGCCTGCCGCATCGGTCCAACAGAGCAGCGGCCCGGCCGCCCTCGTACTGCGCTTCTGGCCCCTGTTGTTCCTCGCTGCCCTGGTCATGGCCGGCGGGGCGTGGTGGTTCCTCAACGCCTTCAACGACCGCGGGTACGCGCCCAAGCAGCCGATTGCCTTCAGCCATCGCCAGCATGCCGGTGACCTGAAGCTCGACTGCCGTTACTGCCACTTCAATGCCGAGCGCGGCAAACACGCCGGCGTCCCACCGATGCAGGTTTGCATGGGCTGCCACAACGTCGTGGCCACCGACAAGCCCGAGATCCGCAAACTGGCCGACATCGCCGCCACCGGCAGCTACACGGATGTCGATGGATCGCTGCGCGAGGGTGGGGTGGTGCACTGGAACCGCGTCCACAAGCTGCCCGACCACGTCTACTTCGATCACAGCGCCCACGTTGCCGCCAATGTCGCCTGCCAGACCTGCCATGGCCCGATCGAAGAGATGGTGGTCGTGCGCCAGGAGCACACCCTGAGCATGCAGTGGTGTCTGGATTGCCACCGCAGGTCCAACTACGTCGGCGGACCTGACGCCAACCCGGCTGATCCGACCACCTTCACCGTCGGTACCGGCAACTACGACGTCATCCGCGACCGCGAGGTGGCCGACCCTGAGGTCGTCTTCCGCGAGCGGCAGGTCATGGGCGGGGCGCCTACCACCGCGGAGGTCGAGGCCGCCAAGCCGGACCGCATGCAGACGTTCCTCGTCGCTAACCCGCAGTTCGCAGCCAAGGTCAAGGACCTGCCGGCCTGGCGGGCTGCCGTGCTGCCGGACTCCCATCGCCTGATGAACGCAGCCACCAACTGCAGCACGTGCCACCAGTGAGCCAACGCATGCCCCAGAAGGTCTGGTCAGACCCCGCCGATCTCGTGCAGGCTCCGCCGCGCGACGAGTTCACGCCCGAAGTTGCCGACGCCATTGCCGACCTGCGCGCCAGCGGTGGCATCGATTCGCCGGCCTGTCCCGAGCAGGCAGACGCCCAGCGTGATGAACTGCACTTTGCCATGCCCGGGGTCAACCGGCGCGGCTTCCTCCAACTCACCGGCGCCGCCGCCGTGTTGGCGGTGGTCAGCGGCTGCAATAATCCGCACCCCGACACCCTGGTGCCCTACGCGGAACAGCCCGACGGCACCACCCTTGGACAGGGGGTGTGGTATTCGACAGTGGTCCGGGTGAATGGTCAGGCCCGGCCGATCATGGCCAAGACCTACGATGGACGGCCGATCAAGCTCGACGGCAATCCCGACCATCCACTGGTCCAGGGCCGCAGCGATGCCCGCACCCAGGCGGCGCTGCTCGATCTCTACGATCCGGATCGCGCCGGCATCGACCCGGCACAGGCTGCGATCTATAATGATGGCCCCCGGCGGCGCGAGGGCACATCGCTTGTCTCCACCAGCTGGGCCGACCTCGACAAGGCGGTTGGTGAGCGGCTGAAGAGCGGACGCGTCCTGCTGGTCACCGGTCCCCTCGACGGCCCGGCGCGCCTTGCCCACGTCGAGTCGCTGCGCCAGGCTTTTGGCGAGCGCTTCCGCCACGTCGCCTACCACCCGTGGGCCCAGGACAGCGCCATTGCCGCCCGCGAGGCCGTTCTTGGCGAACGCAGCGCGCCCAGCTGGCAGATCGGCAAGGCCAGCGTCCTGGTGTCTTTCGGATCGGATCTCCTCGCCGACGCCGACACTGCCACGCAGGCGGACTACGGTACCTTCCGCCGTGGCAGCGATGGCGAGCCAGGCCAGCTCATCTGTATCGAGCCGACCCTCAGCCAGCTTGGCACTTGCGCCGATGTGCGCCTCCGCGCCGGCATGGACAGCCTGGCATGGATCGCCTGGGCGGTCGCCAACGAGGTTGCGGTCGCCACCGGCGGCAGCATTCCGGCCGAGGTGTCGTCGGCCCTGCCCGAGGCCATCAAGCCGATCGCCGCCGCCATGCGCCCGGTGCGCACCGCCAGCGGCGAGGTGCATCCGATCAGCTGGATCGCTGATCGCCTGGTCGCCGCGCGTCAGGGCAACGGCTTGGGCTTGGCCTACGCCGGTGGTGCCGTGCACGCGGGACCTGAAAGCCTCGACCTGCACATCGCCGTCACCTGGCTGAACCGGTTGCTAGGCGCCGAGGGTGTCGCCGTCGTCGGTGCCCAGCCCAATGCGCGCCGCGACGAACTCGCTGCCGCCCTGGCCGAGTCCTGGGATGCGGTGATTGTCGCTGGTGGCGCCAATCCGGCCTTCGATCTGCCCGGTGCGGCCGAGGCCCTGGGCAAGCTTCCGCTGCTGGTGTCGTTGAACGCCGTTCGCGACGAGACCACTGCCCTGGCCCACTGGCATGCCCCCGGCCTGCACGATCTGGAAAGCTGGGGCGATGCCTCCAGCCGGCCTGGTCTGGTCGAGCTGCAGCAGCCGGTGGTCCAGCCGCTGTGGGACTGCCGCGCTGCCGAGGAGAGCCTCGGAGCCTTCGTCCTCGCCGCCGGTCTCAATGCCCCTGCCCTGTTCACCGAGCGCAGCCCTGTGCCCGCCCAGGTGCCGGTCAGCGTGGTCAGCCGCAAGCAGTTGTGGAGTGCCGCCGAGCATGGCGTGCTGCCGTGGCAGGCCTTCGTGCAGCGAACCTGGATCGGGACGGTGCAGTCGCAGGCGCGGACCGCAGCCACCGGCGAGGCCTTCTGGCGCTCCGCTCTGGGTCGCGGCTTCGTTGCTGTCGCGGTGCCGATGATGCCGGCCAACCGCCGCTTCACGCCTATCGCCGTGCCGATCTCAGCCGCGGCCCCGCCGTTGGCGCTGGTCTGTTCGGCGGCGCGTACCATCGGCGACGGCAGCCAGCTCAACAATGCCTGGCTGCAGGAGATCCCCGACCCGGTGAGCAAGGTGTGCTGGGACGGCTGGGCCGCCTTCTCGCCGGCCGACGCTGTCCAGGCTGGGATCGTCGGCAACGACGTCGTCGCCCTGACCGTCGGTACCGACACCGTGCGTCTGCCCGCCCTGGTCCAGGACGGCCAGCATCCGGGCACAGTCGAAGTGTTCCTTGGCTGGGGTCGCACCCATGGCGGCTTGGTCGCTGATCTCACCGCCACCGACGGCTTCCGCGCCAACGCCTACCTCCTCGCTGGTGGCCGCCGCTGGGGCACTCCGGTCAGCGTGGCGAAGACCGGGCAACGCTACGAGCTGGCCCAGACCCAGCACCACCATCGCCTGGCCGGCGAGGCGATCGCGATTGACGACGTGCTTGAGCTGCACCGCAAGGACCCCGGCGCTGCCCGCCGCGAACACAAGGCCCACGCCTGGGAGGCCGGCACCGACGGCAAGCCCGGCGGCCGGCTGTCGCTGTGGCGTAGCCATCAGACCTATCCCGGCCACCGCTGGGGCATGGCCATCGATCTCGACCTGTGCACCGGCTGCAACGCCTGCATGGTCGCCTGCAGCGCCGAGAATAACGTGCCGGTGGTCGGTCGTGACGAGGTGCGTCGCAACCGCGAGATGCACTGGATCCGCATCGACCGCTACTTCAGCGCCCCGGCCGCCGAGGCCGACGCGCGCTTGGACGTCAGCGTGCTGCACCAGCCGATGCTGTGCCAGCAGTGCGACAATGCGCCGTGCGAAGCGGTGTGTCCGGCCAATGCGACGATGAAGAACGACGAGGGCGTCAACATCCAGGTGTACAACCGCTGCATCGGCACGCGCTACTGCTCGAACAACTGCCCCTACAAGGTCAGGCGTTTCAACTTCTACCAGTACTCGTCGATGCGAGCCGGCCCGCAGGGCACGGGCAACCCGGAGATCCGCCTGGTCAAGAACGCCATCACCGAGGGCAATCACGTCGCCGCCGCCGAGCTGGCCCACAAGCCGCTACAGCTGCTGCTGAACCCAGAGGTCACCGTCCGTCACCGCGGCGTGATGGAGAAGTGCAACTTCTGCACCCAGCGCCAGCGCGCCTGGCGCGACGATGAAAAGCGCCAGGGTCGCCGGCTGGGTGATGGCCATGTCACCAGCGCCTGCGCCCAGGCCTGCCCGACCGCTGCGATCACCTGGGGCGACCTCAACGACCAGGAGTCGGCCGTGCTCAAGCAGTCGGCGGACTCCCGCGCCTACCTCGCCCTTGATGAGGAGTCGAACACCCGGCCCAAGGTCGCCTACTTGCGCAAGCTGCGCAACCGGCCGGCCACGGCCGACGAACTCGCCGGGCTGGATGGACACGGGGAGGGCCACTGATGAGCGACTCCCAGCCGCCAACCCCAAGCGCCAAGCAGATCACCGATGATCTGACCGCGCCGATCTTCCGCCTGCCCAGCCTGCACTGGTTCGGCGCCTTCCTGACCTCAGCCGGCATCAGCGGCGCCTTGTTCGCCGCCGTGATCATCTACGCCGTCGCCGGCTACGGCGTCTTCGGCGTCAACAACGTGGTCAACTGGGGCAACGACATCGGCACCTACATCTACTGGATCGCGGTCGCGGTCGCCGGCACCATCGTGTCGTCGGTCCTCTTCCTGTTCCGGCAGAAGTGGCGAACCGGAGTCAACCGCGCGACCGAGGCGATGACCATCTTCGCGATCAACATCGCCGGTCTCTTTCCGCTCATCCACACCGGCCGGCCGTGGGTCGACTACTGGCTGATCCCGCTGCCCAACGACCTCGGTCTGTGGCCGCAGTTCAAGTCCCCGATCATGTGGGACGTCTTCGCCATCACCGGCTACGCCACCTGCTCGGTGGTCTTCTTCTACCTCGGCCTGCTGCCCGACCTGGCGACGGTGCGCGACCGGGCGACGCGGAAGTGGCAGAAGCTGCTCTATGGCATGCTGGCGATGGGCTGGAAGGGCACCTCAGCCGACTGGAACCACTACGAGCGCGCCTACACTCAGTTCGCCTGGCTGGCGACCCCGCTGGTCATCGGCATGCACTCGACCATCGCCACCCTGATGGCTGTGACCCACGTGCCGGGCTGGCACGCCACCATCTTCCCACCCTATTTCGTCACCGGTGCGGTGTTCGGCGGCTTGGCCATGGCCTTCGTCGTGCTGGTGCCGATGCGTAGCATGTTCCGCCTGCAGGCCTACATCACCGAGGACCACTTCGACCGCATGGCGAAGATCCTGCTCGCTGCCGGCATGGTCGTCGCCTACGTCTACGGCGTCGAATTCTTCTCCGCCTGGTGGAGCGAGTCGCCGATGGAGCGCGAGCAGTTCCTCTGGCGCCTCACCGGCGAGAGTTGTTGGAGCTTTTGGCTGATGGCCTTCTGCAACCTCGTGCCGATGCAGCTGCTGTGGTTCCGCCGCTTCCGTCGCGACCCTCGCATCCTGCTTGCTGTCGGCATCCTGGTCAATGTCGGCATGTGGTTCGAGCGCTACAACTTCCTCACCCTGTCGCTGCGTCATGGGCAGATGCCCAGCGAGTGGACGCAGTACGCCTTCACCGCCTTCGATTACATGGTCCTGGCCGGATCGTTCGGCATGTTCTTCACCCAGGTCCTGGTGCTGGCGAGGCTGGTGCCGATGGTCTCGATCGCCGAGGTCAAGGCGACGCTGCTGGGCGGAGCCGGGAAGGGGGGCGCATCCCATGGCTGATCCGCTGCCTCCGGCCTATGTCGCTGGATTCTGGTCCGATGAGACCTCCTTTGTTGCAGCCGCCGGTGCGGCGCGCGATGCCGGATTCCCCGGCCTGACCGCCTTCACGCCTTGGCCGGTGCACGGCTTCGAGGTGGTGATAGGGCACAAGCGCAGCTGGATCGGCAAAGCGGTCATCGCCGGTGTGCTGCTGGGTTTCGCCGGCTGCTTGCACTTCTTCGTCCTCACCTCGGTCGAACAGTGGCCGATCAACGTCAGCGGCATGCCCTACTTCTCACCCGAGTTCTGGTTCGTGCCCCTGCTGGAGATGGCGTTGCTGACCGGTGCGTTGGTCAACCTGCTGGCTTGCTTCCACGCCTGCCGGCTGGTGCCGGGCGACTTGACGGTGATCGACCCGCGTGTCACCGACGACCAGTTCTGCCTGCTCCTGCCGGTCGATGGCGACCGCTACAGCCCGGCCTCGCTGTCGCGGTGGCTGACGGACCACAAGGCCGTGCGCGTCGAGGCCGCCGCTGACGGCAAAGGGGCCGACCATGAATAAGCGTTCCATGGCAATGGTCGCGGCCGTCACGCTGCTCTGCCTCGCTGGTTGCGAGGACGAGAAGCAGGACCGCGGCATCGAGCTCATGCCCGACATGTTCCACACCCCGGCCTACAAGAGCCAGGTCGCCGGGACGATCGAGATCGACGCACGCGATGCGCAGGGCAATCCGATCCGTCGCACGGTCGAATATCCGGCCATGCTGACCCCGCCCGAGGGCACCATCCCGCGCAACTTCCAGCCGTATCCACTTGCCGCCACCGACTGGGCGGGCGCCAGGCGCATGCACAATCCGCTGCCTCAGACCGCCCAGGTGCTCAAGCGCGGCCAGCGGGACTACCTGACCTATTGCGCGACCTGCCATGGCCGCGACGGCAACGCCGCCAACGGCTACGTCGCCAAGACCTTCAGTGGCATTCCCAACCTCAACGGTCTGTCGGTACTGCAGCTGGCTGAGGGCGAGATCTTCCACATCCAGACCTTGGGTCGGGCCCGCATGCCCAACCTGCGCGCCCAGATGCCGGCTGAGAACCGCTGGGCGGTGGTGCGCTTCGTCCGTCTGCAGGCCCTGGCCAACCTCGCCAGTGACGAACTCGACAAACTCATGCCGTATCTCGACACCGAGATCGAGAAGCATCCGGATGACGCCATCCTGCGCGCGCGTCGGGCCGATCTGGTGCGACTGGCTGCCGAGGCCAAGACCGCCCTCAGCGAGTTGGGTAAGGCTGGCGATGGCCATGAGTTCCTTCCGCCGCTACCGCCCGTGCCCGAGTACGTCGGTCCGTCCTGGCCCCTGCCGGAGGCGGGCAAGTGAGCGACCACGTGCAACGACTCGATCACCTTGAACCGCCGGTCATGCACCGCTCGCGGCTTGTCCCCTTGGCCTGGCTGGCCTGCCTCGCCGGTGCAGTCGCCTTTGCCGCCTGCTTCTATATCGACGGCGGAGCGCCGCGTGCCTGGTCGGCGCTGCTCACCGGCCTGATGCTGCCGCTGTGGCTGGCGGTCGGTTCGATCTTCTTCCTCGCCGTGCATGCCCTGTGCGGGGCGCGCTGGACCGTGCCGCTGCAGAACGTCATGCAGGGTGTCGGCGCCGGCCTGCCCCTAGCCATCCTCGCGCTGCTTGCGATCTGCGCCGGCGGCATCCCCTACATCTACGAATGGGCGCACGGCAATCCCATCCGCGACAGCCTGTTCCGCGACCCGCACGGCAGCAAGGCCTGGTGGATGAGCGAGAGCCGCTGGATCATCACGGTCGGCATCATCCTGGCCGTCCTGTTGACCCTCGCACGAGGTCTGGCTCGACGTGGCGTCGCGGTCGATGAGGCCGCCCGGGCCCGTCTGGTGCGCTGGTCGGTGGTCAGCCTGCTGCTGCTGGTCCCGCTGTTCACCATGCTGATGTGGGACACGCTGCTCGCCCTGCATGTACAATGGGTCAGCACCGTGTTCGGCGGCTACTGCCTGTTCGCCGCGGTGCACGCCTTCCTCGGTGCCACCGCCGTCGCCGTGGTCTGGCTGTCGCGCAAGGGCCTGCAGCCCATCGCCCGCAAGCACTTGCTGCATGATCTCAGCACCTGGCTGATTGCCTGGTCCTGCATCGTCGCGTATATCGCCTACGTCCAGCACGTGGTCATCTCCTTCCCCGGACTGGATGAGGAGACGTTCTGGTACCTGATGCGCGAGCAGCACGGCTACGGCACCCAGGCCGTCGCTGGATTGGTGCTGCGCTGCCTGATCCCCTTCTGCCTGCTCATGAGCCAGTCGCTGCGCACCCGGCCGATCGCCATCGGCATCGCCGGCGGCAGCATCCTGCTCGGCACCTGGCTTGAGCTGCACTGGCTGGTGGTGCCGGCCTTCTCGCCCAACCACTACCGGCAGCCGTTCGGTCCCGAGATCCTGGTCGCACTCGGCTTTCTCGCTGGTTCCTTCCTCCTGGCGGTGCGCCATTGGCGTCGACGCGGCCTGGTGCCGCACGGCGACCCGCGGTTGCTGCCGGCGATCAATGCGGAGCACCTCCACTGATGAGCTCCCCAGGCAAATCCCGCGAGTTTAGCCATCCCGCCCTGTGGTCGGTCGGTCTCTTCGCCGCTGCTGGCCTGATGGGCTGGGTCTTCTTCCACTGGCTGGAGGTCGGCCTGCGCCATGGCCGCGACGCCGGTCCAATCGACTTCGGCCCGACCGAGGTGGCCGCGCCGGTCGACCATCCGGCGCTGATCGCCGACCGTTCGCCGGCCGTGCTCGAACGCGGCCAACAGCTCTACCTCAAGAACTGTACCGCCTGCCATGGTGCCGATGGCGACAAGAACATGACCGGCAGCACCCCGGCGCCGCGCAATCTGCGCAGCGATCCGTTCAAAGCGGAATGGGGCGGCGGCCCCTACGGCATGTTCCTCACCCTGACCAAGGGCTGGGGGCAGGGCATGCCAGGCTTTGCCAATCTGGAGTCGAAGGACCGCTACGCCGTCGTCCACTTCGTGCGGGAGACCTGGCGCAAGGGCCAGCCGATCTACACCGCCGACGACGCGGCAGCCGTGCAGGCCCAGATTCCCAAGCCCGGTGCTGTTGCCGAGGGTCCACGCATCCCGCCCTGGGAGGTCGAGCAGAACGCCCGCTTGCATCCGCTGATGGCTGCGATGGCACGCGAAGGCGATGAGCGCGCCGCAGCCGCCCGCACCTGGCTGGCGCAGGCCGCTACCACCGCCGAGCCCAGCGAGGGACGGCTGTTGGAACACATCTCGCGGCTTCCCGCCGCGCACGGCGGCTGGCTGGTACGGTTGGTCGATGCTGCGCGCAGCGGTGATCGCGCCGCGGTCGCCGCCGTGCTGATCAGTCCGGACAGCGGCGATCCCTCCTTGGCCCTCGAACCAGCCACCAGCATCGACGCCGCCGCCAGCGTGCTGGTCGCCGCCGCCGGGCAGAAGACCTGATCATGTCCCGCCTCCTGCTCGCCTGCCTTCTCGCCATCCCGCTGCTGTCGGCGGCCGAAACCGTGGCTCCCGCCGCCGGCGATGTCGATCGCTACGTGGCGTTGTTCAACCAGGACCTCTACGCGCTGCAGGGGGCGAAGGGACCAGTGGTCACGCCGATGGCCGGCGCCTTCGACGCCCCGGCCAGCGACATCGCCCAGGATGTCGCTCAGGGAACCTGGTTCAGCCTGATCGTGTTTCTGCCCTTCCTTGTCCTGCCGCAGGTCCTGCTGGTGTGGATCATCTGGAGGTACCGCAAGAAGGACGACGGCCGCGCCCCAGCGACCTTCACCGGCAACCACAAGCTGGAGTTGGTTTGGACGGCGATCCCGATCGTCGCCCTGGTTATCGTCAGCATCCCGATGTACGACTTGCTGGTGAGGATGGAGGCCCCGCCTGCCGACCAGCGCCGTGACATGGTTGTCGAGGTGCGCAGCAAACAGTTCGCCTGGGACTACAAGTACCAGCGCCTGGGCGGTGATAGCCCGACCCGGCGTGAGGACCAGTTTGAGATCGGCCAGGACGTGGTCGGCACCCAGGAACCGCTGGTGCTGGTCAAGGACCGCCGGGTCATCCTCAACCTGACCTCGAATGACGTCAACCACGCCTGGTGGATCCCCGCCTTCGGCGTGAAGAAGGACACCATCAAGGGTCGCTACACCAACACCTGGTTCACGCCGCTGCGGTTGGGCTTCTTCAAGGGCCAGTGCGCCGAGTTGTGCGGTCAGGGCCATGGCCTGATGCTGATCAGCGCCCTGGTCGTCGAAGAACCCGACTTCGCGGTGTGGAGCGAGCTGCAGCGTCATCGCTCTGATACGCTGCGGGTGTGGGTCGCCTTGTCCGGCAAGGACGCCGACCCCAAGGCCATCGAGGAGGCGGTGGACGGCTACCTGAAGAAGGGGGCCGGTCCGTGGCGGACCTTTGCCCTGCGCTACTGGCTCGCCAGCGATGCGACGTCGCAGTTGCGTAAGCCTGGCGGCCAGGCGGAGGCGCTGGTCGCCCGCCGCGCGCTGGTCGAGTTCGTCATCAACCGTCATGTCGCGGCTCCTGCAGCCGCCGTGAACTGAGGCTGTCTCCATGAGCGATTCCCCGATGC
>JBBREK010000088.1:0-15567 GCA_038203025.1 Planctomycetota bacterium
ACGCTTGTCTCCGCGCACGATGCGGCCGGTCTCATCCACCAGCGTCAGATATTCGTCGAGCGTGACGGCAGCGGTGAAGGCGCAGCCGTCGGGCTGGTCGATGGTGGCGCGGAGGACCGAGGCGATCCACAGGCCGGATTCTGGCGTGGTCGGGGTCGCGGACAGGGCGGGGACGAGGTGGACGGCGCGGTGCGCCTGGCGGGCGGCGCAGCGGTCTTGCACACTGGTGTAGTCGCTGGCCTCGGGCGTCTGGGCCATGGCAGCGCGGATCGGGTTGAGATCGACGTAGACCATGGCCGCGATGACGGCGGCCTGGTCGAGCAGCGGCACGCTCTGGAAACGTCCCTCCCAGAAATGGCCGGTGCAGTGGTCATCACGGTTGGCGCGGCGGGCCAAACGCTCCTTCACGTTCTTCATGAACCAGGACAGCGAGCGCAGGCGCTTGCGGATGGTGTCGATCCACGCCGCGTCGGCGGCCTTCTCGGCAATCTCGGTCGGGCTCAACGCCTGCGGGCTGCCGTCCGGCGCGGTGCGCGGATGCGCGTTCGCCCAGCGCGTGGCGACCTCGCTGGGCGACCAGGCGGCGACGCGGTTGGGATCGGTCGGTGTTGGCCGGCCGACCTTCGTCGTGCCGGTGGCCACCGGCGGAACGCTCAGCTTGGCTGGTGCCTCGGCCTCGACCGGCCTGCTGCTCGACCTCGATTATGCTCTTGGCCGCACCTGGCGCATCGGGGTTGAGGCCGGCTGGATGGAGGAGGCCGCCACCCTGTCCGGCGACGGCGTCGACCTCGACCTGACCCGCTCCGGCGCAACCGTTGGCCTCGGTCTGACCTGGGGTTGGTCCCGCCAACCCGTCCGCCTCGAATAGTCCCCCGGGACCGCGCAGCGGGAGTCCGGCACTCTGGGTCAGACTGGGCCATCACGATTGCCAACGTTTGGCGTTCTGGTAATAACGGCCTCCCCGGGGAGAATTCGCATGCGGCCAACGCTCAACTGTCTGCTCCTGATGACCCTGGTGCCGTTGCTGTGCGCCTGGCCGCAGGATTTCCTGCGTACGGTCGACAAGGAGATCAGTCCCGAGGATTACCAGGCGGCGTGGGGGCTGAACCCGAAATGGCACCAGGCGAAGTATGCGCGCAATGACCAGGTGCAGGTGCAGTTGATCGACTGCGGCGTACCGGCCACCGTGCTGTGGCCGGGCGACAAGCCGTCCTTCACCTTCCAGTTCAGCAACCTTGGCGAGCAGCCGCTGCAGGCGGCCGGCCGCGTCCATATCATCCAGTACGAGACCTATACCAAGCCGGGCGGCAACGTCTTCGACATCGGGGTGCGCAAGCTGGCCGAGATCGGCGTGTTGCCCATCGCCGTCGATCTGGCGGCCTCCGGCTGGCAGGATGTCACGGTCACGCCAGACCTCCCCGAGATCTTCGGCGGCTACGCCCTGATCATCGACTTCGACGGCCAGGATCGCCTCTTCGGGGCCACCTGCGTGCGCACCTTCAAGCCCGAGGCCAAGCCGCACCGCTTCAGCCAACTGACCATGGACATGGGTTACATCCCGGCGCTGCTGCGGCTGGGGACGACGGTCAATCGCCTCGGCTTGGGCTATAAGCCGACCACCGACGCCGACTTCGAGGCCTGGTATGCCAAGGAGACGGCCTACCTCGACCAGCTGAAGGCGGCCGGCCTGACCGTCACGGTGGAGTTCGGGGCGGGGGATTTCCGGCATGCCTGCCAGCCACTCGGTCGCCTGCGCACCTGGCTGGATGACGCTGGCCGCATGCAGGGCGGCAAGGGCGATCTGGCCTGGCTGCCGGCCTATGACGCCGACTTCCGCAAGCTGGTCGCCCGGCTGCTGTCCGAGCACGGCTGGCCGAAGGGAGCGATCAACGCGGTGAAGCTGTGGAACGAACCCTGGAACGGCATCTCGATCTCGGGCTGGGGCGCGGACGATATCCGCTTCCGCGAGATCACCGAGGCGATGGCCCAGGGGGTCGAGGATGCGCGTCAGGCGGTTGGCGCCGACGTGTGGATCGGTGGGGCCGACTCATCGTCGAACACCTTCGACAAGCTGCTTGCGGACGGCAGCTATGACGGGCTGAAGTACCTGGATTTCATGAGCATCCATTACCAGGGCACCGATCCGCACACCACGGTCCGGGCGCTGAACGCCCGGATGAAGGATGGCAAGCCGGCGCCGGTGGCGGTGTGGGACACCGAGAGCTGGGTGGCCAACAGCGACGACCGCATCGCTGGCGTGTTGGCGGCGATGCTGTCGTTCGGCCAGCAGCGCGTGGTCGGGGTGAACAGCGACTGTATGGTCACCGCCTACCAGCAGCGCAAGGTGCGCACCGCCGACGGCGTCAGTCAGCGCCTGGTGCTGCAGACGTGGTCGGCTGGTGCGGCGATCGGCGCCTTCCAGCACTTTGTCGGCGAGCGCCGCTTCAGCGAGCTGCTGTTCCGTCCCGGCCTGCCCTTCGTCATGGCCTTCGCCGGCGAGGACGGCAGCAATGAGGACGGCACCCTGGTGGTCCTGGGCGACATGGGCGCAGTGTTCGGCGCCGACAGCGTCGCTCTGGCCAACTGCCGCAGCGCCGCCGAGATGGCGCATCGCGCCGAGCTGCTGCCGCGCATCCTCGCCCTGCCCGACGGTTCGGCGGAGCGCACTGCGTTGGAACGCGAGTTCGTCGCCAAGCAGCCGTTTACGGGCGCGACGCTCAATCTTGCCGCCGACGCGCGCTATGGCCTCTACGACTTCTACGGCAATCCGGTCGCCGCCCAGGATGGCCGCATCCTCGTGCCGCTCGACGCACGCGGCTTCTACCTGCGCGGCGATGGCGTGCCCGGATCCTACGCTGCGCTGGTGGCGGCGGTGTGCACAGGCCGCCTCGACGGACTATCGCCGCTGCATCTGGAGGCGCACGACATGACGGCGCCGATCGACCAGCATCCGACCATCCGTTTGCAGCTGACCAACGTGCTGAACCGGCCGATCAGCGGCAGTCTGGCGGTGGCCATACCCGGCCTGCGCCTGGAGCATCCCGCGACCGTCGACCTGCCGGCCAACGCCACCACCACGGTGCTGGTGCGTGTCGCCGAGGGTGCGGCGCAGCCGTCCAACCAGTACCCCATGGCCCTGACCTTCGAGGCCGGCGCTGATGGCCGCACGGTGCATTACGAGCGCATGCGCGTGAACTGGATCGGCCGGGGCGCCGTCACCGTCGACGGCAAGCTCGACGACTGGGCTGGCGCGCTGCCGCAGGAGATTCGCGTCGAAGGGGTGCAGGAGGCGACCCTGACCGAGAAGGCCTGGCTGCCGTTCCAGCACTTCGACGAGTCGGTGAAGAAGGGTCTGGCGGTCGGCTGGCTGGCCTATGACGACGGCCACTTCTACTTCGCGGTCAAGATCAGCGACACGACGCCGCATCCGGGCACGCTGCGCTTCGCCACCCGCGATGATGACGAGTTCTTCTATCCGCCCAGCGTGACCACGCTCGATGGCGCGGACGGCACGTCGGCGCAGGATTTCGCGGTGCGCTGGTCCGGCACGGTGACGGCGCCGGCCGCTGGCGACTACGTGCTGTGGGTGCGCAGCGATGACGGCGCCCGCATGTGGCTCGATGACCAGCAGGTGGTCGACGACTGGATCGGGCGCGGACCGACCACCAGCCCGGCGCCCAAGCGCACGCTGCGGAAGGGCGACAGCGTGCGGCTGCGGGTGGAATATTACCAGGGGGGCGGCGGCGGCATGGCGCAGATCGGCTGGACCATCGATGGCGGCAAACCGGCCTCGATTCCGACCGCGGCACTGCGCACGCCCGACGACAAGCCCGGGCTGCTCGGCGAGTACTTCCGCGGCCGCAACATCGATGACAAGCGGCTGGCGCAGACCCGGGTCGACGCGCAGGTGGATTTCCGCAACTGGCCGGGCGATCCGGGCGAAGCGGAGTTCGGCAAGCCGCGCATCATCACCCTGACCTGGCCGGACGGGGTACGCCGCTACAGCTACCGCAAGAACCCGATCCTGCCGGCGGGCAACGCTCCAGATCGCGACAACGTGCAGATCGCCTTCAACGTCCTGCCATCCGACGAGAAGTTGATGGACGACCATCCGCCCGGGACCATCCACGGCTACACTGGCTATGCCTGCACCGACTACGAATACGCGCTCAACACCGTGGCGCCGGACTACGGCGGCGGCGTCGAGATCTGGCGCCTACGCTACCCAGGCATGCCGCCGAAGCACTTCTACCCGCGCGAGCCCGCCTGTCCGCTCGATGGGCCGGCCCGCGGTGGGAGCATGGTGACGATGCATGAGGGCGGCACGCGCATCACCGAATGTGCCCTGCCGTGGAGCGAGATCCCGCACGTCAAACGCGCTCTCGACGCCGGTCTGCCGATCAAGTTCTCCTTCAAGGTCAACGACAGCGCCGGCGTCGGCTGCATGGAGCTGTCCAAGGACCGCAGTGTGGCCCGGCGCAACAACGCCTTCCGCGTCGACTGGAAGGAGTCGTGGGCCAACGAGTTGGAGTTTGGCTGGGGCAAATGAATACGAGGAACCCGAAAGACCAACGCCGAGTCTCGCACGGGCTAACCGAGTTAGCTGGAATGAAGTTGGCTGACAGCGAGGGCTGATTATAACTACGACGTGAAAGTCTGGCCAAGATCAGGCGACATATGCCGTTCCGGGATGGCAATCCTGGTCCTGCTGCTTGCGTTGACACCGGGTGGCGAAGCCGTCGAGACAGTGACGGCGATCTATCCGGACCGCGCCATCGTCGGGGTGGCGACCACGGTCGTGATCATCGGCACGGGCTTCAGCAGCGCCGCCGCCGCCATCGGCTCCGACGCCTGCACAGCGGTGAGTGTCGACAGTCCGACCCAGATGACGGCGACGGTGGTGGCGACTGGCGCCACCGGCACGCGGGATGTTGCCGTTGGCGGCGGACTCCTGGCGGCCGGCTTCGCCTACGTGCAGACGGCCCCGGCACCATTGCAGCTGACGATCAACGCCAGCGTGCTGGCGAATCTCGCCCTGTGCTGGACAGCGAACACCACCGGCCAGGCCGAGGGCGCAACCGGCACCGTGCCGTGGACGCTCAGCGGCATTGCGGCCGCCGCCGTGCGGCATACCGACACGGCCGTGGCCGGCGCCGACGCGGTCGATTTCGAGGTGCGCAACACCGGCAACGACCCGCAGCGCTTCGTGGTCAGCGCCGCGGCCGCCAGCGTGCCGGCCAGCGGAGCGGTGGCCTGGAACCAGGCCGCTGCATCCGGCACGGATGCCTACGTCCTGGCGGTCAGCGACGGCGGCAACGTCGCCGGGCCGACCTGGCTGGCCCTGACCGTGGCGCACGGCCTGCAGGGTGGGGCGCTGCTGGCGGTCGGGGCTACAGCGGCCTTCGATCTGCAATTCACCGCCCCGCTATGGGATTCCGCCGGCGTGGCGCAGGCCATCGCCGTGACCGTGACGGCGACGCCATGACCGCGCGCGCCGCCATCATTGGACTGCTCCTCCTGGCGACCGCCTGGCTGGGCGCGGCGAGCTCGATGCAGGTCGTCCTCGAGGTGACCATGGTCAACCCACCCACCGTGCCGTTGGTGATCACCACCGTCCTGGCTGGCGGGCGCAGCATCCCCGACGGGTCTGGCGACGCGGATCAGCGTCCAATCGCGCAGGGGACGGGTCAGCCAGGTCGCACCATCACCCTGCGTGTCGATGGCGTGACCGCCGGCACGGCGGTGGCGGACCTGGCTGGTGATTGGTCGGTGCAGGTGGGCATGGCGCTGCCGCCGGGCATCCACGGCCTGCGCGCCGATGACCTGACTAGCGGCCTGTCGTCGCCGGTGTGGACCTACATCGTCCAGTCGCGGCAGGACGTCTCCGCTGGCGACGGCTGCGGCATGGGCGGCCTGTTCGGCTGCCTGATTGCCTTGCTCGCCCTGGCCGGGCGCATCCGGCCACCCCGGGCGCGGACGGCCCGATGAAACCCGCCCCGATCATCCGCGTACTGCTGGGTGCGATGTGCGCCGCTGCCGTCGGCGCGGCGGATTTCGCCTGGCAAGGCAACGAAGGCGGCAGCTGGGGCGACGCAACGCGCTGGACGTTGCTCTCGGGCGTGGATGCGGACGGCATCCCAGATGCTGATGACAACGTCACCGTCACCGCGGCCGTTATCTATGCCGACACCACCGGCCTGGTCATCGAGGGCGATCAGTCCTGCGCGAGCTTCACCTGGAACGCGGGCCAGGGGCTGGCTGAGCGCAGCCTCACCTTCCTGGTCACCTCCAGCGACCCCGCCAACGCCTCGCTGACCATCGGCGACGGGGTCCTGCGCCTGGGCAGCCGGCAGACTCTGCAGTGGGACCTCGACCTGCGTGCGCCCGGCGGGATCCTGCGCATCGAAGGGCCGGCGGCGGTGACCGACATCGGCGCTGGGGCCTTGGTTCAGGCGCCCAGAAGCAGCAGCAGCGCGGCGAGTCTGTGGCCGACGCTGACCGCGCTGACGCTGCGCCAGGTCCAGCTGGCCTTCGCCGGCGAGACCGCGCTGACACCAACCTGCGACCTGACGGTGGAGTCGAGCGCGGCCCTGCGCCTCTTCGCGGGCAACTATCCGGCTGGCCTGCTGTCGCTGGGGCGTCTTCAGGGTGACGGGCTGGTCACCTTCTACGCCACCGGCGCCTCGACCATCGCGATCGGCAACGGCGACGTAAGCAGCAGCTTCGCCGGCCGCATCGGCCGCAGCGGCAGCGTGGATCCGTTGGGCTACGACCTCGGGCCGATCGGGGTCTCGAAGGTGGGCACGGGGACGCTGACCCTGAGCGGATCGCTGAGCGACTTCTACGGCAGCAATACGCCCGAGCGCGCGGCGCTGAACGTGGCCGCCGGGGTGCTGGAGATCGCCGGTCCGATCCAGGTGGGCTCTTCGGCGATGCGGCGGGTGGACGTCGCCGCGGGCGCGACCCTGCGCCTGAGCGGCAACGGTTCGCTGCCTGTGCTTAACAGCGGCACCCCCGGGATCAGTCTCGCCGCCGGGGGCGTGCTGGAGATCGCCAGCAGCAGCGTGGCGGCGGATCGCATCAACGACGGCAGCAAGCTCAGCAGTAACGGCGGTACCATCAGCCTGAGCGCTCCCGCCAACGCTCTGATCTCCGAGACGGTGGGGGTCCTCGATCTGCTCTCCGGCGCCACCGTCGTGGCGCTGACCCCGAACGGCAGCAGCGATGCAGTGTTCACCGTAGCATCGGTGACCCAGAGCGGTGGTTCCCTGGAGTTCCGTCCGGGCCTCAGTGGCGGCAGCGGCGTGGCCAAGCTTTTCATCAGCGCCGGCCCTGCCGATGGAGCCCTGCTGACCTGGTGCACGGTGGTGCAGAACGGTCTGGTGCGGATGGGGCAGTATTCCGCGATCAGCGGCATCGTCCAGGCATCGAGCGGCGTCTACGTCTCCAACGGCAGCGGCGGTGGGTCTTGGAATGCGGGTGGGACCTGGATCGGCGGGCTGGCCCCGGGTGCGGGCGACAATGTGCAGATCCAGCTCAACGACGTGGTGACCGTGCCGGCGGGAGGGGTCTCATGCATCAGCCTGCTGCTCTCCGATAGCGCCTGCGTCACCGGCAGCGACCAGCTCACCATCGTCGGCGGACAGTACCTGCGTGTGGCTCCGGGCGCCAACGGCCGCGTGGAATGCCCGCTCACTGCCGGCGCGGCGGAACTCCACTTCCCGACCCGGCTGGGCTCCACCCTGATCGTCACCGGCCCGGTCGGCGGCAGCGGCGGTGTGCGCAAGAGCGGTGACGGCACCCTCCTGTTGGCCGGCGACAACGCCTGGAGCGGCAATCTCTCGATCGATGCCGGCGTTCTGATCCTCGGCAGCGGTGCGCAGACCTGGAGCGGCAACGTCACCGTCGGCAACAACGGCACCCTGCGCCTGGCGGCCGACGATGTCATCCCCGACGCCGCGACCATCCAGCTCAGCGGCAGCGGCGCCTTCGACCTCGCCAACCATAACGAGACCCTGGCAACGATCCTGGGCAACGGGAAGAGCCAGCGGGTTTACTTCGGCGATGGAGCACCCAACACCCTGCGCCTGGGCTGGGGCGACATCGACTCCACCGACTCCAACAACGTCTACCTGGGCTTCATCAGCAACGACCCCACGGACGTCCTCGAGAAGATCGGCAGCGGGACGATGCTAGCGCGCGGACGGGTATCGAGCTACACGCCGGCGGTGCACGAACGCATCACCCAGGACATCTTCCGCGCCCAGATCACAGTCAGCGCGGGGACACTCAGCGTGGTCGATGGGGAGTTCTTCGGCACCGGTGATCCTGGGGATGGTGGAACGACGGTGGCGGATGGTGCCAGCCTCATCCTTGGAGGTGGCGTCGATTCGAGCCTGCTGCGCTACGAACAGTTCAGTCTCAGCGGCCACGGGGTCAACGGCAGCGGTGCGCTGCAGCACACCGCCAACTTCGTCGTCTTAAGGGGCCCCGTCACCCTGAACGGTCCTACCACCATCGCGGTGGCCGGATTTATGGATTCGGCCAGCTACCTCCTCTGCACCGGAGGGGTGGGCGGGACGGGCGATCTCACGGTGATCCCCTACGGCAGCGCGGGCCGCCTGGAGTTCGTCAGCCCGATCACCTACCTCGGCTACACCACCCTGGCGAGCGGTGTCAATCTGCGCGTCAACGACACCGCCACCATCGGTGGCGGCAACCGGCCGGTGACGGTCATGCCCGGGGCGCAGGTGCAGCCGCAAGGCTCTGGCTCCGGAGGCCCCTGCACTCTCGCCAACCCGCTCTTCCTGGGCGGGACCCTCTCCAGCCGTTTCAGCGGATCGGCGAGCGAGACGGTCAGGCCGGCCAACACTTGGAGCGGTCCGGTGACGCTGACCTCGGGCGGCGCCCGCGTCGACACCCTGTACTGCGATCTGAACATCACTGGAGTGGTTTCGGGGGGATACGACCTCACCAAGCTCAGCACCGGCGGCGCAAGCCAGCTCTTCGTACTCACCCTGGCGAACGCGAACACCTACACCGGCGCCACCACGGTCACCACTGGCCACCTGCGCCTGGCGAACAGCACTGCCCTCGGGACCAGCCCGGCGATCAGCCTCGCCGCCGCCTGCCGGCTCGAGTTCAGCGGTGGCATCGCCCTCGGCGCCATCCCGCTGAATCTGAACGACAGCGTGGCCAGCACCGTCGGCAGCCTGCGCAACGTCGACGGCAGCAACAGCTTCGCCGGCCCGATCACTCTCGCCGGAACCAACGTCACGGTCGGGGCCGACGCCGGCACCCTGACCCTTTCCGGAGTGATTGATGATGACGGCAATGCGCGGCCGCTGACCAAGCTCGGCGCCGGCACGGTGGCGCTCACGGGAGCCAGCTCCTACAGCGGCGCGACCACCGTCAGGGGTGGCAGCCTCCGCCTGGTCGGCGACAGCGGCAGCATTGTCGCCAGCGCGGCGCTGGCGGTAGGCCAGGGCGCCACCTGCGAGATCGACGGCACCGGCAGCGCCAATCCCGACCGCCTAGGCGACGGCATCACCGTGACCCTGGCGGGGGCAGCCAACGATCCGGCATTCTTCCGCATCATTGCCGGTACCGCCGACCGCAGTGAGTCGGTGGGTTACCTCTTTTGCGGAACGAGTGGTCGCAACCGCATCGAACTGGTGGCCAATGCTGGCCATGTGGCCGAGTTCCGGGGCCTGCTGGGGCCCACCAGCGTCTATCATAGCGCGCCCAATTTCATCGAGATCGTGCGCACCGCCGCCGGCGGCACCCCGCGCCTGATGAGTGACCTCGGCTACGCCGACAGCGAAGCGGTGCCGTACTGCACCGTCGATGGCCAGGCGGCGATGTACAGCCTCGCCAACGGCTTCGTGCCGATTGCCGGCTCGGGCAGCCGCATCTCGAATGGCATCGGCGGTGGGGCATGGAGCGCCGGCGCCAGCTGGCTGGGGAGCGTGGCGCCCCAGCCAGGGGATGCGGTCACCATTCAGGGCAACGATGTCATCACCCTCGATGGCGATGTCAGCCTGAGCGGCCTGGGGTTTGCCGGGACGGGCAGCCCCCAGCTGTTGGGCGGCGGCTTCATCCTCACCCTCGACGACTGCATTATTGCCCCGCCGGCGGGTTGCTCGCCCACCATCGGCTGCCAACTGAACGGCGACACCCTGGCCACTATGCGCTTCATCCTGGGCGCCGGCAGCCAATGCATCCTGACTGGGCCGATCCTGGCGATCGACCGGGTCTACAAGGAGGGGGTCGGCACCCTGAGGATGTCGTACGACTACACCGCCGCACCGGCGAGTTTTGGGCCGATCTTCGCCATCTCCGCCGGCATGGTGCGCATGGGGGTGGCCAATGGGCTGCCGGCCAGCGCGGAGGTGCGAATTGGCCCGGGATGCACCCTCGATCTCAACGATCACGATCTGACCATTGCACGTTTCACCGGCAGCACCGGGGCCAACACCGCTTGGCAGGATACGATCATCACCCTCGGAGATGGCGGCCCCAACGTCTTCACCTTTGGCGACAACGATCCGGCCAGCATCGGCTGGGGCGGCTGCATATCCGGCAGCGAGGCGGCGGATGCGGTGCACAAGGTGGGCACCTCGCGGTTCTCGCCCTACATGCTCGACGGTGGCGACACCTATCGGGCCGATTTCTATCTCGATGCGGGTGAGATCTACACCCAGGTCCAGGGATCCACCACTGCCCTGCAGCCCCAGCCCGGCGTCTGGGGCCCCTACGGCAATGGCCTTGGCACCCTGCATCTGGCCGCAGGCACCACCATCAGCACCCGCAACAACTCGGGTCGCCACGTCTACAACCCCATCCAGGTGCACGGCGACGCCCAAAGCCTGGGTCCGGTGGAGCTCTACGGGTCGGTCAGCCTTGATCCCGGCGTCACCTTCACCATCGCTCAGCGGATACCGGCGCCGGCCGCCGACGACGGCACCTCCGCCACCGCGGTCTTCCACGGCGCCTTCAGCGGCGCCGCCACGACCGCCCTCGCGCTCACGCGCACCGGCTACACGGCGATGTCTCAGGCCAGTCCTGGGCTGCTCTGCCCGGTGCTCATCGCCGGCGGCGCGACCGGGCGAGTGACCATCTCCCACCCACAGGCCCTGGGCAGCGGGGCGCTGACCCTGAGCAGCGGCACCCTGCGCAGCGACACCTACGTCAACAGCCTCAGCGTCGCGTCCCTGGCCCTCGGCACGGCGACTCTCGCCACTCTCGATGTTTTCAGCCTGCCCTGTCCGAGCACGGTGACGGGGGCGGCGACGATCAGCCCCGGCGCGACGCTGCGGCTGGACGGCCCGATCAGCTTCAGCGACGGGGACGGCTGGGGAGTGGGCACGGACGCCAGCGTGACGGTCACCGGCAGCCAGGCCTGCCTGGTGGCGGGGGCCTTGAGCGGCCCCGGCCAGTTCCATCTCAGCGGTGCGGGCGCGACCTGCGACCTGCTGGCGGTGAACACCCACAGCGGGGGCGGCACCAAGGTGACGGCGGGGACGCTGTGGTTGAAGAACGACGCCGGCCTGGGCAGCGGCCCGCTGACCCTCAATGCGGGTAGCTTCGCCAGTGACGCGCCGCGCAGCGTGGGCAATAACCTGATCATCACTGCCAGCAGCACCCTTGGGGCCACCGGGGCTGGTGCCCTGACCTGTACCGGCACCACCACCACCGACACCGCGACCCTGACCGCCAACGCCACCACCACCCTGGCGGGACCGATCACCATCAACGCCACGAAAACCCTGACCGTGGCGGGGGCCGGCCCGCTGACCCTGTCGGGCCAGATCCAGGCCACCGACGGCAAGCTGACCTGCGCTGTGGGATCGGGCAGCACCGTGGTGGTAAGCGGGAACAATCTCTACACCGGGCTGACCACGGTCAGCAACGGCACTCTGGAAGTCCGTCACGACAACGCGCTGGGGGCGGTCAACGCCGGCTTCGCCGACACCAGCGTCAGCGCCGGCGCGACCCTTGCCCTGGGCGCGGGGCTCAGCATCGCCGAGAACCTTACCCTCAATGCCCTCGGCGTAGGCAGCGGGGGCGCGCTCACGCTCGCCAGCGGGGCCTCCACCCTCAGCGGCACCCTCACCTTGAACTCGACCCCGGCGCAGAACGCCATCGGCGTCGGGGTTGGTGCGGTCCTCAACGTCGGGGTGATCCGCCAGGCGGCGGCGACCCGCGAGCTGACCAAGTACGGTCCGGGCAGCCTGGTGCTGAACAGCGCCTGCACCTATGGCGGCTGGACCAGGATCTACGGCGGCACGCTCAAGCTCGGCGCCGCCAATGTGCTGCCCGATGGCTCGGTCCTGAACCTCCTGGCTGTCGGCACCGTCCTCGACCTCAACGATTTCAACGAGACCACGGCCGGCATCAACGGCGTCGCTGGCAGCTTCATCCGCTTCGGGAACGGCGCCGTCGCCAACACCTACAGTGTGGGCGGATCGAACGGGGACTTCGGCGGCAGCCTGATCGAGGCCGACGCCGCCGACCGCTTCAGCAAGGTCGGCTCCCTCGTCCAGACTCTGTCTGGCGCCAGTCCGGCCTATGATGGCATCATCTCGGTCAGCGGTAGCGTGCTGGAGATCTCCAATTCGCAGGCCCTGGGGACGACCAGTGCCGGCTGCGAGTCGCTAGGCGGCGCGTTCAACATCCGCAATGGCGTCACCATCGGGGCCGAGCCCCTGCTGCTCAGCGGCGGGAAGCTCGGCAGCAACAACGACGACAACAGCTGGGCGGGAGACATCACGGTCAGCGCCGCCACAAACGTCGAGCTCAACGTCGGCAGCCTGACCCTGTCCGGACGCCTGATCGGGACGGGCAACCTCACGTTCTGGAATATTGCCAGCGCCGGCACGCCGGGCACGGTGGTGCTGTCTGGCGACAGCCGTGGCGGGCCGGGCTACACCGGCAGCATAACGCTGCGGCAGCGGATCCTGCTGCAGGTCACCCATGCCGGGGCCTTCGGGTCGGGCGGGGCCGGGTCGGGCACCTTTTCCTGGCCGGGCTGCACCGTCCAGCTCAAGGGCGGCCTCGATCTCATCGATGAGGTGGTGTCGCTTAGCAACGACTACCCGGGCGGCGGATTCTCCCTCGGGTATGAGGGCCATGGCTGCCTCTGGGTCACCGATGGCGACAGCATCCTCCACAGCCAGGTGACCAAGTCGGGCCAGTACAGCCTGATCGAGGTGGATCCCGGCTGCACCCTGACCCTGGCCGGAGGGATCAACAGCAACGGGGGCTACACCACCAAGATCGGCGGCGGGACACTGATGTTCAGCGGCTCGTCCAATGTCGGCTCCAAGCTCGACGTCGAGGCCGGGACGGTGGTCATGGCGGGCGACGGCGGGGTCTTCAGCGCCGCCCCGGCGATCAACATCGCCGCCGGCGCCAATTTCATCATCGAGAGCACCAACACCGGCCCGGTGAATGTGCTGCCCGATACCGCCGTGGTGACGCTCAATGGCGGCCTCTTCCGCATGAGCGCCGGCGGCGCGGCGCGCAGCGAGACCATCGGCAAGTTGGTCGCCGGCAGCGGTGCCAGCACGGTGGACCTGATCGCTAGCGGCGGCCTGGCCGCCGAGCTGAATTGCAGCGATGCCAGCCTTGGCCTCGACCACAGTCCGGGGGCGAGCCTGGCCTTCACCCGCACGGTGGATGGTGTCACCCCCATCCTGCGTAGTGCCAACGGCTACGCCGACGGGTTGGCGGTGCCCTGGGCGACGGTGGACGGTCAGGCGGCCTACCACAGCCAGGCCTGCGGCCTGGTGACCGCAGCGGAGTGCGTCGGCACCACCTACACCTCGCAGCGCGACGGTAACTGGGGTGACAGTGCGATGTGGTCGCCGGTCGGAGTTCCAGGTCCGGCGGACGCCGTGGTGGTCGCGGCCTCCCATCAGGTCAGTCTGCTGACGCCGCGTGCGGTGCGCAGCGTCGCCTTCAACGGTGGTGGTGCCCTGCTGGCGGGTGGGGGCAACCTCGGCACCAGCGCGATCTCGGTGACCGGCACTGGCAGTCCGACAATCGCGGTTCCGGTCATCATCTCCGGCAACAGTTTGGTCATAGACCAGCAGAGTAGTGGTATCCTGACCGTCAGTGGCGTGATCTCCCAAGGAGTCACTGCGTCGGTGCCCAAGACCGGAGCGGGAACCCTGGTGTTGTCGGCCGCCAACCTCTTCACCGGCGCGATCGGCGTACAGGCCGGCGTGCTGCGGGTGGGTCACGCGACGGGTCTGGGGACGACGGCGGGCGGGGTGACGCTGTGGAACGGGGCGGCGCTGGAGCTGAGCGGGAACATCAGCATCGGCGCGGAGGCGCTGACCCTCTACGGCAGCGGCGTCGGCGGCAACGGCGTGCTGCGCAGCGTGTCGGGGGCGAACAGCTATGGCGGGGCGATCACCCTCGCCTCGGACGCCACCATCGGGACGGACGCCGGCGCCAGCCTGGCCTGCAGCGGCACCCTCGGCCAGGGCACGGCCTACGCCCTGACCAAGGTCGGCACGGGCACCCTCGAACTGTCGGGGAGCAGTAGCACCTGGACTGGAGCGATCGCTCACAACGCCGGGGTGCTGCGAGCCAAAAGCAGCGTCACCGCCCTGGGCACCACCGCGGTTTGCACCGTTGCCGACGGGGCGGCGCTGGAACTCGACAGCATCGGCGGTCTGGTCAAGCAGCTCAACCTGCGCGGCAGCGGCATCCTCGGCGCGGGGGTGCTGCGCAGCATCAACGGCGTCAACAGCATCTCCCTCAACCCCGGCACCATCACCCTCGCGGCCGACACCACCCTGACGGTGGCCGCGGACTCCCTGCAGATCGCCTCGCCCACGGTGATAACCGGCAACGCCAAGCTGACGGTGGCCAACGGGGCCGGCCTGGCGCTGAAGCTGCACAACGGCAGCGGCAACACCTGGACCGGCGGCACCGATCTGCTGTCCGGGACCATCCAGGCGGTGAACAACTTCGTGCTGCCGAACACTGGCACCCTGACCATCTCCGACAACGCCCTGCTCGATCTCGGCGGTTTCACCCATAGCATCGGCGGGCTGGCGGGGAGCAGCCTGGCGGTGCTGCGCTTCGGGCTGACCGGAGGCACCAGCCTGAACGTCGGCGGCGACAACACCGACACCGTCTTTGCCGGCAGCTTCGACGCCAACGCCAACTCGGGTCAGACTCTGGCCAAGATCGGCAGTGGCACCCTGACCCTCAGCGGCAGCAGCGCGACCTATCCCGGCAAGTTCTCGGTCGCCGCTGGCGGCACCCTGGTGGCGGCGAACAGCGCGGCGCTGGGGGCCGACAGCGCGGGGACGACGGTGTCCAGCGGGGCGAGCCTGGTGTTCAGCGGCGGCATCGATCTGGGCCTGGAGCCCCTCACCCTCAGCGGGACGGGCCCGGATGGGCTGGGCGCGCTACGCAGCCTGGTGGGTGCGAATAGCGTCGGCGGGACGGTGGTCCTGAGCGGCGGGACGACCATCGGGGTGGATGCGGACAGCCTGGACGCCACTGGGGCCTTCAGTGGCAACCAGACTCTGACCAAGGTGGGCGCTG
>JBBREK010000089.1:0-15301 GCA_038203025.1 Planctomycetota bacterium
GCTGGAGGAACGGATCATGCATGAGGTGGAGGCGAATCCGGCCTTGGAGATCGCCGATGAGTCGGGCGACGGGGTCGAATCCGCCGCCGAGGCCATGGGTGAAGGAGCCCAGGTGGACCCGACTGGCATGCTGTCGCGGGATGACCGTGAATGGCTGCTGCGGCGCAAGAACAGCCACCAGGACGAGGACGCTCCTGACAAGATGGAGGCCCTGGCCGCCGCCCCCGAGCGCGAGGCGTCGCTGGCTGACCATGTGCTCGAACAACTGCGCTTCACCGAGATGCCGCCCGAGGTCAAGGCGGTCCTGCCCGAGATCTGCTGGGCCCTCGACGTGCGCGGCTATTTCACCGAGGACCTGCACGAGCTCTTTCCCGAGGAGAAGCTCGACGATGCCGAGCATGCGCTTGAGCTGGTGCGCGGCTGCGATCCGGTCGGCCTGGGCGCCCGCGACCTGGCCGACTGCCTCGCTCTGCAGCTGAAGCGCCAGCCCGGCGACAACACCTTCGAGCTGACCTTGGTGCGCGAGCACCTCGATGATGTGCTCAAGAACCGCCTGCCGGTCATCGCCCAGAAGACCGGTGCCGATATCGAGCGCGTCAAGGAAGGGGTCGAAGTCATCTCCAAGCTCGACCCCAAGCCGGGCCTGCCCTTCTCGCGAGCTGCCAATTCCTACGTCGTCCCCGATGTGGTGCTGGAGCGCGACGAGCGTGACGAGTGGGTGATCTCGATCCCCGACAATCGCATCCCCAAGATCCGCCTCTCAGACGCCTATACCCAACTCTATGAAGCGGGCGAGACCGAGGCCCGCGACAAGGCCTACCTCAAGGAGAAGCTTGGCGCGGCGCGCTTCCTCATTGACGCCATCGCCCAGCGCCGGCGCACCCTGCTGCGCATCGTCACCGAGATCATCAAGCACCAGAGCGCCTTTCTCGACTACGGCGTCGAGCAGTTGCGACCGCTGATGCGCCAGGACATCGCTGACAAGATCGGCATGCACGTCGCCACCGTGTCGCGGGCGGTGAAGGACAAGTACATCCAGACCCCGGTCGGCGTGCTGCCCCTCTCGACCTTCTTCAGCGGCGGCATCGCCACCCAGGATGGCAGCGAGGCCGAAAGCTCACGCTCGGTGAAACTGCGCATCCGCAAGCTGATCGACACGGAGGACAAGAAAAACCCACTCTCCGACCAGGAGATCGCCGACATCCTGGCCAAAGAGGGCCTCGACATCAGCCGGCGGACGGTGACCAAGTACCGGATCGCTGACGGGGTCCCCAGCACGCGGCAGCGCCGAAGCTTTTAGCCTGCGAAGGGGTCTCGACCCCTTCGCGCATCCCCGACCGGGCTCTGCCCTGGACCCGCAAGCCCGGCTCACTGACGTTCGCCGTTCGGGACTCCGACGTCCAGCGAGGCTCGCTGGGCGCACGCCGCTGGTCCACATAGGCTCGCCCACGTCGTTCGCGGCGTGCTTCGGCGCTCACCTTCCTGGCCATGCATGCCCGCGGGTCGTGCTATGTCGTGTTTCGTCGCGGGATGCGTGGGTTTGCCAGCGGGGTTCTGGTTCTAGGATGGGGGGATGCCCATGGCTGAGCCTGAGACCGTGCATTGCATCACCCTGCCTGAGTTGGGGGCCGTCGGGAAGGAGATTACGGCGACGGCGGGGCTGGGGCGCAGCGAGGCGATGGCGGCGCTCAAGGCGATCCGCCTGCGCGAGTTCGGGCTGCTGCATGCGCATCTGCTCGAACATATCAACGAGACCACCGGCCTCGATACCGTCCTGACCATCAGTGCAGTGACCGACGCGATCGTCAGCGCGCTGACCGAACGAGCGATGCAGAAGGTCGGTGCGCCGCCGGACTGGGCCCAGCATACCGGCATCTTCGCCATCGGCGGCTATGGCCGCGGCGAGATGAATCCGCACAGCGACCTCGATCTGCTCATGCTCGACGTCAAATCGGGCATCGGCTGGGCGGACAAGGCGTGGGGCGAACTTAACGCCATGCTCTGGGACGTGCGCTTCCAGGTCGGGGCCAGCCATCGCAGCGCACCTGAACTCGGCCGGATCACCGAGGAGGACTTCGTCACCGCCACCGCGATCATCGAGAGTCGGCCGGTGCTGGCCGCCAGTCCGTTGACCGAGGCGATGTCCGAGCTGCTGGCGCGCTTCCGCAAGAAGCGCGGTACCGTTTTCCTCGCTTATAAGCTGGCCGAACTGGCCAAACGGCGCGAACTTGCAGGCGCCTCGCTGTTCGTCATGGAGCCGAACGTCAAGTCCAGCCCCGGGTGTTTGCGTGACGTGCAGTTGCTGCGCAACATGGCCTTCCTCGCCTGCGGCAGCCGCAACATCTTCGCCCTTGGCGAACTGGACGGGATCTCGCGCGGCGACCTGTCTGGCGTGCTGGCGGCGCACGACCATCTACTGGAGCTACGCTCACTTCTGCATTTCACCCATGGTCGCAAGCAGGATGTGTTCCAGCTCACCGACCAGGTGAAGGTCGCGGATCTGCTCGGCTACGCAGATGTTTCGCGACTGCGCGCCGTCGAACACTTCATGAAGTCGCACTACGGCCAGGTGCGCCACGTCCAACAGGTGCTGGAACTGGCGGCCAGCCGCCTGGAGGCGAAGGGCTTTCTCGGCCGCCGGCTGCTGCCCCTGATCGCCACGCGCAAGGCGCTATGTCCGGGCTTCGCCATCATCGCCGGCCACGTGTACCTGGCCGACGACGGCTTCTGGCGCCAGCCTCGTGCCGGGGCCAGACTGATCGAGATGTGCCGCGAGGCCCAGCTGCGCAAGGTCCGCCTGTCGGTCGAGGTGCAGCGCGCCATCGCCGTCAATCTGGTGGTGGTCGATGATGCCGCGCGCTGCGATCCTGGTGCGGTCAAGACTTTCCTCGCCATCCTCGGCGATCTCGGCGCCGCCCGGCAGATCCTTGGGGCCATGCATGCCAGCGGGCTGCTTGGCGCTTGGTTACCGGAATTCGGCTTGGTCGACTGCCTGATGCAGTTTGACTCCTGGCATCAGTACACCGTCGACGAACACACCATCCTGGCCTTGGGCAATCTCGATGCCCTGGCCACCGGCAAGACCCAGGGCCTGCCCGGCATGCCGACCGTCTTCACGTCACTACCTCGCCCAGACCTGCTCGCCCTCGGGCTGCTGCTGCACGATCTCGGCAAGTACATGGGTCGCGGTCACGTGGCACGCGGCGGCATGATGGTCGAGCGGGTGGCCCGCCGGCTCGACCTGCCGCGCCAGGATGAGGAGTTGGTGCGCTTCCTCGTCCTGCAGCATGTGACCCTGTCGGACGCCAGCCGCATGCGCGACTTCCGCGAACCGTCGTTTCTCAAGGCCTTCGCCTCGCGCATCGGTACGCGTGAGCGCCTCGACTACCTCTACTGTCTGACCTGGGCTGATGCCAAAGCGGTGGGCGATGGCGTGCTCACCGGCTGGCAGGAGGCCCTGCTCGGCGAGTTGTACGAGGCGGTCCGCGCTCAGCTCGCGGGCGTTGGGCCCGGCGTCGATCCGCATGCCGGGCTCACTGCCGCGCTGCTTGCCGCCGGCGCCACTGCCGAGCAGGCCGAGTTGCATTTCGCCGATCTCGGCGGCAATTACGAGTATCAGATCCCGGCCGAGGAGGTGGTCTGCCACTGGCGCGTGCTTACCGCCTGCGACCGCGACGGCATCGGCATCCAGCACGAGCGGCGTGACCGCCACGTCCACCTAGCCCTCGCCCTGCCCGATCGGCATGCCCTATTCGCCGATGTCGCCTCGACCCTGTCGGGGCATGGCTTCGACATCGTCGACCTGCGCACCTGGCTGACCGGCAGCGGCAAGGTTCTCTACACCATGCGCCTGACCAGCATCTTCCCCGGTCGATTGGGTGAGGAGAGCCTGTGGGCGCGACTCGCCGCCGACCTGCGCGAGGTGTCGCAAGGGCGCATCGACGCGCTGACGCCGCTGGATCGCCGGCGCGCGGCGGTGATCACCAGCAAGGTGGCAGACAGCGGCTTCGACGACCACGCCATCAAGATCGACAGCGTCACGTCGGAACGCTCCAGCATCGTCGATGTGGTGACCAAGGACGACATCGGATTACTCTCGCGGCTGTGCCGGTCGATCTCCGACTTCGGCTGCGAGATCGGCTACGCCAGCATCAACACCATGGGCGACGTGGCGGTCGACGTATTCTACGTCAGCAAAGGTGGGCGGAAGCTCTCCGAGGCGGACGCCGACGCGCTGCGCCGGCATCTTATCGCCGACCTCGGTCTCGGCAGCTCGGGGTGATCTCTGCGACCTGCCGGAGTCGCACCCGATGGTGCGTCAGGCGAGTCGCGCGAGGATCCGGTTGAAGGTCGCGCTCGGCTGCATCGCTGCCGAAGCCGTGGCGTCGTCTGGCAGGTAGTAGCCGCCGAGGTCCTGAGCCCGGCCCTGGGCGGCCACCAACTCGGCCTCGATGACCTGCGATGCGGCGGCCAATTCAGCGGCGAGGGGCAGGAACCTGGCCTTGAGGGCGGGATCGCGATCTTGAGTGGCCAGTTCGTGGGCCCAGAAGCAGGCTAGCCAGAAGTGGCTGCCGCGGTTGTCGAGGCCGCCGACCGAGCGGGCGGGTGATTTGTTTTCGGCGAGGAAGCGGGCGTTGGCGCGGTCGAGGGTTTCGGCAAGGACCGCAGCCTGCAGGCTGCCGGATTTCTGGCCGAGATCCTCAAGCGACACCTGCAGGGCGAGGAATTCGCCGAGCGAGTCCCAGCGCAGGTAGCCCTCAGCGACGAACTGCTGCACGTGCTTCGGTGCTGAACCGCCGGCACCGGTCTCGAACAGGCCGCCGCCCGCCAGCAGCGTCACGATTGACAGCATCTTGGCGCTGGTGCCCAGCTCGAGGATGGGGAACAGGTCGGTGAGGTAGTCACGCAGGACGTTGCCGGTCACCGAAATGATGTCCTTGCCCGCCTTGATCGTCTCCAGCGACAACCTGGTCGCAGCTACGGGATCAAGGATACGGAGGTCCAGGCCAGCGGTGTCGTGGCCGACCAGCAGCGTCTCGACCCGGGCCTTGACCTGGGCGTCGTGGGCGCGCTGCGGATCAAGCCAGAACACCGCCGGGGTCTTCGACAGGCGGGCGCGCGTCACCGCCAGCTTGACCCAGTCGACGATGGCGGCGTCGCGGGTCTGGCAGGCCCGCCAGAGGTCACCGGCCTCGACGATATGCTCGAAGACGATCGCGCCTGTACTGTCGACCACGCGCACGGTACCGGCCCGGGGGATGACGAAGGTCTTGTCGTGCGACCCATATTCCTCGGCCTTCTGCGCCATCAGGCCGACGTTGGCGACGCTGCCCATGGTGCGCGGGTCGAAGGCGCCGTGCTGCCGGTGGAAGTCGATGGTTGCCTGGTAGACACCGGCGTAGCAGCGGTCGGGGATCACCGCCAGGGTGTCCTGCAGCTTGCCGGCGGCATTCCACATCTTGCCCGATTCGCGGATCATCGCCGGCATCGAGGCGTCGACGATGACGTCGCTGGAGACGTGCAGATTGGTGATGCCCTTGTCGGAATTCACCATGGCCAGGGCGGGACCCTCGGCGAGGGCGGCGGCGAGATCGGCTTCGATCGCGGCGCGTTCGCCCGCCGGCAGGGTGGCGAGGCGGGTGTGTAGGTCGGCGAGGCCGCTATTGGAGACGAAGCCGAGGCGGGAGAGGGTCGCGGCGTGTTTGGTCAGGACGGCTCCGAAGTAGGCCGAGAGACCGTGCCCGAACATCACCGGATCGCTGACCTTCATCATCGTTGCCTTGAGGTGCAGCGAGAACAGCACGCCCTGCGTCTTGGCCTCGGCGAGGACCCGGTCGTAGAAGGCGCGCAGCTGGCGCGCGCTCATCACTGCCGCGTCGATGATCTCGCCGGCCTGCACCTTCAGACCCTGCTTGAGCATCGTCACCTGTCCGTCCACCCCGGTCAGCTCGATGCGCAACTCGTCAGCGGCGGTGAAGGTATGGCTGCGCTCGCTGCCGTAGAAATCGCCCTGCGACATGTGCGCGACTCGGGTCTTGGACTCCGGCGACCAGGCTCCGACCTTGTGCGGGTGCTGCCTGGCGCTGGCTTTGACCGAGGCGGCGCAGCGGCGGTCCGAGTTGCCCTCACGCAGGACGGGATTCACCGCACTGCCCAGGAGTTTGGCGTAGCGCGCCCGGGCATCCTTCTCTGCCTCTGTGCCCGGTTCGTCGACATAGGCTGGCACCTGCAGGCCATGCGCCTGCAGTTCGGCGATGGCCGCCTTCAGCTGCGGCACCGAAGCGCTGATGTTCGGCAGCTTGATGATGTTGGCTTCGGGGCGCTTGCACAGCGCACCCAGCTCGGCCAGGTGGTCTGGGCGCAGGTCGAAGGCAGCGAGGATGCGAGCGGCCAGCGAGATGTCGCGTTCCGTCACGGTGATGCCGCCAGCGCCGACGAAGGCCTGGACGATGGGCAGCAGCGAGCGCGTCGCCAGGGCGGGGGCCTCGTCGGTACGGGTCCAGAAGATGGTCGGGAGTTTGGCGCTCATGATCGGTCGCATCCTGGGGCATGGGCCGGGGGTCCGGCGCGAGGGGGGGGATCATGGATCGGCAGCTGCGCTGGCAAGGCGGTCGGCTGGCACCACTCGCACTGGCATCCCCCCGGCCGGGACGTTACAACACCGCCTATGGCATGGTTCGGAAAGAAGGATCAGGGACAGAGCGAGGATGAGCTCGCTGCGCAGGAGGAGGCCGAGCGCCGCGAGGCGGCCGAGGCCGAGCTGCGCCGCAAGATCACCACGGCCCTGGAGAAGGACGCTGCCCACCGCGTGACCACGGTGGATGGGATGCATTGGATCTGCCCCTATTCCCTGACCCTGGTTCCGGCTGCCTTCGGCTTCGTCGATCCGGCCCGCGAGTATCTCGCTGAAAAACGACCCTTTGCCAATGGCGTCAAGGCCAAGCCGGTCGAGGAACTGCGCCGGCACCGCTGGCGGCTGTACCTGCGCGAGCAGGGCGAGTTCGAACCGCGCCTGCGCATCAGCGCCGCGGATGGTCGCTGGCTCAACCCCTACAACGGCGCCTGGACCAAGATCGCCCTGCGTCCCGGCCAGTCCGGAGCGGAGGTGGTCGACGCGATAGCCGGCGCCCTGGCCGCCTGTCCCGAGGCCAACGACGGCCGGCAGATGCTCGGCCTGACCGACCTGCGTGAAGCGTTGTCGCGCGCTGCCCGGGCCGAGGCCGAGGGGCCCGCGGACGTCCAGGCGGTGGGCGCGACCAAGCGGGTCGCCGGCCGGGCGACCGAGGAGATCCAGTCCGGGGCCGGGGCCGACATGGACCGGGCCAAGGGCGTCCTCAACAAGATGCTCGCCGAGATGCCGGAGATCCCTGGATTCGGCATGGCCGTCCACTACGAACCGCAGGATGAGGTCGGCGGTGATTTCTTCGCCTGCCTGCCCCTGGGTCCAGACCGCTTCCTGCTCTCGGTGGCCGATGTCGCTGGGCACGGCGTGCAGGGGGCGCTAGTGGTGGTTGCCGCCCTCAAGGCCCTGCACTTCATCGTCAAGGAGACCCAGGACCTAGCGCAGATCATCTGTCGGCTCAACGAAAGCGTGAAGGCGGATCTCCTGCACGGCCAGTTTATCACCTGCTGGATGGGCATCCTCGAAGCCTCGACCCGTCGACTGGAACATGTCTGCGCCGGTCATACTCCGCTGGTCGTGGCCAATCCGCGCAGCGAACCGCTGGCCCGGCGCGAAGGCGGCAAGGCGCCTGCCTTGGGCATGCTGCCGCCGGCGGTGTTCAACCGCGCGGTACACACGACGGTGATCGAACTGCAGCCTGGCGACATGGTCATGCAGTGCACCGATGGCCTGACCGAGGCGAGCAACCCGCATCGCGAGGAGTTCGGCGACCTACGCGCCGCCGGTTCGCTGGTCGGGGTCTGCGACCTCGATTTCGAGGATGCAGTCGACCGCATCGCTGCTGATGCCCGACGCTGGGCCGCCGGCACCTTCCAGGACGACGTTACCGTCCTCGTCCTGCAATGTGAGCCGCCTAAGCCCGAAGCGGCGGAGCAATCGCCGGATCTGTAAGCAGTCACACGACCGTTCGCGGTTCGCGGTTCGCGGTTGAAGGGACACGTACCATGCGTAATGAGCGCGGTTGTAGGGACACGCACCATGCGCGTTGATGAGATCCACGAAACGCGTGGCCCATGGAATCTCCAGTAGGGTCTGGAAACGAGCCTTCAATCGCGAACCGCGAACCGCGAACCGCGAACCTGCTGTACCGTCGAAGATAATTGCTAGGGGCCTAGGCGACGTACATGCTCTCGCCCCGCGAACTTGACCGCCGGGCGTCGGATCCCATCACTGGGCCTGTCCCAACCATACGAACAACCATCACGGAGTTCATCATGTCGCTCATCCAGAAGCAGGCCCCCGATTTCAAGGCCCAGGCCGTCCTTGAGACCGGCGAAATCAAGGAGATCAAGCTGTCCGACTACAAGGGCAAGTGGGTCGTCCTGTTCTTCTACCCGCTCGACTTCACCTTCGTCTGCCCGACCGAGATCATCGCCTTCAGCGACAAGATCGCTGATTTCAAGGCAGTTGGTGCCCAGGTCCTCGGCGTCTCGGTGGACAGCCAGTTCACCCACCTGGCCTGGCGCAACACGCCGCGCAAGGAGGGCGGTCTCGGCGACCTGCAGTACCCGCTGGTGGCCGACCTGAACAAGTCGATCGCCCGCGACTTCGGCGTCCTCATCGAGGAGGCCGGCGTCGCCCTGCGCGGCACCTTCATCATCGACCCCAAGGGCGTGGTCCGCGCCGCCCACATCCACGACCTGCCGGTCGGCCGCAACATCGATGAGGCCGTGCGCGTCATCAAGGCCTTCCAGTTCGTCGAGAAGCACGGCGAGGTCTGCCCCGCTGGCTGGAGCGAAGGCAAGGACACCATGAAGGCCGATCCGAAGGGCTCGAAGGAGTACTTCTCCAAGGCCAACAAGTAGACTGACGACGACGGCGGAAACGCCGTCTTCCGCGATTGCAACCCCCGGCCACACCGGGGGTTGCTGCGTTCAGGTGGATCACTCACGGCCCCCACCTGCCAGCCCGCCGACGGTGCCCAGCATGCATCTCGGGGGAGATTGGGTCATAGCTTTCCCAGGAGCAGCCCATGTCAGACCAGGACCAGGAAAAGAACATCGCCGAGAGCCTCTCCCAGCTGGGTGAGACGACTACGGCGGCAGAGTTGCTCCGCCAGAAGGGCCAGACCAAGAAGCTTCGCGTCATCAGCGAGAAGCAGCTGATGGACTGGATCCTGCGCCTGCTGCAGCAGCACTTGGCCGGCAAGGCCGACTCTTACTCGGATATCGAGAAGGGTGAACTACTCAAGAAAGCCCAAGACGAGATCAACCGCCGCATCAAGCGCGAGAAGGAGGCGCAGGCCGAACGTGACCGCCTGAAGCAGGAACTCGAACAGGCGATGAGCGCCGTCGCTGCCGGCAGTTCGGCGCAGAGCCAGGCTGACATCGAAATGGCCCTGAATGCGCTGAAGGAAAAGCTCGAACAGGCCGAGCAGATCAACCTCGACCTGCAGCAGGACAACTACGACCTGCAGGACCAGCTCAACGAGAAGATGGCCCTGCTCAGCACGACCATCGCCGAGAAGGACAAGCTGCGCGACACGGTGCGTAACCAGATAATGCGCATGACCTCGCTGTGCGAGGGCGTGCTGGGCATCGACAACGACTACTACGGTTCGCGTCACCAGGAGGAGAACCCGGTTCTCGATGAGGCCAGTCAGGACGAGCAATTCTACCACGACTTCGACATCGGCGCCAAGGTCATCACCACCCTGCAGGCCGATCTCGAACGCCTGCGCGGCATCCTCAAGCGCGAGGAGGAACACGCGGCCGAAGAGCAGGAACAGACGGTCGGGACGGAGGCGCAGGAACAGGAACTGACGGCCAAGAAGTCGCAGTTGCTTGAGGCTGATCTGGCGTTGCTCGAACAGCTCAAGGCAGGCAATCTGCACGCTGTCGACGTCGCCGCGCCGGTCGCCGGTCTGCTCGAGGCGATGGAGGGGGCCCGTCTCGAAGCCGAGGCCTTCGAGGCTACGGTTGCCGATGCTACTGGGGCCGGGCACTCCCAGGTCTTCACCGAACTGCCCGATGAGGGCGGCGATCCCGCCGAGGTCCTCGCCGGCGCCACCGCCGTCACCCGCGAGCTGGCCGCCAGCCTGGCGAGGAACCGCAACGCCATCGCTGCCCTGAAGGCCATCGCCGACGAAAGCGACGCGGCCCGTAACGGCACCGAGCAGGACCTCGAGGTCTCTCGTGCCGCCCTCGAACGCGTCTGCACCATGCTGCGCCAGCGCGCCGAATCCGAGCGACTCGCCGTACCCGAGGCCCTCGCCGACCGCGATGCTCCGCCCGACCAGCGTGCCGCCGCCGCCGCCGAGGTGGTCGACCATCTCCAGGCCGCCAGCCCGGTTGAAGTCGCCGCCATCGAGCAGCTCGCTCTCACCGACCGGTTGGTCAAGTCCGGCACGGGCTCGGGCGCGCACGACTTGCCAAGCACCGACAAGCAGCTGGTCGCCGAACGCCTGCGCAAGGCCGGCGCCGAGCTAGAGCGCTACACCCTCGACCTGCAGCGTCAGCTCGACGAGGCCGCCGCCCGTGAGCGTGCCCTGGCCGAGCAGGTCGCCAGCCTCGCCCACCGCGACGGCGAGGAGACGCCGGCTGCCGTCCTGGAGCTGGAACGCTCGCTGGAAGTGAAGGCTGATCCGCAGGTCCTTGCCATGGTCACCGCCCGTGCCCTTGACGAGGTCGCCGGCAAGGGCGGTCGTCAGGCCGGCGTCGCCGCTGCCTTCGCCGAGGACCACGCCATCGCCGTGGAGATTCTCAAAGCCAGCCAGGGCGACGAGGACTTGGCCGAGCAGGTCGCCGATCTGGCGGTCGCAGCCGAGACCGAAGACGTCAAGACCCAGCCCCAGCTGGGCGTCCAGGTGCGCGAGGCAGTCGCTGCGCTCGGCGCCCGCAAGCGCGAACTGGAGGCCAAGGTGGCCGAACTGAGCGGCCAGATCGAACAGATCCGCGCCGAACATGGCCGCGGCTCGGGCGAGGCCCAGCGCCTGCTCGGCGACCTCGAGAAGACCAAGACCGATCTGCAGAAGGCGCAGAACGAGACCCTGCGCCTGCGCAGTGGCCGCGACGCCGCTAACGGCGCCATCGACCAGATCGCCGCCGAACTCAAGCAGCGCGTGCCGGATGCCCATCCCGACCTGATGGACCGCGCCAGCGAACCGCAGGCCCGTGCCGCCGCCGCTGCCGCCGCCCTGGCCAAGCTGGCCGAGCATCGCGCCGCTGAGAGCGCTGCGATCGACGCAGTCGCGTCAATCGACCGCGTCATGGCTCGCACCGGCGCCCCGACCGGTCTGGCCAACGACCTGTCGCCCGGCGACGAGGCACAGATTGCGGCCCGGCTACGCGAGGCCTCCGCTGCGCTCGAGAGTCGTCTCACCACCATCACCGCCGACCTGGAGACTGCCCGGTCGCGCGAACGTGATCTGGCCCGCCAGATCCGCGACCTCTCCGCCGCCATGGCCGTCGCCTCGCCGACGGTGGCGTCGAAGGAGGAGATCGCCCGGCTCGACAAGGCCCTGTCCGACAATTCCGGCGCGGTCGAACTGGGCGAGGCGACACGCCGCCTGCTCACCGGCATGAAGGCCAAGGCCGGCCGCGCCGAGGCCGAGGCCCGCGCCGGCACTGCCCGGGTCATCGCCGGCGAGGTCCTCGCCGCCGCCCAGGGCGACCAGGAGCTGGCCGAACAGACCGCCGACCTTGCCCTTGCGGTCGACAACCCCGATGGTGATCCGTCCGAATTAGAAGGCCAGGTTCGCGCCGCGGTTGGCCGTCTGGCGGCGCGCAAGCGCGCCCTTGAGGCGGAACGCGTACGACTGGCTGGCGAACTCGCCAAGCACGACCAACGCAAATCGGAACGCGCCCTTGAGACGGGCAAGCACGTCAACGAGCTCGGTAAGCTCAAGACCCAGAATATGGCTCTGCGTACCGCCATCGACCAACTGACCACCGAACTGGCCCAGCGTTCCATCGCTCTGGGTCGCGAGGTGTCCGAGGCACTCACCGATCCCGCCGCCGAGCCCGAGCTGAAGGCCAGCGCCGCCCTTGCCGCCGTCTCCGGTCTCGCTGACCACCGGCAGATCGAGGACGCTGCTGTCGACCACCTGCAGATGACCGAGCGTCTGCTCGCTTCGACCGATGGTCCCACCTCAGGCCTTTCCGAGGGTCTCAAGCCGGGCGACGAGCAGGCCATCGCCGACCGCCTGCGCCGCGCCGACAGCGCCCTCGACCGTCATGTGCGCGAACTGCATCAGCGCGTCGATGCCGCCCGGGGTCGTGAACGCGATCTGGCCAAGCAGGTCCGCGAGCTGGCAGTGGTGGAATCCGCAGGCATCCCGCCGGCTGTTTCGCGCGAGGACATCGCCCGGCTTGAACGCGCCATTGCCGATCCGGCCAGCGCCGACCTGGCAGAATCGACCCGCAAGATCGTGGTCCTGCTCAAGGCCAACGCCGGCAAGGCCGAGGTCGAGGCGCGTGGTGCCGTGGCCCGTTCGCTGGCTGGTGAGATGATCAAGGCTGGCGAGGGCGACCCCGGGTTGGCCGACAGCAGCGCCGCGCTGGCCGTGTCCCTCGACGCCGGTGATCCGACCGAACTCGAAAGCGATCTGCGCGAAGCCGTGCTCAAGCTGGTATCGCGCAAGCGTGCCGTTGACGCCGAACGCAACCGCCTGTCGTCCGACCTGGAGACGGTGCGGGCCGAACGTATCGCCGCGCTTGGCCGGGCCGAGCAGGCCGAAAACGCCCGACGCGAGGAGATCGAGCGCCTCAGCGCCGAACTCGCCGGCGTGCGCGACGAGCTGGACGTGGCCCTGTCCGACGCCAGCGAATTCCGCGCCCGCAACGAGGCCACCGGTTCGCAGTTCAGTGGCGAGATGTTGACCCTGCGCCAAGAGCTCACCGGCCTGCGAGCCAGGCATCAGGAGCAGTCCTCGACCCTCGCCAGCCTGCGTCAGCAGGTCGAGGCCGGCGAAGCGCGGCTGAAGCGCCAGCGCGAAGAGTTGATGAAGGGTCTGGAGGAACGCGACGGCCTGATCGCCGAGAAGGACCGCACCATCGACCAGCTGTCGACCCAGCGCATCGACGCCAAGGCCCTGCAGGCCAAGGTGCAGGCCCTGTCGGTCGAACTCGATGCCTCAACCTCCCACATCCGTGAGCTTGAATCCCGCACCGGCGATCAGGCCGGGGCGGCGGTGCGCAGCGGCGATCTCGCCGAGCTGCACAAGCGCACCATGGCCGAGCGCGATCAGATGCGCGACCAGAAGCGCACCATCGAGGCCGAACTCGCCGACGCCCGGGCCAAGACCGAGGAGATCGACACCGAGCTGTCCGAACTGCGCCGCGAGCACCAGAACGCGATCGAGGCCCATACCCGCGAGTTGACCGAAGAACGCGAGCGCAACGCCAGCCTCAAAGACGTGCTGCGCAAGTTGCATGAAGAGGTCGCCGGCATTAAGGCGCGCAACCGCAAGCCGAGCGACGGCCGGTGAGTAGCGAGCTGGACCTTCGTAAGCGGGTCCTCCAGGCCAACCTGGACCTCGTCCGACTCGGCCTGGTCATCTTCACCTGGGGCAATGCCTCTGCCCTCGATCGCGACAGTGGCATTCTCTACATCAAGCCGAGTGGTGTCGACTACGCCCGCATGACGCCCGAGGACATCGTGCCAGTGCGTCTGGACGACGGCAGCGTCGTCTCCGGCACGCTGCGGCCGTCCAGCGACACTGCCACGCACCTGGCCCTGTACCGCGCCTGGCCGCGCCTCGGCGGCATCGTACACACGCACAGCGAGTATGCGACCTCGATAGCGCAGGCCGGCGTCCCCATCCCGGCCCAGGGCAGCACGCACGCCGACTATTTCCACGGTGACGTACCGGTGACGCGCAGCCTGACCCGCGCCGAGGTCGAGGGCGAATACGAAGCCAACACCGGCAGCGTAATCATCGAACGCTTCGTCCAGGGCCAACTCGATCCATCAGCGGTCCCAGGCGTATTGGTCGATCAGCACGGCCCGTTCAGCTGGGGCGTGACCGTCGAGCAGGCGGTGATGCACGCCGGCACCATGGAATATCTCGCCCGCATGTTCGTCCACGCCGCCGCCGTCGCCCCGCGCCAGCGCCGCGTACCGCGTTTCCTGCTCGACAAGCACTACTCGCGCAAGCACGGCCCCATGGCCTACTACGGCCAGAAGTAGCGCCAGATCTCAGGACCAGGACCGCGGGCTTCAGTCCGCGATGTCGCAGTGCGGTCCACGTCCATCACGATACCGGCTTACCCATGACGTGACATGGCGTTACAGACTGATGTGCGTAGGGTCGATGCGGAGAACCGGTCTCCTGATGATGGAAGCCAATGTCTAGGGTTTGTAGGGATCCGTATGGAAATCCGGACAGTCTTATTGCTGGACGCTGAGGTCCATTCGCTAGCGTCGCCTGTCGATGCCGTCTAGCCGTCATGCTCCTGCCCCCAGTGGTCGGCCAATTGTCGGCGATTTTGCCGTGTCGTACGCACTGGATACCGGTGCCGTTCTCGTCGTTCACGGCCACGCCTTCCATCATGGAACCCTATCCTGAGCCTTCGTACCGTCCTGCTGTGCTGCTGCGCCGTCCTCCTTGGTGCAGCCGATGTGACGATTACGACGCCGGCCGCTGCGACGCCAGCCGTGGTGACGACGCGGACCGCCAAGCTGACGGTGTTGGCCGCAGATGCGGCCGGTAGCGCCCTGACCTACACGTGGAACGCGTCTGGTCCGGCGGCGGTCACCTTCGGTGCATCCAATGGCACCGCGACCGGCAAGACCTGCACCGCGACCTTCACTGCCCCAGGCAGCTACGACTGCGCGGTGACGGTCGCCAACGCCGCCGCCCAAACCGCCACTGGCCAGGTGACGGTGCAGGTCGTGTCGACCCTGACCAACCTCGTGCTGACCCCGGCGAAGACGGTGGTGAATCAGGGTACCCCCAGCACCTTCACGGCGGTCGCCAAGGATCAGTTCCAGGTCCCACTGGATCCGCAACCGGTCGTGACCTGGACGGCCACCGGCGCCGGCACGGTCGATGCCAGCGGCGTTTTCACCGCTGGCGCCGATCCCGGTGACGCGACGGTGACGGTGACCGCCGGTGGGAAGACGGACAGCTCGACGGTACGGGTCAACGCCGCGCCGACCATCGCCACCCCGGTCAGC
>JBBREK010000090.1:0-15150 GCA_038203025.1 Planctomycetota bacterium
GTCTGCCTGCCGTGCTATCGCCGGGTCTACGTCGAGGCCGAGAAGCGCGGGGTGAAGTGGCTGTCGACCCCGATGATCATCGAGAGCGGCGGGGTCGACCACCACGTCGGCATCGGCGAGGTCATGCTCGACGGCATGCCGGTCTATGTCTTGGCGTGCAACGAACTGTTCGACCGCGACGGACTGTACGGTCCGAGCCAGCACCAGGAGTACGAGGACAACGCCCGGCGCTTCTCGGTGCTGTCGAAGGCCGCCCTCGCCCTGCCCGGCGCCATCGGCTGGACCCCGCACGTCATCCACGCCCACGACTGGCAGACCGGCCTAGTGCCGGTGCTACTGCAGCGCGGCTTCTGCAAGGCGCTGCCAGCGACACGCTCGGTGTTCACCATTCACAACATCGCCTTCCAGGGCGCCTTCCCCGGCCACGATATGCGCCTGGCTGGTCTCGACCCCTGGCTGTTCAACCCGATGCACTGCGAGCATTTCGGGCGCTTCAACATGCTCAAGACCGGGATCAGCTTCGCCGATCGCGTGACCACGGTCAGCCGGCGCTATGCCGAGGAGATCCAGACCCCGGAGTTCGGCTGGACTCTCGACGCGGTGATCCGCCACCACGGCTACAAGCTCAGTGGCATCACCAACGGCATTGATGCGCGGACGTGGAATCCGGCCGCTGATCCGGCGATCGCTGCGGCCTACGACGCCGAGGACCTGGCCGGCAAGCAGGCTTGCCGCCGCGCTCTGCGCGACGAGTGCGGCCTGGCCAAGCGCGACGACGTCTGCCTGGTCGCCCTGGTCAGCCGCCTGACCGAGCAGAAGGGCATCGACCTGGTGATCGACGCGGTCAGCCCCTACATCATCGCCGGGCGCATGCAGTTGGCGGTGCTGGGCAGCGGCGACCTCCACCTCGAGCACCGCCTCAGCGCCCTGCAGGCCCGTCATCCTGGCTGGGTCTACACCTGGTACGGCTACAACGAGCAGCTGGCCCACCGCTTTGTCGCCGGCGCCGACGCCTTCCTCGTGCCCAGCCGCTTCGAGCCCTGCGGCCTGACCCAGATGTACGCCATGCGCTACGGCACCCTACCGATTGTGCGCTTCACCGGCGGCCTGGCCGACACCGTCACCGACGTCTCGACCGGTGCCGGCACCGGCTTCAGCTTCGGGCCGATTGACATCGGCCACTTCTCGGCGGTGCTCGATCGTGCCCTGGGCTTGTTCCAGCACTTCCCCGCCGAATGGGCGGCGGCGCAGAAGCGCGGCATGACCACCGACCTGTCGTGGGACACGGCGGGGAGGAAATACGAGGACCTCTACAAAGGCCTAGTGGTTGCCTGACCTGGGAGCGCGGGCCGCTGGCCCGCCCGTCACCCCGGCCGGCCCGGCCGGGGTTCGGATCGGTTGGATCGGTTGGATCGGTTGGATCACTCACATCGCTGACATCGTGCAACCCCGGGCGGGCCGCCCGGGGTGACGGGCGGGCAGGCTGCCCGCGCTCCCAGGGGATCAGCGTTCCCAACTCGGCTTGCGGATGATCCAGGCGGTTTCGCGCACGGCGAAGCCACGTTTGGCCATGAAATCGGCCACATCTTGCACGGGATTGGTGCTGGCGGTCAGATCGACCGGCGAGTTCGTGCGAAACAGGCCCTGTCGCTTGGCTAAGGCGGTGATGTTGAGCGTCGTGTCGGGCACCGGATTCCACACCACAAGCAGGTCGAGACGCAGGGCGGTGGCTAACGGATCTGTCGGATCCCCCTTTTCATCGACGCAGCCCATAACGCGGTACCACACGCCGGGTTGGGGACGATAGGGATACAAGGCGGCGGTGAGGACATTCGTCGGTTCATCGATGGTGGCTCCGTCGATATCAATTGGCGAATCGACGGCTGCAAATCCGTCCCCGACGTAGGCGCTGGGGGCGTAGGGGGGATAGGTACCACTGATCGGTTCCCGTCCCGCCTCCAGCCGGATCTCCTCGACGATCGAACTCGTGGCCAGGCTTAGACGCAGCATGCCGTCGGCTTGGGCGCGGGCGCGGGTGCCGATGAGGAACAGGCCCAGGGCGGCGGTGAAGCCGAACAGGAAGACGCCGCTGGCGACCAGCAGTTCGATGAGCGTGAAGCCCCGGCGCATGCCTCTAGGGTTATGCGACACCGGGGGCCGGACAAGCACGCAACCCCTTGCGGACTCGGCAACGTCCGCGGACCCTGCAGCGTATGAGCGGCGCTTTGCCGGAGACGTTCCCCTGCCCCTGGTGCGGGATGAGCTACCCGGCCAAGCCGGTGCTGGTCGGCCGCGCCGTGCGCTGCAAAGGTTGCCGGAACGGCTTCGTCCTGCAGGCGGATGGGGTTGCGACACAGATCCAGGAACCGCCGCCGACCACCGTCTCGGGGCCGCAAGTCCCTGCTGCGGCTGAGCCTCCAGCTCCGCCTCGGCCCCGGACTCCGGTCCAGACCCTGGCTCCGGCTCCGACCCCGGCCCCGAAACCATCAGCAGCTGCGGCCACCCCGTCGCCAATGCCGGCCAAGGCCACGGAGCGCATCTCCAAGCGCAAGACCGAGCAGCTTGAGGCCGCCCGTGCCCAGATGGCGGCTCAGCTGGCGGTCATCACGCAGCAGGCCGCCGCCGCCGAGGTGGCCAAGAGCGTGGAGCGCAAGTCCGAGCGCGTCACCCGCGGCGGCACGGGAACCCCGTCGAGCGACTCCAAGCGTCCCTCGCGCGAGGCCATCCTCACTGGCGAAGGCCATCGTCAGCACCAGGAGCTGCGCCTGTGGTGGCTGTGGCTCGGCGTTTCCGCCGCCGTCATCCTGCTGCTGGTGTTCGTGTTCAGTCTGACCAGCGCCACGCGCGAGGCCTTGCAGCGTTACGCCGCACCGGTCGAGGCCGAGCAGAACCGCTATCCGCTGCTGGGTGACGTCCTGCGGGCTCGCGCTTGGCTGACCTCGGCGCAGTCGATGCCCGGCGGGCCGGTGCTTGCCACGGACCTGTCCGACGCCTCCTTTGGCGCCGAGCGGACCATCGAGTTCGCCCCGCTGCGCGACAAGCTGGCGACGCTCAAGGGCATGCGCTTCGACGCCGCGCTCGGCCTCTGGCTGGCGCCTGCCGATCTCGACAAGGCGCGCGCCGCCGCCGCCGGACTGAACGGCAACGAGGCGATCAAGGCGGTCGCCGCCGCCAAGGTGCGCTGCCTCGTGCATAGCCAGCTGGTGCAGCAGCTCGGCCTGCCCGAGGAGGACCTGGTGGTGTTGCTCGACCTGCTGACCGGGGTCTCGCCGCCCGACGGAGAACCGATCGCGGCGCGCCTACTCGATCTGGGCGAGCTGCCCGACCGCGTGGTCGTGCGCACATTCCGGGGCCGTCAGGGCAGCATGCTGGTCGACATCGGCCGACCGCCCTACCGTTCGGTGCAGGGCCTGTACACCGGCACCATCCTGCGCTTCGAAGGCGCCCGTTGGCCGATTGGCTGGCGGGTGCTGCAGCTTGATCAGGTCAAATAGGATTAAAACCGGTTCGCGGTTGCGTGGCCGATGTCTGGCGTCATGCGGAGTCACGGAGGATCGTGAGCGTCGCTGATTTAACCGCGAACCGCGAACCGCGAACCCGGCCATCATGCTCCCACTGGCATGCCGGTCGGCATCACCAGCATTCCCGGTGTGACCCAGCCCTCCATCGTGCACTGCCCGACCTGCGGTCGGACCGTCCCGATCGCACCACCGGACCGGCCGGAGACCTTCCCGTTCTGTGCCAAGCGCTGCCGCCTGCGCGACCTTGGGGCCTGGCTCGACGGCCGTCATGTCATCCCTGGACCATCGCTTGATCCCGCTGCGTATTCTTCACGTCCTTGATCCGGCCGATCTGACCACGGTCCGGGCCGGGCCGACCAGCTTGCTGCCCTGGCTGCAGGCCCAGGGCCACGCCGTGGCCATGGTGGCGATCGGAGAGGCCGCCACTGGCGAGGTCGAGTGCCTGGGGCGGCGCGATGGCTGGTGGCAGTGGTGGCGGAGCGGCCGCCGGGCGGCGATAACCGCCGCCGGTGCCTGGGGAGCCGACCTCGTGCACGCGCATGGCGAAGCCGCCATCACCCCGGCCATCGAGCTGGCGCGCGGCCTGGCCGCGCAGTTGGTGGTCGAGCCGGTGACCCTGGCGGCGCCCACGACCCTGCGTGGGCTGCGCGATGGTGGCATCGCCGCCGTCCTCCTGCCCAGCGAGGAGCATCGTTCGACGCTACTGGCGGATCCGCGCATGCCACGCGACCGGGCGGTGGTCGTGCCGGCCGGGGTCGACACGCTGGTGCCCGCCTCCCGGACCTCGGACGGGGCGCTGGTGATCGGTACCCGCCTGCGCCGCCGCGCCGATGTCCGCACCCTGGCGACCGCCATGGAGCATCTGCGTGCCTCCCGTCTCGCGGTCACCGTGGTGGCCTCCCTGGACGAACGGCTCGGCGACCCGCCGAACGGTATGGGCTGGCGCATCGTGGCGGAGGGCGAGGTGCTCGCTGCCTGCGACGTGCTGGTCGAGCTTGCCGACAGCGACCTGCCGATGAGCCACGTCGTCGACGCCCTGGCTGCCGGCCGTCCGGTGGTCTGCGTCGCCGCCGGGGCGCTGCCCGAACTGGTCCAGGATGGCCGCTCGGGCGTGCTGGTGCCGCCCGACGATGCCGTCGCCCTGGCCGGCGCCCTGCGCCAGCTCGCCGCCGCCGACCAGCGCGCCACCTGCGCCGCCGCCGCCTTCACCGCCGCCCGCCGCCATGACATCGGCCTGGTCGGTGAGGCCGTGGTCGGGGTCTACCGCGCCACCATCGGTGGTTCGTCGGCTGGCGGGGCAACGACGTGGAAGCGCCTGACCACCGAGCGCCTGCGCCGCCGCACGTCCAACCGGCAGCGTACGGTCAAGACCTGATGCGAGGGATGCCGCGGCTGCTGCTGGACGGCAGCCCCATTCCCGCATAGTCCGGGGCCGGACCCACCGTGATAGCCTTCATCTCCGACATTCACGCCAACCGCCCGGCCCTCCAGGCCGTGCTCGCCGACATTGATGGTCTCGGCACGGTCGAGCGCATCTACTGCCTGGGCGACGTGATCGGCTATGGCCCGGACGTTGAGTGGTGCATCGATACGATCACTGCCCGCTGCAAGCTGTTCCTCATGGGCAATCATGAGCACGCCGTGCTGCACGGCGCCTTCGGCTTTCACGCTGGGGCCAAGCGCGCTATCGACTGGACGCGCAAGCAGATCGAGACCCTCGATCCGGGGGCCAAGCGCAAGGCGGTGCAGGATCTGCTAAAGGCCCTGCCCATCCGCCACCAGATGCAGGATGTGCTGCTGGTGCACGGCAGTCCGCGCGATCCGGTGATGGAGTACGTGCTGGAGAGCGACCTGTGGGAGGGCTCTGACCCGTCGAAGATGGACGAGATATTTGAAGCCATCCCGCGTCTGTGCTTCGTCGGCCACACCCACCGCCCCGGCGTCTTCACCGCCGACCGTTGCTTCCTCGCCGCCAGCGAACTGCCGGATGGCTATGACGTCAGCGACGGCAAGTACCTGATCAATGTCGGTTCGGTCGGCCAGCCGCGCGACCGCGATCCGCGCGCCTGCTACACCCTGTTCAGCGGCGACGCCGTCTACCATCGTCGGGTCGAGTACGACATCGACGCGGTCGCCCGCCGGGTGCGCGCGATCCCCGAACTCGATCCGCGTTTCGCTGACCGCCTGTTCCGCGGGGAATGAGAGCGGTCGTCCAGCGCGTCTCCGCCGCGGCCGTCGCCGTCGACGGCCGTGAGGTCGGGCGCATCGGGCGCGGTTTCCTTGTCCTACTCGGTGTCGAGGCCGGTGACGGCGAGGCCGATCTCGATTGGCTGGCCGGCAAGGTCCACCGCCTGCGCGTCTTCCCCGATCCCCAGGGGCGCATGTCGCTGGCCCTGGGTGACCTCGGCGGTGAGGCCCTGGTGGTCAGCCAGTTCACCCTGCTGGCCTCGACCGCCCGCGGCAACCGGCCCGACTTTCTGCGCGCGGCGCTGCCGGACGAGGCGCGCCGACTCTACGGGCTGTTCGCCGACCGTCTGTCCGCGTTGCTCGGGCGGCCGGTGCCGACCGGCGAGTTCGCCGCTGACATGGCGGTATCGCTGGTCAACGACGGTCCGGTGACCGTGATCATCGACTCGCGCGTGCGGGAGTAGTCCCACCGTCTCGCCGCCACAGCTTGAAGGCGAGGTGACGGAGGAAGGGTGGCACCGGCACGAGCAGCGCTCCGCCGGCATGGTCGAGGTCGAGGGCGATGCGTTCGGCGCCCAGGTCGGCGTCCCACCAGGCGAGGTGCAGCGCGCCGGCTGCGACCGTGCCGAAGTCGAGGGTGCCGTCTGGGACGGTGCCGGTATCCTCGCCGCGCGCCGCCCACGATTGGTCGAGGACGTAGCCGAGCATGCGCCCCGGCCGCTGCCACACCCGGCACCACATCCGTCCGCCGCCGCCCTCGACCCTCGGGGCGACGGTGCGGGCGGCGGGATCGCGCAGGTCCTCGCCGGCGGTGAAGCGGAGCAGGGCGCCAAACTGACCATAGCGGGCGCCCTGGTCGATCCACTCGAACCACCACAGCATCGGTGCGCCGGCGTGGCCGTGCACCAATGCGGCCCAGCCGCCGATGGCCAGTTCCGCCTCCAGGCGCGGTGGCGAAGTCGCCATCGGGCTGCCGCCGTACTCGGTGACCAGCACCGGCTTGCCGTAGCCGGCCAGTCCGCCGGCGCTGCGCCCGGCGCTGCGGGTGCTGTTGCCGAGCAGCTCGGCGATGCCGCCGTCCTCGCCGTGGTAGGCGTCGATGGTTAGCATGCCCAGACCAGACTGGGCCGCGATCTCCGGGTCGGCGTTGTTCCAGTCGCCGCACCAGTGCGTTGTCACCGGGTGGCGCCAGGGGTCATGGCGGGCGAAGAGGGCGGCGGCACGCTCGTGCCAGGCACGCACGTCCCCAATCGGGGCGTGCACCAGATTGACCTCGGCCCATAGCTTCCACGTCAGCAGGGCCGGGCTGTCGCCCCAGCGCGCGGCAAGATAGCGGAACAGGTTGGACTGCGCCTGCAGTGCCCGCTTGTCGGTGAACAGGCCGGGCGGACCAGCGAGCCAGCCGCCATTGGCGGCGCGCCACGGATGGTACGGCCAGTCGTCCTCGGCGCCGCTGCCGTCGCGGCCCTGGCCATGGTTGAAGATCGACAGGATGACGCGCACGCCGCCGCGTTCGGCCTGGTCGAGATAACGGTCGAGGGCCCAGGCGTTGCTGAGGTTGGGGCGGCCGGCGCCGTGGTAGCCGGCCCAGGCGTCGGTCCACTCCAGCCCGAGATTCCACGGGCTGAGCCAGGTCTCACAGCCGGTGCCACCAGCGGCGATCAGCCGGGCGAGAAAGGCCTCGCGGGTGAAGCTGCCGCGATCGGGGGTCAGGCGCGTGCCCAGGGCCGCCCGGCTGCGCACGTCGTAGGTCGAGTTCAGGTTCTGACCGATCGGCCAGACGAATCGGTCCTGGGCGCTGAGGAAGCGTGGATCGCCGGCGTCGGGTCGGGCGATGTCGTCCCACGCCGCTCCGCTGGCGATGAGCGGCGGCAGGTCGGTCTCGGCGGTGGTGCCGTCGGCCCAATGCGCGCTGAGGTGCAGCAGGTGCGTCCCGGGCATGCGGGCGCGGAAACGCAGGCCGAAGCGCGGCGGGCCGTCGGCGAGCAGCTGTTCGCGGTTGCCGCGGTCGACGCGGACGAACGGCTGGTCGGCGAAGCCGGCGTAGTGCGTGATGCCGCCGTCCGGGGCGGTGACCGCCAGCTCGACGCTGAAGCAGTCGGGATCAAGCGGCCAGGCGGGGAATGGTTGGGGACGGACGCGCACTTCGATGCGTTCGCCGGTGCGTGCCTGCGCCGGCGGCAGAGCCAGCATGGTCAGTGTCGGCGGCGCTGTGGCTGCCGCCGTCGGCCCCCAGGCGGCATCCGCCAGGACGGTGCCGGCGATCGGCCGGTCGGCGTAGATCAGCAGGCCGGCGCGCGAGCTTTCGCCGGCGGTCAGGCTGTTCCACGCCGCCGCATGGCCGACCGGCTGCAAGCGGGCCGAGGCCGACAGATCGACCGCGATACGGTTGAGGCCGTCATGCAGCACCGGCGCAGCAAGACGCTGGAACCAGCGGCCATGGCGGTCGGCCCGCCAGGCCATCAGCCCGGCGCCGGCCAGCGGGCCGTCGAGTGCCACGTTGAGGGTGCCGGCCTCGGTGGGCACGGCCCCGAGTTCGAGGATGGTGACGAGCGGCGCGGCGAGGCTGCGCCGCACCAGGCTGCGCTCTGCCGATCGCAGCGAGGCCGGACCGATGAGAACGACATCGACGCTCGCGTCGAGGCCGGCCAACACCAGTTCGCCCGCGACCTCCAGCCGCCCACGTCCGCGGATGGCCAGCGCTCCGGCTTCGCCAAGGGCCAGCGAGCCGCCGCCGAGTTGCACGGAGCCGTCGCCGCGGATGCCGGCGCAGGCTAGGCGGTGTCCGGCGAGGTCGAGCACGGCGTCGTGTGGGACGTGCAGGCGCAGCCCGTCGGCCACGACATCGGCGGCCAGCCGGACGCGACCGCCGATCGCCACCAGACCCACCGCCGGCGCGGTCGCCAAGACGACGCCGTCGCCCAGGTGCAGCTCGCCCACGCCGCTGATCGGGGCACGGAAGGTCAGCGGACCGCTGAGGGTCAGCACCGGGGTGCGGTCGAAGGCCACGGGCGGGACCGGCGTCCAGGCCGCGGCACCGCCGGCCGGCCGCCACATCAGTGAGCACGAATTCCCGCCGCCACCCTCCTCGAACTGCACCCGGATCAGCCAGTTGCCGGCGGCGACCCCGGCGTGGACCTGGCGCAGGATGGCGCCCTGCCCGCTGCCCCAGCCATTCGACCCCCATTCTTCGGCCTTTGTCACGCCATCGCGATCCAGATCCAGCCATACCCGCGAGCCGTCGTCCGACTTGGTGGCGAGATCGATCCCGCCAGCCGGCACGAGGATGCAGCCGTCCCATTGCACCGAGAAGTTGTCCCAGTCGCCCGCCCGCCCGTCGAGGCCGAAGCGGACGCGTTCCTCCTCGCCGCCGAACGCCGAGCGTGGCTGGTGGATTTGCGCATCGTGGCGTGTACCGGCCACGGCTTGGCTTTGCCGCCAATCATCCTGCCTGGTGCTGCGCAGGCTGCGGGCGATGAAGGTCGCCTGCAGCCCGGACGCGCCGGTCTGCTGGAAGCGGATCGGCCGGGTCAGGATCTCGGGCATCTCGGCATGGTGGTCGACTCCGTCGGAGTCGATGACCCAGGGCTCCTCGACGGCGGCGAGGCCAGCGGCGAGCGGCAGCAGCAGCAGCAGCAGCAGCAGCAGAAGTCCGCCACGCATGTGATCAGATGATCCGGCTGCGCTGGCGGCCAAGTGGCCCGGCGGACAGCTCGACGGTCTGGCCGGCGCGCAGATACTCGGGTGGGGTGCGACCCATGCCGACGCCGGCTGGCGTACCAGTGCAGATCAGGTCACCCGGTTCCAGGGTCATGCATTGCGACAAGTAGTGGACGATGATCCACGGATCAAAAATCATGTCGGCGGTGCCGCCGCGCTGCTTGGCCACGCCGTCGACATCGGTGTGCAGCGGCAGCGCCATGGGATCAGGTAGTTCGTCGCGGGTCAGCAGCCACGGCCCGAGTGGGCAGAAGGTGTCGAAGGACTTGCCCTTGTCCCACAGGCCGCCGCGATCCTTCTGCCAGTGGCGCTCGGAGACGTCGTGGGCGAGGACCCAGCCGGCGACGTGGTCATGCGCTGCCGCTGGCGAGGCCAGCCGACTGGCCGCGACGCCGATGATGATGCCCAGCTCGCACTCCCAGTCGGTGTGCTGACTGCCCTCGGGCAGACGGATGTCGTCGTGCGGGCCGCACAGCGCGGTCGAGGCCTTCATGAACACTACCGGCTCGGTGGGGAGGCGGGCCTTGGTCTCGGCGGCATGGTCGCGGTAGTTCAGCCCGATGGCGACGATCTTACCCGGCCGGGCCACCGGTGCGCCCCAGCGCTCGGCCTCGGCGACGGGTGGCAGGCCGGCCGGATCGAGTCGCCCCAGCCGTTCCAGTCCACCGGCAGCCAGCCACGTCCCGTCCCAGTCGACCGCCACCGCCGAGGCATCGCGCCGACGTCCCTCGGCATCGATCAGGCAGGGACGTTCGCGGCCGGGCGGGCCGCTGCGGCAGAGCTTCATGTACCTATTACGGCCCATGCCGGGCGCCGTTCAAGCGTTGCGGCCGATGCCCGTCGCCGGACAGTCCGCTCATGCCCAGTTTGCCGATCCTCTGCCTTGCCGTCCTGCTGATCCTGGCCGTCGGCTGCGGCGAGCAGCGCGACCCGGCGCCGTCGATGGCCGAATCGGCCGATGCGGCGACTGTCGTGCGCGAGCTGGAATACGATCTGCGCAGCCTGTCCACGCTGCCCGCCGGCCAGCGGACGGCGGCGCACCTGGCCTTCGGCGAGCGCCTGCGCCGCGATCTTGCGGTCTGCCGCGGCACCCGCTACGAGAACAAGCCGCTGTACTGGCTGGCCGACTGGACCTTCACCTACGGTGGCCCGACCGCGGCCCACGACGTCCTGCGCCTGATCGACCGGCTCGACATCCTGCCGGCGCCTGCATTCCGCAACGCCGGCCGGGCCCTGCGCGTCCAGGCCCTGCTGCGCCTCGGCCGGGTGCCCGAGGCACGCGGCATCGCCCGGCAGCTCGAACAGGAAGTGCCCGAATTCGGCGCCATACGGCGGGTCGAGTTCCACGAGATGGTCGGCCAGCCGGCTCCGGCCCTGCCCGGCGTGGTGGTGTCCGGTGGCGCCGATATCCCCGACCAGGTCTTCCTCCTGGTCGCGTTCCTTGGCATGCCCGACGCGGCGGCTGAGGACTGGCTGACGCCGTTGAAGGGTGCCGGCGGCGACCGCGTCCGCACCGTCGCCGTGACCACGGCCGGCGACCTGCTCGCCGCCACCACCGTCGCCTCGGCCTGGGGCGTCGACGTGCGCTGGGTGCGCCAGGGTGACGAGGCCCTGGTCCCGTGGCGGCTACCGACGGTACCCACCGCGGTGCTGCTCGGCCCCGGCCCGGCCCGCGTCATCGTCGCCGTCGATCCGCAGGCCTCGCAACTGCAGCGGCTGGTACCGACCCCGCGCTGAGCGGGTTTTACCAGACGGCAGTGCCACTTACCGCCTGCTCGCGCCCGTCCAGCACCAGCGTGCCGGGCAGGCCGGCGGGCAGCTCGACGCGACCGTGGGCGCCGCGCACCTCGACGCGGATGTCGCCCAGGGCGTGCGGCCAGGTGCCGGCAGCGTGCGCCAGCGAGCCAAGCATTGGCGCGATGCGCACGGCGGCGAAGCCAGGCGCGGCGGGGCGGATGCCGAGAATCGAGGCGGCGCGGTGGTAGAGCGGATGCGCGCCCCAGGCGTGGCAGTCGCTGCGGCTGGGCTCAGGCGCCTCGGGCACGGTGGTGAAGCCCTGGCCGGGCAAGCCGCTCCAGAAGGGTAGGCGGCGCTCCAGCAGCTCTGGCCGGCAGTAGCGCGCCGCGACCTCGAACAGGTAGTGGCTGAAGTAGACCGTGGTGCGCGCCAGGTCTGTCGCGGAGGCCAGGCCGTCGAGCAGGCGGACGCGGCGTGCCGCCGGCACCAGGCCGGAGAGCAGGGCGAGGATCTGCGCGTGTTCGCTGACCGTGGCGCCGCCGGCGATGTCGCGGTATAGACCGCGCGACTCGTCCCAGCAGGAGTCGCAGCCGGCGGCGATGCGTGTGGCGAGGGCGCGGTCGCGCTCGGCCAGGGCAGTCTCGCCGGCCCAGGCCTCCAGCTCGGCCGACAGGGTCAGGACATAGGCGAGCAGCCACGACACCACGGCGGAGCCGCCGTTCTCGGCCCCGGGCGGCTCGCCGTCGCGCCAGCTCGGCACCCAGTCGACGAAGTTCCAGCCCGGTTCGCATGCCACTTGGCCGTCGGCGCTGACCCGCGCCCGGCAGGCTTCACGCACCGCACGCAGGCACCCGAGGTGGCTGCGGACCAGGGCGGGATCGCCGTGCATCCAGGCGTCGTGCAGCATGCCGATCCACAGCATGCTGAAGGGCGGGATGTTCTGCTCGGTACGGCAGGGATACCGGCTGGAGACCCGCCCGCGGTAGTCGAGCGACCAGGCGAAGGCCGCCAGCGCCTTGTCCGCCAGGCGGTGGTCACGAGTCAGCGCCCGCAGGGTCAGGCATTCCAGCCGCGTGTCGCCGACGTACTGGAGCTGCTCGTAGTACGGGCAGTCCATGAAGGTCTCGTGCGCGCAGCGGCGGAGCACGCGCTCCAGCAACGGCGCGCAGGCATCGAAGGCGGCGTCGCTGCTGTTCCACGCCGACTCGACGTGCAGCGGGTAGCCGGTCTCGCGCCAGGTCAGCGCGGCGATGGCCAGCGGCGCCTCGCCGCTTTCGACCAGCAGACGGACGAAGCGCCCCGACTCCCACCACAGCGTGGTGGCGGTGCCGCGCGGACCGGTGAAGACGAACTCGTCGCCGACCCCGCGGAACCAATGCCCCTCGATCGCGGCGCGATCGTCCTTGCGCTCGCCCTCGGCCTCGGTGAAGAGGGATTCGGCCCATTCCATGCGGATGCGGCCGGTGCCGCCGGCAGTAACCTCGGGATAGGCGCAGCGGTAATGTCCGAGATCGATGAGCACCAGCCGGCGTGTGCGCGGCGGCAGCTCCAGCGCCGCGCCGCCGTCGAGCAGCGTCTGCCAGGCGGTGGCCTCGTCGGCGCGGTGGTCGGTGGCGCGCACCGACGCCTCGGTGGTGGCTGTTGCGACGTGGCGCACCCGGCCCGCGCGCACCACCACCTCGTCCTGCTCTGGCAGGGCGGCTGGCGTCAGCTGGTGGGCGGTGCGCTGACCGGATTCGCGGCCATGCCAGCGGACCTGGGCCTCGCCGATGGCGCGCACCGGGACCCAGCCCCGGCCACCGCCGGACGGCGCGTCGAGCAGGTCCTGGTCGACGGTCACCGCGACCTTGCTGCCGCAGCCCCAGGCAACGCCGTGCGGGCGCGCGTCCCAGGCGTGGTCGGGACGGGTCTCCCAGGTGGCGCTGCCGGTGTTGAGCAGCACGCGGTCGACGCCCTCGGCGGCGCATAGCCAGCCATGGCGCAGGCTGATCTGCGCCATGGGCGGGGCCGCCAGACTCCACACCCGCGCCACCAGCAGATGCTCGCCAGCCGCCAGGTCGCAGGCGTAGCTCTCGTAATGCCACTGCCCGAGATCGCCGCGTTCGGGTCCGCGGCCGAGGCGCCTGCCGTCGAGGAAGGCCTCGTAGCGCTGGTCGGCGCTGCAATGCAGGCGCAGCACGCCGCCAGGCCAGGCGAAGCGGCAGCGGTACAACGCCACCCCGCCGGGATCCAGGCCGGCGACCCATGAGGCCGGCCAGCAGCCGCGCGTCCACACGCGCTGCCCATCTGGCGGCAGGGCGAAGGGGTCGGTTCCGGGGGGCAGGAGTCGGCGCATGCACCGATCATCGCCACCCAGACAGCAGCCGGCAATCCTCCGCTGGGTCACCCCAACCAGCACCCCATTGATGCCTGGTGCGGCCAACGGTTTCCGGGCCTGCAGCGACGCCTGGAGCCCCGGCCGCTTCTCATCGTCGGCCTCCGCCTCCCGTTCGGCCTGTCCCTCGCCCCGGCGGAGGATGAATCCCTGGACAGATAGCGATTGAACCGCTGGACGCGCGGGTTGCGACCGGCGTAAGTCTTTGCGCCACAATGACTACGAGGCGCCTGTCCACGCGTTTACACGATCGACGGTCCGACCGCGAACTGCGAACCGCGAACCCACTGCGGCATTTAGGCTTATGGGGCGGTCCTGGACGTGGGCTGCGTCGCACTGGCGCGGACGACCAGCCGGCATGGAGTGAGCAGCCGCCGGGGCGGACCGGTCTGCCCATCCAGGCGGTCGCGCAGTAGCCCCATCCCCTGGGCTCCGAGGGCGTGGAAGTCGACCGCCACTGTGGTCAGCGGCGGATCGGCCTGGGCGGCGATCGGCAGGTCGTTGCGTCCCACTACCGCGAGGTCCTCGGGGATGCGCCAGCCCTGGGCGCGCGCTGCCTTGATCAGCATGAGGGCGACATTGTCGTCGAAGGCGACCACCGCGCTCGGCCTCTCGGTCGCCGAGCGCCAGGCTGCGATCACCGCATCGAGGCTCAGAACTTCACGGCCGGGATGGGGTTGGACGGTCAACAGCCGGACCTCGGCCGCTTCCAGTCCGGCCTCGGCTGCGGCTTCGCGGAAGCTGCGCTGACGCTCGGCGTGCTCGAAGCCCCAGCGCCACTCGGCCATCGGCATCTCGGGCGATGCATAACCGAGGTAGGCGATGCGCCGGTGCCCGAGTGCGGCGAGATGGCCGATCGCCAGGCGTATGCCCAGGCGCTCATCGCAGATCGCCACATCGCAGGGCGCCTGGTCGAGACTTTGGTTGAGCAGCAGGCAGGGCAGGCGGGCGGCGAGCGGCGCCAACTCGTCCCTGGTCATCGGCATGGCGACGATCAGCCCGTCGAGGGCGGCCTGTTGCGGCAGCAGGTCGATGTCCGGTCGCCACGATTCGATCACCACCGCCCGCCCGAGCCGGCGCGCCTCACCCTGGGCGCCCATCAGGAGGTCGCCAACGAAGCTGTGACCGAGGGACTGCGGCCCCTCGATGACGAAGCCGATCGTGCCCAGGGCTGCCCGCCGGGGCCGCACCGCCCCCGACTCGACGAAGGCGAGGATGCGCCGGCGGTTCTCCTCCGACACCCGGCGGGTCTGCGGATCCTTCATCACCAGCGAGACGGCCGACACCGAGAGCCCCAGGGAGGCGGCGATGGCGGTGAATGTGGGCCTGTCCGGGGTCGATCGACGGGGCATGTAGGCATTCTGCCGGCCGACAGGTCCTGACAAGTTTATGGACAGAGCCAATAACAGGGCCCCCACGTGTTTCCCCGGTTCGTTTTTTTTCCGTGGCCCAGCGAGTGCCTCTGCTGGGCGGAGCCCCGCTAGTGTCTAATTGCATTAATTGACTAGTGTATAGTCTGACGCCAGCCCCTCGCGGGCAGGAGACAGCCTATGCCACGTGTCGCCCTGGTTCTGACCTGCACTCCTGAGCAACGGCTCGAACTGATGCGGC
>JBBREK010000091.1:0-15145 GCA_038203025.1 Planctomycetota bacterium
AGGACCGGTACGGTGGTGGTGCGGAGCGGCGGAAGGGGGATCATGCTGCGGACTGCCTACGTGGTAGTCTGAAGATCGTATGGCGGCTGGGCGCCTGGGCCACAGCGTCGCCCGGCGGAATTGCGTCGCGCTGTTCCAGGCCAGACTGCCAGCATGGCCCTGCTTCCCGTCCAGCGCGCTTCGCGTGAGATCCTCGCCGCCATCGCCGCTGAAGTCGGGGTGTCGACACGCACCGTCTACCGCGTGCTCAACGAGCGCGAGGGCGAGGTGTGGAACTCGGCGGCGGAGCGCGGCGACCGCATCCGCGCGCTGGCGAAGACGCTGGGCTACCGACCGAACCTCGCCGCCCGCAGCACACGCACCGGCCGCTTCGGCCAGGTCGCCTTCATCATGGGTCTTGGCGATTCGGCGAGCACCTTTTCGCATGTCTTCCTCAAGGGCCTGCATGACGGCCTGGCCGCTGCCGAGACCGCCTTGGTCGTCACCCGGCTGACCGACGAACTGCTCGCCAGCGGTGACCGCCTGCCTGCCATCCTCGGCAGCCTGTCGGTCGACGGCCTGCTGCTGCTCTATAACAAGCCGGAGACGCCGGCGATGCGCCTGGCGCTCGATGCCTGTGGGCTGCCGCAGGTGTGGGTCAACGACCGCCGGCCGCACGATGCCGTGTACTACGACGACCGGCAGGGGGCGGTCCTGGCGGTCGAACGGCTGCGCGCGCTGGGGCACACCCGCATCGCCTACGTGGCTGGCGGTCTGTCGTTGCACCACTCGGGCAGCGAACGGCGCGATGGCTATGTCGCGGCGATGGCCGCTGCCGGCCTGCCCAGCACCGTCGCCATCGTCTCGGAGCCGTCCGGCCTGCCCGCGTACCTGCGTCTGGAGGCCTGGTTGCGCGCGGTCGCGCCGCGGCCGACCGCCATCATCTGCTACGGCGGCGATGAGGTGATGGGGGTGCTGCTGGCGTGCGGCCGGCTGGGCCTCGCTGTGCCCGGTCAACTCAGCCTCGTGGCGTGCAGCCAGGACGAAGCCCAACCCGCCGGTGTGGCGTTCAGCCGGGTCTACAGCGAGGCCTACGATCTGGGGACGGGGGCGGCGGATCTGATGCTGCGCAAGCTGGCTGCGCCGCGACGGAATCTGCCCGGCCTGGCGCGATCCTATGTCTGGTGGGAACCCGGCGCGACCTGCGCTGAGCCTCCAGGCTAGGCATATCGTCAACGTTGACAAAATAGCCCGGAACGGTACGCTGGAGCCAACAAGGGGGGTCTCCGGTGCTGTTTTCCCGCCGTGCCATCAGCCTGGTCGAGACCCTCATCGTCATCTCGATCATCGCCATCCTGTCTGGTCTGGTGCTGCCCGCGATCGGCGTGGTCAAGGCCCAGGCGCGCAGCGCCGACTGCCGCAACAACCTGCGCCAACTGGGCATGTGGGGGATGGCCTATGCCAGCGACTGGCGCGGCATCCTGCCGACCAACACCGGGGCGAAGAACCCCAACACGAGTGACTTCTTCTATCTGACCGGGCAGTCGCGCTGGCACGACAAGATGGACGAGTTCAGACCCAGTTCCCAGCGTGGGCTGGGTCTGCTCTGCCTGCAGGCCAAGGCCTCGCTGCGGCGCTGGGATGATCCGGGTACCTACCAGAACAGCTACGACTACTCGCTGAACAACTTCCTCGGCGGCAGCCGCGTCAAGGGCTACGACCCACCGCGCGTCGCCCACCTCAGCGCTGAGACGTTCTGGTTCTCCGATGCCAAGATGCAACTGGTCGGTGGCATCTTCTACAGCAACGCAACCGTCGAGGCCGGCGTCAGCTACATGACCCCGTGGCCGTGGCGCGGCCCTTACGGCGTCGGTGGTGCAAGCTACGGCGGGGTGTGGATCCCGGCCCCAAGTTCCCACCCGCGCTGGGCCTGCAACTTCGTCTACGGCGATGGCCATACCGGTGCCCTGACCTGGGACGATGTCGCGGCCATGGATCCGACCTACCGCACGACCCGTTTCCAGAACAACCCATGAGCACCATCACCGAACCTGTCCGTCACTTGCCATTGCACGCAGGGGCCGACGTCGTCGTCTGCGGCGGTGGACCGGCCGGCGTTGCAGCGGCACTGGCCGCCGCGCGCCAGGGAGCCAGCACGCTGCTGATCGAGGGGCATGGCTGCCTCGGCGGCGTGTGGACGTCGGGGATGCTCAGCCTGATCCTCGATGCCAAGGGCAAAGGCGGGATCATGGCCGAGATCGCTGGTGCCCTGGCTGCTGCCGGTGGCGGCGGACCGGTTGGCAACAACGGTCGCTATGATCCTGAAATCATGAAGCTGGTGCTCGAACGTCTGTGTCAGGAGGCCGGGGTGCGCGTACGCCTGCATACCCGCATCTGCGCCGCCATCGTCGAGGGTCGCGAGATCCGCGCTGTGGTTGGCGAATCGCGCAGTGGCCGTGAGGCCTGGGCGGCGTCCATGTATATCGACTGCACCGGCGATGGTGACCTGGCGGCCCAGGCCGGCAGTGGCTTCGACCTCGGTCATCCCGACAGCGGGGCCTGCCAGCCGCTCAGTCTGATGGCGCTGCTCACCGGCATCGAGGTCGCGGCGATGGCGCCCTTCATCTGCAGCCGCGAGCATCAGATCGGCAAGGACAACCTGCTGGCCGAACTGCGCGTCGCTGGTCATGACCCGTCCTACGGCCGGCCGTCCCTGTTCCGCATCCATGACGACCTTTTTGCCCTGATGGCCAACCATCAGTATGGCGTGCGGGTCGATGATGCTGATGGCGTATCGGCAGCGACGATGGCGGCGCGGGCCGAGATCCATCACATGGTTGGTCTGCTGCGCGCCCGCGGCGGCTGCTGGTCCGGCCTGCGCCTGGTCGCCACTGCCGGCCAGATTGGCGTGCGCGAAGGTCGCCGCATCCACGGACGGCATACCGTCAATCGGGAGGAACTTGCGACTGGTGCACGCCATGACGACGCGGTGTGCCGGGTGAACTTCCCGGTCGACGTCCACAGCCTCGATCCCAGCCATGGCAAGGGCTACGGAGCTGCAGGTGCGCCCAGTCAGCCCTATGATATTCCGCTGCGCGCCCTGATCAGCGCCGATCGCGACAACCTGCTGATGGCCGGCCGCTGCATCAGCGGCGACTTCTTCGCCCACGCCAGCTACCGGGTCACCGGCAACGCCGTCGCCATGGGCGAAGCGGCGGGCCGCTGCGCCGCCGAGTCCGCCTGCACCGGCGTCCGCCCCTGGGACCGCGCGCCGCTGGCGCGCTCGGACGTGTGTTGCGCCTGATCTGATTTGTCCCGAGCTGCATTGCCCTTGGCGCGCCAGCGGCGCGCGGTCCCAGGGGCCTACTGTTCGGCGGCGACGACGCGCGGGTCCTTGACGCCGAACCAGCCGAGGCGTGGGGTCAGCGTGGTGACGTGGCCATCGCACATCAGGTAGTTGGCGGTGTTGCGGTGACGAGTCGGATGATTGGTGCTGCTGAAGGAGCCGACCGCAACACTCGGGTAAATACTGTGATTCAGCCCATCCATGAGCAGGACCCGCGAGCTGCGCAGGCGGATCTGCGACAGCGACCAGTCGCGCCAGGGCGTCGGCCCACCAGTGCTCCAGATGCTTGATCCCACGACCTCTCCCGAAGCCGTGCCGAGCAGACCCAGGGTGGCATTCATGCTATAGGCACAGTCATTGACAGAGCCGGAGTAATCCTTTTTGCGCAGCGGGCAGCCATGCAGGACGTTTCGGGTGCGGTTGACGAGTTGGCGATCCGCACTGCCTGGTCCCGTGTCGTTGTCCATGTCGATGACAATATAGTCAACCAACAGATACCACCATTTGTAGTAGGCTCCTGAGTTGGGGTCGGGATCGCTCCAGCGCGCCCGCACCAGCACTCCGGCATTGTCATCGGCATAAGCCAATTGGGCGACGTACACCTGCCGCTGGCTCGACCCACACACCGCCAGGTTGGCGGCATGCTTGATCGTGCCGATCACCGGCATCAGCAGCGCAGACAGGATGCCGATGATCGCTACGACGACCAGCAATTCGATCAGGGTGAAGCCGCTGATGGCGGTCCGCTGCCCGGGACGGCTCAGATTGGTCGTGCTGTCCGCCATCGGATGGATCCTTGGGATTTCCACTGCTGGTTCAATGGGCAGGCCGGGATCTCAGCCGTCGATCTTCACCCCGAGCTCGGTGACGTTGGTATGATCGGACCAATTGTTTTTGCCGGCCGGCAAGAGGTAGACGACGAAGCTGACCGCCGACGCGTCCTCGGGCACGGTCGGGCTGTAGGTGGTCTCGACCGCGGCCCCGGCTGTGACCTTGATCGGCTTGGCGTGGCCGGCCCCCGGTTTGCGGTCCTTGCCGACGTATTTGTGCAAGTCGATGTGCAGCGTCGAGTCCTCGCTGATCGCCCCGGCTTTGATCGCAATCTTGGCTTCGACCTGCTCGCCATGCTTGGCCGTCTTCGGCACGGTTATGGTACACCAGGGGGTGTCCTTGACCTCCATGTCGGCGGCAGCCAGGCAACAGGCGAGGAGGCAGAGGGGGAGATAGCGCATGAGAGTTCCTTCAAGGTTTGGCGAACGGGATGGTCAGTTCGATCTTGAGCTTGGCCCCGGCGGCCGTGCCGTCTGGACTAGCGAAGACCAGGGCAGTGGTCGAGGTCATGTCGGTGCGGGTTGGCATGGTCAGGGTCACCGTGTAGGGCGTGGTCGTTCCCGGAGTAACGGCCTGACGCGGGCTTTCGGCAACAACTCCGAGGCGATCATCGCCATGCCATCCGATCAGGTCGACGCCAAGACTCGAGCCCTTCTCGATGGCTTCCGTACCGAAGGTCACCTGGATCTCGATCTTGCCGCCAGCTGCGGTAGGCTTCTTCGGCACATTGACCGAGCCCCACGGCATTGCGATCTGCAGTCGCCCGTCGATCATGTTGGCCTGACCCGGCTCTGGCGTCGGCGGCGGGGGCGGGGTGTAGCGGATGGGTTTGCGTCCCGAGATGGTCGGATGTTCGATGGCGCCAATGTCGCGCACGCCGCCAGTCGGGGCACGACCGACGAAGTCGTGCAGGGCCGGGCCGTTGAACTGCCAGGCCATCAGTTCGCCGATGCTGGTGCCGCTGTCGGCGAGGGTGCCGCGCGCTACGCGCAGGTAATCGAGCGCCCCCTGCACGCCCTGGCCGACGACGAAGTCGGCGCCATTGGCGAGCGAGGCGCCGGCCGGTGGCAGGCCGCTGGTCAGCGATCCCGCTTCGATGCCATCGACGAAAATGCGCATGGTGCCGGCGACCCGGTCCACCTCGGCAAGGACATGATGCCAGCGGCCATCACTGATGGCGGATGTGGTGCTGGCGACCGCTGTCGCGCCCTGGTGGAGAATGCGCATGGCGACGTGGCCCTGGGCGTCGAGCGCCAGGGCGTAGCCGGTCTTGCCATCCTGCTGGCCGGCGATGAGGCCCGGCTTGCCGGCCTCGGCGCGCAGGACGGCTTCGACCAGGAAGCTGTTGTCCTGCATCTGCACCGTCTTGCGATCGGCCCCGGGGATGACGACCTCCTCCTTGGCGCGGGTGATGGTGAAGTCGCGGACCAGGCGTTCGTGCGGGATGCTCAGCGTGCGCGTGCCGTCGAGCCGGACCGCACCGCGCACCCAGTCCTCCAGCGGACCGTCAAGGTAGTCGGCGGCGGTGAAGCCGGCGGCGATCAACTCGTTGCCGGGCTTGCGTCCGGTGCTGGGTTTTCCCTCCTCGGCCATCGGCAACTGGAATGCCCCAGTGCCGTCATCAAACGGCTGGGTATAGAGGTCGTAACCCAGCACGGTGGCGGGATCGCGCGGGTGCAGGCGGAATTGCCATTCGCCGACCGTGCCGGCCAGGGCCCAGGGCACGAACACCTTGACTCCGCGATCGATTGCCGCCGAGGTGTCGGTGAGACGGAAGTCCCGCTTTGCCGAGTCGACCACCGCCGGGTCGTCGCTGACCCAGCCGGCCTGGCTGCTGAGGTTGTTGGGCAGCGCTGCAAGGCGGCTGTTGAACTCCTCCATGGTGCGGTAGCTCTCGCCCTTCCAGCGATCGTAGATCGTGTTGTACGCACCGGTGATGAGGTTGTTGGCGTAGGCCACTTCCTGGGCCTGATCGAGCCGCCAGAGCGAGAACTGCGATCGGCCATCGATGAACAGGTTGCCGAGGAACATCTCCTGGTCGCCATGCTGCATCGAATGCGACTGCATGCCGCGGAAATCGCAGGCGGTGTTCTGGAAGGACTCGTTCCAGCGGTTGCGGATCTCGTTGATGAAGTGGTCGCCCATGACGCCCCGGTGGGCGTCGGCGCGACGCTCTGACCAGCCGAGATTGTTGAACAGGTAGGCCTTCAGTCCGTGGTCAACGTAGAAGGCCTCGTTCTTGTGGTAGACACTGCGGTGGGCGACGAACCCGACCGGATTTATTGAGAGATTGCCAAAGATGTAGCAGGGTCCCAGACCCCAGAATTCGATGCCGCCGAAATCCTGGCGTTGCATCAGCGTGTCGACCACCTTGTTGTGCCGGATCTGGATGCGCACCAGCGGCACGTCCTGCCAGCTGTCACCGACCACGTCGATGCCCTGCTTGCCGACCCGTTCAACGATGTTGCCGGCAACGTCAGCCTTGCGTACGCCTTGCAGACCGATGCCGCGTCCACCCTGCTGCACGCTGCAGCGCATGCCGATGTCGGTGAGATAGTTGCGCCAGACCCGGATATCGTTGAGCAGCCCGTGTGGGCTCTTGGATTCGGCCACCGACTGGCAGAGCAGGATGCCATCGTTGTCGATGTCGGCGAAGCGGCTGTCGCGAATCTCGATGTCGCGCAGCGGATCGCCATCGCCGATCCAATCATTGACGATGCCGCCGCCGGCCGTCTGGGTGATCGACAGATTGCCGAGCACGATGTGCTGGCAGTTGCCCTTGAGGCGGATGGCGCCCATCTGCGTGATCGGATTGCGCCGCTCCCAGTCGCCGCCACCAGGTGCCTTGTTGAGATCGGGGCAGTTGCCACCGGTCAGGGCCAGGCCGGTCAGTTCGACGTGCTGGGTGGCGACCAGGTCAATGATGACGTTGTGCTGGGCGGCCTCGATCAGCGAGGTATTCGGATCGGCGTCGCCCGGCAGGCGCAACCACAGCCGCGAGGTCTTGGCGTCGAACCACCACTCGCCCTCGTGATCGAGGAAGCGCGGCAGGTTCTCGAGATAGAACGGGGCGTTGGGTGCCGGATGCCGCCGGGGATGACTGATCAGGATCTGCAGGCTGCCCTTGGCTGGGTCGTAGCCGGCCGCGGCCGAGGGGAACGGCCCCATGATCGAGAACTCGCCCGAGGTATTGGCGTGATCCATCCACACAGTGGCGCCGTTGTAGGCGTTCTTGTCGGGTTCGTTGAGTACCTTGGGGGCGAAGATGGTCGTGCGTGGCCAGCCCTTATTGATGCTCTCGACGCGCAGCCACTGGGTGAAGTGGTTGTAGGGATGCTCGATCTTCCAATCCGGCCAGCGGGCAAGGGTCAGGCGCTCACGCGTCCCGTCCTTGCCGACCCGCCACAGCGCGCGCGGGATCTGCGCCCCGGGCAGGGCGACCGACCACAGCTTGCCGTGCACGGCGGTGGGGAAGCCGGTGCTGGCGCACAGCTCTGCGCTAGCCAGCTGCCAGCCCCCATCGATGCCGAGCGAGCCGGCGAGGATCGCATCGCCCTGGCCCCAGGCTGGATCACTGGTCAGCCGCACCGGCTGCTCGGCCGTGCCGGAGGTCGTACCGACGAGTTGGCCGCGGTAGACCACCCCGCGCTTGAACACGTAGGTCTGCGTCCCGGCGTCCTTCGCTGCCGTAACGCCGGCGGCCGGGTCCCAGGGGTGGTGCTTCCATGCCGTCGCGCGGGTGAGCCCATCGTGGGCATCGTCGCCGCTGGCGAAATCGATATAGCGCACCGACTGCCCCGGTGTGAAGGCGAATTCGCGGGGCATCCAGCGGATGTCGGTCTTGCCTTCCACGACCAGGGCCTCGTGCGGAACCGGCGAGATCCAGGCCGGCAGCTTGGCGACGTCCCAGCCGACCGGCTGGACCTCGCTGGCGCCCAGCGAGCAGCCGAAGGCCAGGGCGGCCAGGATGACGGTGCGGGATCCAGACGGGATAGGCATGAGAGACTCCGGTAGAGCCAGGGCGAGTGTACCTCGACTGGCCATATTGTCAACGTTGACCAAATGGTTTTGTGACTGGCTATAAGGATGCAGTGGGTTCACGGTTCGCTGTTCGCGGTTCGCGGTTGGACCGTCAAGTGTGGACCTTGCTGGGATATCGCATTGGTCACCCGTTTGGTGGACACCATCAACGCACATAGCGTACGTGGCTGCAACCGCGAACCGCGAACCGCGAACCGCGAACCGCGAACCGCGGACCAGCGGTCTCCCGCTCACCGTTCGATGGTTGTCACAACGACCCGTGCCTCGGCCTTTTTGACCTCGGGTCCGGCCTTCTTCAGACCGCGGGTGGTGGCGTTGGCGGCGGCCAGCCCGTCGGTGAGAATGGGGTAACCGTCCTCCAGACGCGTCGCCAGCCTGGGCAGCGGCGCGGTCGAGGCGTTGGCCTGCAGGGTCTCGGCGCCGAAGGGGGCGGCGACCTCGAACTCGTCGGGTAGTTGGTAGACTTGGTTCACCTTCGACGCGTCGATGAAGAAGTCGTCGAGCAGCAGGGCGCGGCGGCCGTCAGCGAGGTGATAGACCAGCCGCAGGTGGCAGGGGCGGTCGACGCGGGTGAAGATCTGCACGCGTTCGCCCTTGAGGAACACCGGCACATCGTCGCCCTTGCTCGTCCACACCTCCAGCTGCATGCCGCCGCCGATCACCTCGTCGGTGCGGAAGGCCTGCTGGTCGGCGAGCGCGGCGGCGGAGTTCTGCGGTGCCGTCGCCAGGCCGGTGGCCGTGACCCCGCCAGCTGGCAGGGTGGCTTCGGCGGCGGCCAGCATGTGGCCGTCGGCCAGGCGGTAGGCTGCGACCACCACGCGGACCCCGTCCGGCTGGTCCCAGGTGGCACCGAGGACGACGGCGTCGGCGCCGCTGGCGGCGGCGGCATCGCGCGCTGGTCCGGCGACGCTGGCACGCATCACCTTCCAGCCGGCCGCCTTGGCCAGTTGGTTGCTCAGCAGCTGACCGGCGTAACGGCCGAACTGGCTCGACAGCCGCGAATCGCGCACGGTGAAGGCAGGCACCAGCACCACCGGCGGGTCGTCCTCGGCGCCGTTGGCCAGTTGCCGGGCGAGGACGAAGGCGAGATCGTCAGCGCTGGAGATGACGCGGCCGGCCAGCCGGGCCTGGGCGGCGGCGGCTCGGCCGTGCTGCGCCGTCAGGCGCACGGCGAGCGCCGCATCCGCGTCGGTCTGGTCCAGGCCGCGCGCCAGGATGAGGTCGTCGTTGACCGTGCGCGCCTCGGCCAGCACCCGCGACCAGGCCGGGGCGGCATCGTTGGTCCGGCCGGCGTCCTCCTGCGTCTGGGCCTCGTCGGCCGAGCCGACCAGTTCGTTGAGCGCTGCCTCGGCGCGGGCGCGCAGCGAGGCGGCGAGCACGCTGCGCTCGACCGCGCAGACGGCGTGTGCGGTGCCGCTGGCCTCGTCGAACCAGGTCTCCAGTTTGCGCAGATCCAGCCACACGCCGACGATGGTCATCGACTGGTCGCTGAAACTGGTGGCAAAGCGCCCGCCAGTCGAGCCGGTGACCTCGACGGTCTTCGATTCGGTGACCGCCTCGACGCGCACGCGGATGCTGCGCGCCAGCTCGTTCTGCGCCGCCGTGGCGACGATCTCCAGGCACGCGGCCTTGTCGCGCTCGGACGTGGTTGGCTCCTCGGCGGTCGCGCTCAGCCACTGCGGTTCGGGGAAGCTGGCGGCGCGGCCGGCCTCGCCCATCCAGCCGGGTTGTTCGCTGGCGGTGGCGACGAGACAGCAGAGGCACAAGAGCACGGTACGCATGGCCGGGGACTATCGTTGCAACGAACCAGGCTCAACTGCCGGTTATGCCGCCTCGACCCGCACCTCGGCATAGAGTGCTGCGAGGTACCGTCCCGCCCGCAGTCCAGGCTGCTGGGCCGGGGTCTCCAGCCAGGCCTCCAGCCGGACCTGGCCGGCCGGCAGCGTGGCTGTGGTGCTCCACCAGCCGTCGGCGTCCTGGGTGTCGACCGACGTGGTCGTGCCGCCCAGACGCAAGCGGACCAGACCTGACGGCGCGCCATCGCGGAATTGCAGGCGGATGCGGTAGGTTCCACCGCGGGCCGCGGCCAGTCGCCACTCGCCCCGCAGATCGTCGCGTTTCCAGCCTTCCGGACCGAGGATGCGCCAGTCGTTGGTGGTCAGCAGGGTCACCGGCTCGGCGGGATGGCCGATGCTGATGTCGGGCGGATCGTAGGTGTCGGCACCCAGGCTGCAGCCCATGCGCGCGAACCAGTCGTCGTAGGCGGCGGCGAGACGACGTTCCTCGGTCGGCAGCGTCGGCGCCAGGTCGTGCTGTTCGCTTGGGTCGGCGAGCAGATCGTAGAGCTCGGCCGGTTGCGCCGGGTCTGGGCGGATCCATTTCAGGCGCGGCTCGATGACCGCCGCATTGAGGCCAGGCAGGGGCACGTCGCCGCGATGCCACTGCATGAATAGCTGACGCTCGGCACCGGCCTCAGCGCCAAGCAGCCGCTGCGACAGGTCACGTCCGTCCGGTGGGCGGCCCGGATCCGGGGCAGCGCCGCAGAAGGCCGCCAGGGTGGGCAGCAGATCGACCGGATGCGTCGGCTCGGCAATGTCGCGTGCCGTCGGGATGCGACCAGGCCAGCGCCACAGCGCCGGTACGCGGATGCCACCGTCATAGACGCTGCCCTTGAGGCCGCGCAGGCCGGCATTCCAGCGGCGTGGTGCCGAACCGCAGGGGCCGTGGTCGCTGGTGAACAGGACGATGGTGTCCTGCGCCAGTTGCAGCCGGTCGAGGGCCGCCAGCAGGCGTCCGACGTTGGCGTCGATGCAGGCGTTCATGCCGTACAGCCGGGCCAGTTCATCGTCGAGGCCCTGGGCGCGGTAGGGATCGGCCCAGCTGTCGGGGACCTGCAACGGCGTGTGCGGAGCGTTGAAGGCCAGGTAGCAGAAGAATGGTGCGGCGGTGTGCTGTTCGATGAAGGCGATGGCCGCGTCGGTGAAGATGTCGGTGCAATAGCCCTGCGAGGTGACGGTGGCGCCATTGCGGACCAGCAGGGGGTCGAAGTAGCTTTTGCCAAAGCGCCGCCGGTGGTTCTCGGGGAAGTCCCCGGGCTGGCCGATGCCGCCGGAGCGATGCCACAGCGTCTCGCTGAAGCCGTGGTCCTCGGGTCGCATGGGGTGGCAGTCGCCGAGGTGCCACTTGCCGAAGCAGCCGGTGGCGTATCCGGCCGCGCCCAGCACGTCGCCGAGCGTCAGCTCACCCGTATCGAGCATCGACCGGCCGCAGTAGGTGTCGATCACGCGTGTACGCAGATGCCAATGTCCGGTCATCAGGCTGGCGCGTGCCGGCGAGCACAGCGGGCCCGAGCACCAGCGCGCGCAGCGCGTCCCCTCGGCATACAGCTGGTCGAGGTGCGGGGTCCGGGCCTGTGGATTGCCGTGGCAGGACAGGTCTCCATAGCACAAATCGTCGCAGATGATCACCACGACGTTGGGGCGTTGCTCGGCCATGTCGTTCTCCTGGTCCAGATCATGTCGTCCCGGGAACAGTCGGCTATGGCCGTGGATGCCGCTGTGTGTATAAAAATGCCATGTCAGGCATCTTGCCGGCCGCCCATCTGCAGTTCACCGCCCTGGGCGGATTGCGTCTGTGCGCGTGGACGCGGGCAGTGCCCGAGCGGCCGTTCTGGCGCGCCTACTGGCATCCGGACCCCGGCTCGTGGCTGCGCCACGCCGGGGTGCTGCAACCGCTGGATGCCGCGCACGTCGTGCTGGTGCCGCCGCGGACGCCGGTTCAACGCGGCCTGGACCGGCCGGTGCGCGCGTTGTTCTGGCATTTCACCGCTGGCGACACCTGGGACCGGGTGGCCGGCCGGCTCTACGTCGTACCCGTCGACCAGCTTGGGCGCGACGATCTCGCGGCCCTGCTTGCGGCGCTGCTTATCGGCGGCTCCTCGCCGGCCTTGCGCAGCCTGCGTCTGCAACGGCTCACCCTGCAAGCCCTGGAGGCAGTGGCGTCTGATGACCTGCAGACCGTACCACGCGACGCCGGCATCGAGCGGCTGCAGGCAGTGGTGCGCGCCCAACCCGGACGTCCGTGGAGCGTGCCGACGCTGGCGCGGATCGCCCGCTACCCGCTGCGCACCTGCATCCGTCGCTGTCGGGCCGCCACCGGCCTGACGCCGCACGCGCTGGTGCTGGAACTGCGCCTGGCGCACGCCGCCATGCTGCTGGCAGGCACCGATCAGGACATCGAGGCGATCGCCGCCGTCTGTGGCTTCGCCGACCGTCACCATCTCAGTCGCCGCTTCACGACCCGCTACGGCTGTGGCCCGGCGGCATATCGGGTGCACGGCGGGTAACGGATTAATTGCCTGTTGTGCGCTTATTGGTAATACATCGTAATTACGGAGGTGTGTCATGGTTAAGAATCTCGTGAAGCACGGCAACAGCTGGGCCCTGATCATCGACAAGCCGATCCTTGATCTGCTCAATATCACCCCCGACACGCCGCTGGAGATCTCCACCCAGGACGGCAGATCGCTGCACATCGAGGCTACCGCCGGTCTGGGCCCGGCCGACCGGACCCAGGTGTTCCAGGTCTCGCTGGCTGACATCAACGCGCGCTTCGCCACCGCGCTCAAGCGGCTGGCGTCGTGACGCCGACCTTCCTCAGCCTTGAGGAGGTCCAGGCCATTCACGCCAACCAGCTGCGGCTGTACGGTGGCTCGGACGGCCTGCGCGATGCCGGGCTGCTGCGGTCAGCGCTGGCGCAGCCAGAAGGTGCGTTCGCTGGCCAGTGGCTGCATGCCGACCTAGCTGCCATGGCCGCTGCCTACATCTTCCATCTGGCTCAGGACCTTCCCTTCGTCGATGGTAACAAGCGCGTCGCGCTGGTGTGCGGACTGCACTTCTTGCATCTGAACGGTCAGTCGGTCGAGGCCGAGGCGGACGCCGTGGCGGACCTGATCATGGCGGTGGCCTCGGGCACGATCGGCAAGGCGGATATCGCCAACTGGCTGCGCGCACATCTCCGGCCGTGGCGGCCGCTGCGCTGAAGAGTCTCAGGTCAATCGATGGTCGGAAGCGATTGGAACGAATTGACTCTGCGTGGCCTGTTCATTGCAGTTCGTCGAGGAACTTCTTCAGCGCTGGTGACGGGTTGGCACGCAAGGCGTCGAGCAACTTGGCAAATGGCGGATCGAAGGCCACCGTGCCCTTCTGCGGCCGCAGAGCCATGAGCAGGGCCTGCAGCGCGGCGCCACGCACCGCCGTTCTCTTGTCTTCGAGTACCGCGGCGCACATCGCCTCCTGGGCGACGACGATCTGCGCATCTGCTGCCAGCGCGAGGGCCAGCAGGGTCTGGTTCAGGCACTCGCGGTCGGCATCGTTGAGCAGCGGTGGCAGGGCGGTGATGACCGCATCACCGTAGAGTCGCCGCGCGCACAGGGCCGCTCCCTGTCGCCGCGTCGTCGCCACCGTCGAACCGAGCAGACGCACGACCAGCGCATCAACCTCGGGTCCGGCCCGCTCTGCCAGGACGGGCAGGAGGGCCTTGGCCGTACCGCTGGTGAGCTTGCCATCCTTGTCCAGCTCAGCCCCGGCCTTGGTCATGATCTCGACACTGCGCGGGTCATTGGCGATGCGGGCGTTGCGCAGGGCATCCATCCACACGATGTGGTCGGCCCAGGCGACACGTCCCTCTTTGAACGGACAACCGTGGTCGCCACCAGTGTATTCACGGTAGACTAGGCGCACCTCCTTGGCGCGCATGCGGTCGCGGGCGGCGCGGATGTTGTCCGGCTTCACCGTCGGGTCCTTCTCGCCGTGTACGACATAGTAGGCCAGGCCCGAACCATCTTCGGGTATGCGGTTGCAGGTGCCGGCCCAGAGCACGGCCCCGGCGAAGATGTCCTGCGCCTCGGCGGCGAACTGGCCCAGCCGGATGGCGCCATGGCTGTAACCCCAGCCGAAGATCCGGCGCGGATCGACATGATGGGTGGAGATGGCCCAGGCGACGGCGGCGCGGATCGGCTCGTGGTCGACCTGCTCCCAGCCGGCGTCTTGGGACTTGAGGCCGAGCACGACGTAGCCGGCCTCGCGCCCGGCCCCTTGCAGAGCCTTGCTGCAGGCATCGAGCAACTGCGTCTCGTGGCCGTTGATGCCATGCAAGGCGACGATCAGACCCGGCTGCGGGTCCTTGGCGGTCAGCGCCGGGATGCGCGCGGCGTAGGTGACGGCCGGACGTCCGTCCGCACCCGGGATAACCCCGGCGTCCTCGCGCACCTGCACGGCGGCGAGCGGGTAGGCAAGCAGGATGGCGATGAGCAGACGGACCATGGCGGTTCCTCGTTCAAGAGTGTACGCGTTCCGGCGCGCAGCGCTGAGGAGACCGATCCCTGGACAGGCACTGAATGGCCATCGTCGCCCAAAAACATCCATTTTTATGATCGCACGCCCGTGCGTTGCAATCGGTGCCAGTCCAGGGATTCCGGATCTGTGCCGGGGGCGACCCCAAGGGGCTGTCCCTTCGGCGACGCCGTTTCCATCTGCTCGTTGGTGCTTGTCCACTATTTCTGAAGGACGCTCAAGGGCATGGTGCGGAGCGGCGTCAAGGCCCAGATGACGGTCGGCGTCGACGTCGAGCGCATCACGGCCTGATCGTTTATTCGTTCCCCCAGCGCAAATTTCCGGGCGGGCAGCCGAGCTCGCGGTGGAAGGCTAGGCGCAGGCCGCGCACGCTGGCGAAGCCGGCTGCCGCGGCGGCCTGGGCGACGGTCGCCCCGCCGCGCAGCAGGTCGCCGGCTAGGCGGACGCGCAGACGGACGAGGTGGCGGTGGGGCGGGCAGCCCAGATCGGCGCGGAAGCCGCAGCGCAGGTGGGTGGGCGAGAGCCCGGCCGCCTGCGCCAGCCGGGCCGAGCTCCACGCCTGTTCGGGATGCTCAGCGAGGAGGGCGAGCAGTCC
>JBBREK010000092.1:0-14990 GCA_038203025.1 Planctomycetota bacterium
GTAGGCGAGGACCGGGCGCCGAGGGGTGGTGGGGGTCCAGGGCCCCCTGGCCGAAGCCGTAGGCGAGGACCGGGCGCCGAGGGGTGGTGGGCGGATACAATGGGCGAAGCCCATCCGCCCACGGTTTCGGAGCGTATGCGACGAAACCGAACCCCGACAAAGCCGCGGGGGGGCAGGCCCGCGACGGGCCGTGGGGGGCGAAGCCACCCAGCAAAGAACCCTCTTGCCAAATCCAAAGTCCCCCCACAGTGCGCCGCTCCACCCAAGTAGGGGCCACGCGGCCTCGACCTCTGGGGGCCGCCGACGGGGGTCCAAGCCCGCCCCCGACGGAATGTCCTGCTGTTGCACCCAGGTGCGCGGCGGGACGAGGTCCAACGGGCCCATCGCAGCCGCAAGGCTGACCCGGCGCTTGGCGTCGAGGGGAGTAGGCGTGAAAGAGAAGATCAAAATCCGCCTCGAGGCGTACGATCATCGTATCCTCGACAAAGCCGCCCAGGACATAGTCGAGACGGCCAAGCGCACTGGCGCCCGCGTCGCCGGTCCCGTGCCCATGCCGACCCGGGTCGAGCGCTTCACCGTCCAGCGCTCCCCGCACGTCGACAAGAAGTCGCGCGAACAATTCGAGCTGCGCACCCACTGCCGCATCATCGAAATCCTTGAGCCGACTGCCAAGACCAACGATGTCTTCTCCAAGGTCGATGTGCCAGCTGGCGTCGACATCACCATCAAGCAGACGGTGAGGTGAGTCCATGACCGTCGCGCTCTACGGCACGAAAGTTGGCATGACCCGGGTCTACGACGGCGAAGTCGCCGTCCCGGTCACTGTCATCCAGTGCCTCCCCAACGAAGTGATCGAAGTCAAGTCGAAGGACAAGCACGGCTTTGACTCGCTCAAGGTCGCGGTCGGCAAGCGCCGCCGCAAGGCCAGCAAGCCGATCGCCGGCGAATTCAAAAAGGCCGACGTGGCCATCCGCCAGGCGCTGCGCGAAGTGCCGGTGGCGACTGGCGCCGAGGCCAAGGCCGGCTTCAAACTGACCGTCGGCCTGCTTGACGCCAAGAAGCTCTGCGACGTGGTCGGCAAGACCAAGGGCCGCGGCTTCACTGGTGTGGTCAAGCGCTGGAACTTCTCTGGCCAGCCCGCCAGCCACGGCCACATGGGCGAGCGTCGCCCAGGCTCCATCGGCTGTCGCATGGACCCCTCGCGCGTTGCTCCCGGCCGCACCATGGCCGGCCGCTACGGCAACGAGCAGGTCACGGTGCGTAACCTCAAGATCGTCTCGATCGACGCCGAAAACCACCTGGTTCTGCTGAAGGGTGCCATTCCCGGCCCCAACGGTGGCCTGGTCGAGATAAAGCAGGCGTGAGGCAGGACATGACCGCTATCTCCGTCCAAGTGTACAACGCCAGCGGCGAGAAGACCAGCACGGTCGACATCGATCCGCTGAAGCTCGACATCGCCGTGCGCAAGGCCCTGCTCAAGCAGGCCCTGATCGCCCACAACGCCTCGCAGCGCCAGGGCAGCCACAAGACCAAGGACCGTGGCGAGGTCGCCGGTGGCGGCCGCAAGCCATGGAAGCAGAAGGGCACTGGCCGCGCCCGCCAGGGTTCGACCCGCAGCCCGCAGTGGGTCGGCGGTGGCCGCGCCCACAGCGTCCGCCCGCGCGACTACACCGTCGAGATGAACGCCCAGGAGCGTCGCATCGCGGTGCGCAGCGCTCTGCGCTGGAAACTGGAACAGGGCAAGATCACCGCCATCGAGGGCTTCGACCCAGCTGAACCCAAGACCCGCGCGGTGGCCAAGCTGCTTGAGAAGATGGGCCTGATGGGCAAGGGCGCGCTGCTGATCAGCGAAGGCTCCAAGCCGGTGCTGCAGAAGTGCATCCGGAACATTCCCAAGGTTGATGTGGCCGAACGCCGCAGCCTGAATGCCGGCATCGTCCTGACCCACGCCAACCTGGTGTTCGCCAAGCCCGCGCTCGACGCGCTGGTGAAGGAGCTCGCGTGACCCCGCACCAGATCATCCTCCGTCCGGTCATCTCCGAGAAGACCGTACACCAGCAGAACAAGCTCAACCAGTACACCTTCGTCGTCCACCCGGACGCCAACAAGGTGCAGATCGCCGAAGCGATCGAGCACCTGTTCAAGGTGAAGGTCGCCAAGGTCAACACGCTCAACTGCCGCGGCAAGGATCGCCGCATGCGCTCGCGCATCACCGGCAACGAGGCGGCGTGGAAGAAGGCGATCGTGAAGTTGGCCGCAGGCCAGAAGATCGAAGGGGTCTGACATGCCGTACCGCAAGTTGCACGCGGGCAGCGCCGGCGCCCGCCACACCACCATCCCCGACTTCAAAGAGATCACCAAGTCGAAGCCGGAGAAGAAGCTGACCGTCAAGGTGCACTACCGCGCCGGACGCAACAGCCAGGGCCGGATCACCTGCTTCCACAAGGGTGGGCGCCACGCCCGCCAGTACCGCTTGGTTGACTTCAAGCGCGGCAAGCTCGACATCGTCGGCAACGTCACGGCGATCGAATACGATCCCTACCGCAACTGCCGCATCGCCCTGGTGACCTACGCCGACGGCGAGAAGGCCTACATCATCGCGGCCAAGGACCTCGCGGTCGGCGCCAAGGTGGTAAGCTACACGGCTGGCGGTGATCCAAACGTCGGCTGTGCCATGGAACTGCGCCACGTCCCGCAGGGCCTCGAAGTGCACAATGTCGAACTGCAGCCCGGCCGCGGCGGCCAGCTCGCACGCTCGGCCGGCACCTTCGCCCGGCTGATGGCGATCGATGGCGAGAAGGCCATCCTCGCCCTGCCCAGCGGCGAAGTCCGCCGCGTGCAGCAGACCTGCCGCGCCACCATCGGGATCGTCGGCCGCCCCGACGCCAACACCCGCAACCTCGGCAAGGCCGGCCGCAGCCGCTGGCTGGGCATCCGCCCAACCGTGCGCGGCAACGCCATGAACCCGATCGCCCACCCCCTGGGTGGTGGTGAAGGTCACACCAACGGTGGACGGCAGCACTGCTCGCCGTGGGCCCTGGTCGAAGGCAAGAAGACCCGCACGAAGAAGAACCGTACCAACGTCCACATCATCCGCCGCCGTGATGGCCGCGCGATGACCACGGAGGCCTGATGTCCCGCAGCACGCGCAAAGGCCCGTTCGTCGACCTCAGGCTTCTCGGCAAAGTCGAGAAGCACAAGGCGGCCAACTCCCACACCCCGATCAAGACCTGGTCCCGGGCCTGCACAGTGGTGCCCGATTTCATCGGTCACACCTTCGAGGTCCACAACGGCCGCAGCTTCACCAAGGTGATGATCACCGACAACATGGTCGGACATAAGCTTGGCGAATTCGCCGTCACTCGCACCTTCCGCGGCCACGGCGGCTCGAAGAAGGAAGAGTCCAAATGAGCACCAAGTCGTCGCGGCCCGCCAAGGCCAAGCAGTTCCAGGCTATCATGCGCAACGCACGTATCAGCCCACGTAAGGCCATCCTGTCCTGTCAGCTGATCCGCGGCAAGCGGGTCGAAGACGCCGTCAACATCCTCGCCTTCGAGCTCAAGCGTGGCTCGGCGATGATGAAGAAGGTCCTGGACAGCGCCGTCGCCAATGCCGCCAACGTCGGTGGTCTGGATCCCATGGATCTGGTAGTCACCGAAGCCCGCGTCGACAAGGGCTTGGTGATGAAGCGCTGGCGTCCAGCCAGCCGCGGCCGCTCGGCGGCGCGGGTTAAGCGCAACAGCCATATCCTGGTTTCCGTCGGCAAACCGCAGCAGCAGGAGACCTGAGTCGTGGGACACAAGATCAACCCGACCGGTTTCCGCATGGGCATCACCGAGCAGCATCGCTCGGTGTGGTTCGCCAAGGGCCGCAAGTACGCCCAGCTCGTCCTCCAGGACGCGCAGATCCGCGACCACCTCAAGCAGCGTTTCTATGGCGCCGCCATTGAGAAGATCCTGCTTGAGCGCAAGGCCGACCGTCTAGTCGTGACCCTGCACGCCGGCCGCCCCGGCGTGATCATCGGCAAGCGCGGCGCCGAGATCGACGCCCTGACCAAGAACCTGGAGAAGCTTGCTGGCCAGGCGGTCAAGGTGCAGATCCAGGAAGTGCGCAAGCCCGACATCTGCGGCCAGCTGGTCGCCGAGAACGTCGCCGAGCAGCTTGAGCGCCGCGGTTCGTTCCGTCGCGCCATGAAGCGCGCGGTCGAGAACGCCATGCGCGAAGGCGCCAAGGGCATCAACATCAAGATCAGCGGACGTCTCGGCGGTGCCGAAATCGCCCGCGTCGAGCACGATCACGCCGGCAGTGTGCCGCTCAACAGCCTGAACAGCCGCATCGATTACGGCTACGCCGTCGGCCGCACCTCGGCCGGGGCCATCGGCGTGCGCGTGTGGGTCAACCACGGCAAGTACGCCGAGCAGAAGGAAGCCTGAGTCATGGCCATGCTCCCCAGTCGCGTCAAACACCGCAAGCAACAGACGCGACGTAACGACCCGAACCACCTGGCCCAGACCTGCAACCGCCTCGCCTTTGGCGACTACGGCATCCAGGCGCTGGAACCGGGCCAGCTCACCGCTCGCCAGATTGAAGCCGCGCGCGTCGCCGCCGGCCACTACCTGGGCAAGAACGGCAAGCTGTGGATCCGCGTGTTCCCGCACACGCCCATCACCTCGCACCCGGCGGAATCACGCATGGGTTCGGGCAAGGGTGACGTCGACCACTGGGCGACGTGGATTGATCGCGGCACCGTCATGTTCGAGCTCGCCGGCGTCACCGAGGTCCAGGCCCGCGAGGCGATGCGCCGCCAGGCCCACAAGCTGCCTCTCGCCACCCGCCTTCTGAAGCGGACGTAAGGAGTCCATCGTGAAGAAGTCACTCAAGCAGGCGATGCGCGCCAAGACCCCCGACGAGCTGCAGGCTGAGGCCGTACAGCTGGCCGGCGATCAGCTCAAGGCCCGGCTCTCGACCACCCTCGAGGGCAAGCGCCTCGGCATCGGCACGCGCGGCAGCCGCCGGCAGATCGCCCGCATCAACACCCTGCTACGCGAGCGAGAGCTCGCCACCGCCAAGGCGAAGGCCAACTGATGACCACCGCGACCGACAAGCCAGTCCCAGCCCAGCAGCCACGCGGCTCGCGCAAGCGCGTCATCGGCCTGGTCATCTCCGACAAGATGCAGAAGACCCGCGTCGTGTCGGTGACCGAGCAGTACCGCCACGAGATGTACGGCAAGTACGTCAAGCGGACGCTCAAGTTTCACGTCCATGACGAAACCAACGACAGCAAAACTGGCGATAAGGTAATGATCATCGAGACCCGTCCGCTGTCCGCGACCAAGCGCTGGCGCCTGATGAAGGTGCTGGAGCGGGCCGTCTGAACCAGCTCAACGAAGAAAGCCCGAGGAACCCCTCATGATTCAGAGTCTGAGCTGGCTTGACGTAGCCGACAACAGTGGCGCGAAGCGCGCCATGTGCATCAAGGTGCTCGGCGGCAGCAAGCGCCGCTACGCCTCGGTTGGTGACATCATCGTGGTGACGGTCAAGAAGGCCATCCCCACCTCCGAGGTCAAACCCAAGGCGGTGTGCAAGGCGGTCATCGTCCGCACGGCCAAGCCGCTGCGCCGCGAGGATGGCAGCTGGGTACGTTTCGACTCGAACGCCGTGGTGCTGCTCGACAAGGATGCGAATCCGGTCGGCACCCGCATCTTCGGGCCCGTCGCCCGCGAGCTGCGTGCGCGCAACTTCATGAAGATCGTCTCCCTCGCACCCGAGGTAGTCTGAGGTCCCTATGGCGAGCAAAGTCAAGAAGCCCAAATTGCCAAACCACGCCAAGTGCCATGTGCGCTCTGGCGACCAGGTTGTCCTGCTGACCGGCCCCAAGGCCGTGCGTGGCAAGACTGGCACCGTCATCAAGGTGTTCCCGCGCGTGCAGCGTGCCCTGGTCGAGGGCGAATGTGCGCAGTTCGACACCAAGCACGTCAAGGCCAACCCGCAGGCCGGCGTCGAGGGCGGACGCATCCGTCGTCTTCGTCCGGTCCACGTCAGCAACCTGGCCCTGCTCGACCCGACCACCAACAAGCCTGCCCGGGTGCGCCACGAACGTAGCGAGCACGGTGCCGTCCGCGTGGCCAAGAAGAGCGGCCACCGCTTCGCCGCCGGCGCAACCGGCACAACCGGCACGGCCGGCTGAGGTCACGACACATGAGCGCCCCACAGCTGCTAAAAAACTCCAAGACGACCTACGGCGAGACTCTGCCGGAGATCCTCAAGAAGGCGGGTATAACCAACCGCCTGGCCGGCCCTCGCATCGAGAAGGTCTGCCTGAACATGGGCGTCGGCCGGGCCGTCGCCGATGGCCAGATCCTCAACACCGTCGCTGAACACCTCTCCCTGATCGCCGGCCAGCGCGCCGCGGTGACCAAGGCGAAGAAGGCAATCGCCAACTTCCGCACCCGCGAGGGTGTGAAGATCGGTGCCCGCGTGACCCTGCGCGGCTCGAAGATGTGGGCCTTCCTCGACAAGCTCATCCATCTCGCCATCCCTCGTATCAAGGACTTCCGCGGATTGTCGCCGAAGGGCTTTGACAAGGCGGGAAATTTCAATCTCGGTCTTCGCGAGCAGGCTCTCTTCCATGAGGTCCAACTCGACAAGCTCGAGCACAACCAGGGCCTGCAGATCACCATCTGCTTCAAGAACTCGGACGAGAAGCTCTCGCTCGATGTCCTGAAAGCCCTTCATATGCCATTCCGGGAGAAGTGACGTGGCCAAAACCAGCACCGTCTACCGCAACATCCGCCGCAAGGCCCTGTGCGAGAAGTACCGCGCCCAGCGCGATGCCCTGCGCCTCCGCTCCAAGGATCTCAAACTGACGCTTGAGGAGCGCATGGAGGCCCGCGCCGCCATGTCGCTGCTGCCCTCCGACAGCAGCCCGACCAAGATCAAGAACCGCTGCCAGATTACCGGCCGCAGCCACGCCTACCTGCGCAAGTTCGGCGTCAGCCGACACGTACTCCGCCGCTTGGCCCACGCCGGCTTCCTGCCGGGCGTGACCAAGGCGAGCTGGTGAACCTTTTCCGACTGGACAACGCATGAGCTGCTCCGATCCCATCGCCGACATGCTGACCGTGATCCGCAACGGTCTCCTTGCTGCCAAGGGCCAGGTCGACGTGCCCTACTCGCGCATCAAAGAGGGCATAGCCAAGGTGCTCAACGTCGAGGGTTTCGTCAGCACCATCAGCGTGCTCGACACCAAACCGGCGCGCACCCTGCGCATCGCGCTGAAGTACGGCCAGGACGGTGAGCCCGTGATCCACGCCATCGACCGCGTCTCGACCGGCGGGCGTCGCGTCTACGCCGGCCGTTCAGAGATCAAGCCGATCATCCGCGGCTTCGGCATCTCCGTGGTCTCGACCAGCCAGGGTATCCTGTCGGATCGGGACTGCCGCAAGCGCAAGCTTGGCGGCGAAGTCCTGTGCAACGTCCACTGACCGCGCCCGACGCAACTCTTAGAGCAATAAGCGCTTAAAGCGAGGCCAACGTGAGCCGAATCGGCAAGCAACCAGTCGTCATCCCCCAAGACGTCCAGATCAACCTGGACGGCCGCACTCTCGTGTGCAAGGGCCCCAAGGGCACCAGCAAGCTTCCCCTCTTCGAAGGCATCAGTGCCAAGGTCGAAGGCGGCAAGGTGACGCTGGAACGCGGCAGCGAGGAGAAGCAGGTGCGCGCCATGCATGGCACCACCCGTGCGCTGATCCAGAACATGGTCGATGGCGTGACCAAGGGTTACTCCAAGAAGCTCGAGATCGTCGGCGTCGGCTACCGCGCCACTCTCAAGGGCAAGGTCGTGGTCCTCAACGTCGGCTTTGCCAACGCCATTGAGGTCGCCATCCCCGAGGGCGTGACCATCACCGCCGCCGATCAGACCCACCTCACCGTCACCGGCACCGACAAGGCGCTGGTTGGCCAGGTCGCCGCCGACCTGCGCAGCGCCCGCAAGCCCGAGCCCTACAAGGGCAAGGGTGTGCGCTACGCTGACGAGATTGTCCGCCGCAAAGCCGGTAAGGCAGCAGCCGCCGGCGCCAAGAAGTAAGCCCGAGAAACGCAGAAAGCAGGACCATGGACAAGCAGAAGGCCAAGCGCGACGCAGTCGCCCGCATCAAGCTGCGCATTCGCAAGACCGTCTCCGGCAAGGCCGCCCGCCCCCGCCTCTCGGTCTACCGCAGCGAGCAGCACATCTACGCCCAGGTGATCGACGACATCACCGGTCGCACCCTGGTCTCGGCCAGCACTGTGGCCAAGGATCTGGCCGACAAGGCCAAGAATCTCAAACCGATGGAGCAGGCCAAGTTCGTCGGCGAGGCGGTCGCCGAACGGGCGACCAAGGCCGGCATCACCGCTGTGGTGCTCGACCGCAACGGTCGCCGCTATGGCGGCCGGATAGCGGCGCTGGCCAATGCGGCCCGCGCCAAGGGCTTGCAGTTCTAAGCTTTATCACCATCATGCTACGCCCGCATAAGCGGACGTGGAACCCCGAGGATACCAGCGTATGGCACGGATGAATGGACCAGTGAAGGGTGGCGGCAACGCCCCCGGCCAGCCCGGTGGCGCCGACGGCAGCCGCGGCCGCGGTGACCGTGGCGATCGCCGTGGCGGACCTCCGCGCGAGCGCGAGAGCCGCAGCGCCCTCTACAAAGAGGACGTGGTGCGGATCAACCGCTGCGCCAAGGTCACCTCGGGCGGTAAGCGATTCTCCTTTTCCGCCTTCATCGTGCTCGGCGACAGCAAGGGCAAAGTCGGCTTCGGTCAGGGCAAGGCCAAGGAAGTGGCCAGCTCGATCGACAAGGCTGTGCGCAATGGCGAAAAGAACGTCAAGTCGTTTCCCATCGTCAACGGCACCGTCCCGCACGAGGTTGAAGGCCGCTTCGGCTCGTCCCGCGTGCGCCTGATTCCAGCCGCTCCCGGTACCGGCGTCATCGCCGGCAAGAGCGTGCGCTCGGTCCTCGATAAGGTCGGCGTGCACGACATCCTGACCAAGGCCTACGGCAGTCGCAATCCGATGAACGTCGTCCGTGCGACCTTCGATGCGCTCTCGCGGCTGCGCACCAAAGAGCAGTACCAGGTGCTGCGCGGAGTCGAACTGTGAGCCTCAACGACATCACCTCAGTGGATATCGGCCGGGCGCAGCGTCGTCGCGTTGGCCGCGGCCTGGGCAGCGGCCTGGGCAAGACCGGCGGCCGCGGCAGTAAGGGCGAAGGCTCGCGCACCGGTGGCAAAAACCGCGGTCCGATGTTCGAAGGCGGCCAGAAGCCGCTGTGGATGCGCATCCCCAAGCGCGGCTTCTCCAATCACATGCACAAGGTCCGGTTCCAGGCCGTGCGCATCGACGTGGTGCTGAAGCTGATCGAAGGCGCGACCATCGACGCCGCCGCCCTCACCGAGGTCGGCTTGGTTCGCGGCGACACCCCGATCAAGCTGATCGGCGGCCGCGGCGAAGCCAAGTTGACGCGCAAGCTCAACGTCACGCTCGACAAGGTGAGCGCGTCCGTCAAGGAGGCCATCACGGCCGCCGGCGGCACAGTCACCGAGACGCTACCCGCATCCGACGCCGCTCCCGCGGCTGGCGAATAAGGGACTCGTAGCCGGATGGCCCAGCAGGATCTCGTCGAGAGCCCAGTCAAAGAGCTGGTCCGGCGTTTCATCGTCACCTTCGTCCTGGGGGTTGTCGCGTACCGGCTTGGTGTCTTCGTGCCCATCCCGGGTGTCAACGCCGAGGCCCTGAAGAGCATCGTCACCGGCGGTCTCGGTGGCGACGCCGATCCGCTGAAGGCTATGCTTGCCTACGCCAATATGTTCAATGGCGGCGCCATCGCCCAGGCCTCGATCTTCGGCCTTGGCATCACGCCGTATATCTCGGCCTCAATCATCATGCAGTTGATGACCTTCAGCATCCCGTCGCTGAAGACGCTGCAGAAGGAGGGCGAGACTGGCCGACGCAAGATCAACCAGTACACGCGCTATCTGACCCTGCTGATTGCCCTGGTGCAAAGCCTGGTCGCCGCCATCGCCCTGTCTCGGTACAGCGCCGGTGGAACTCTGCTGCTGACCCCCGAGGCTCTGGCTAACACTGGGTTGTGGGTCGCGCAGTCCGTGCTGGTTATCACCACCGGCTCGATGCTCATTCTGTGGATTGCCGACCAGGTGACCCGCTTCGGCATCGGTAATGGCGTCTCCATCGTCATCATGATCTCGATCATGGCCTACCTGCCCGGTGCCTTCGGCGGTCACACAGCTGACCTCGCACCGCTACTCGGGCTGATTATCGTCTGCCTTGTGATCATTGCCGCCATCATTGTCGTGGTGCAGGCGGTACGCCGGGTGAATCTCGAACAGCAGCGCCGGGTGCAGGGTAACCGGGTCTACGGCGGCGCTCAGACCTCGCTGCCGCTCAAGCTCAACCAGGCCAACGTCATTCCGGTGATCTTCGCCCAACCTGTCATCGTCCTACTGGTCATGCTGGCTGCTTCGCCGCTGCTGGCCAAGGTCGGGCTGGATCAGTTCATGGGCTACGGCAACCCCGGCCACCGCCTGGTCTTCGGTGCTCTGATCGTCGCCTTCACCTACTTCTACATCAGCATCACCTTCGACCTCAACGATCTGACCAACCACTTCAAGCAGGCTGGTTTCTTTGTCCGTGGCATCAAACCGGGCAAGAACACCGTCGATTATATCGGGTCGATCATGACCCGCATCACCTTCGTCGGCGCCATCTTCCTCGCCATCATCTCGATCATGCCGGAAAGTCTGGCCGGTGCCTTCGGCATGCAGGGCCGTGGCGCAGTGCTGCTGGGCGGCACCGGCCTGCTCATCGTCGTCGGTGTCCTGCTCGACGTCATGCAGAAGGTCGGCTCGTTCATGCTCGCGCACAAGTACGGTGGCACTGGCGCAGCAGGCGGCCTCGGCTCCGGCAAAAAATCCGGAAAGAGGTTCTGACATGGCCAAGGAAGAAGCCATCCGCCTCGAGGCGATCGTCAAGGAGAAGCTGCCCAACGCGCGCTTCCGTGTCGCTGTCACCATGCCCGGCGGCAAAGAACACGACCTCCTCGCCCACGTCTCTGGCAAGATCCGGATGCACTACATCCGCATCCTCCCTGGCGACAAGGTGACCATCGAGATGTCCCCCTACGACCTCACCCGCGGCCGCATCGTCTACCGCGAAGCATGACTACGAGAGCAGAAGGAATACCCCCATGAAAGTGCTCAGTTCCATTCGCAAGCGCTGCGAAAACTGCAAGATCGTACGCCGCAAGGGCCGCGTACGCATCGTCTGCAGCGACCCCAATCACAAGCAGCGTCAGGGCTGATCCAGAAAGGTTGCCATGCCCCGTATCCTCGGCGTCGATATCCCCCAGAACAAGAAGGTGCCCTACTCGCTGGCGCACCTTTACGGCATCGGTCTGCACCGTGCACGCATCGTGTGCAAGGAGTGCGGTATCGACGAGAACCGCCGCTCGCACCAGCTGAGCGAGGAGGAGCTGGGTAAGATCACCTCCTACATCGAATCCAACTTCGTCATCGAGGGCTCGCTTCGCCGCGAGATCTCAGCGAACATCCAGCGGTTCAAGGAGATCGGTTGCTACCGTGGTTACCGCCACGCCCGCAGCCTGCCTTGCCGCGGCCAGCGCACGCGCACCAATTCGCGCACGCGTAAGGGCAAGAAGAAGACCGTCGCCAACAAGAAGATCCTGCGCAAGTGATCCTTCGGAGAAAACGCTGATATGCCTTACAATAAGAAGAAGGTCAAGAAGACCCTGCGTACGGGGATCGTCTTCGTCAACGCAACCTTCAACAACACCATCATCGCGATCACCGACGCCAACGGCGACGTTGCCGCCTGGGAGTCGGCCGGCTCGATCGGCTACAAGGGCTCACGCAAGAGCACGCCCTTCGCCGCCCAGCTGGCGATGGAGCGCTGCGCCGAGAAGGCCAGCAAGCTCGGGCTCAAGGAGGTCGAGGTGCGCGTACGCGGACCCGGCGCCGGCCGCGAGAGCGCCATCCGCGCCCTGATCAACTCGGGGATCGGCGTCAAGGCGATCACCGACATCACGCCGCTGCCACACAACGGCTGCCGCCCGCGCAAGAAGCGGCGCGTCTGAGCCCAGCCCCCGCGGGCTGAAGCCTGCGGTCCTGATCGCTGGACAAAGCCGTACTCTCCCCCATCCTGTTTTCCCCCACGTTCCGAGGAATTCCCATGCGCATTCGCTGGCGCGGCTTTGAGCTCCCCACGCGCGTCGAAAAGGTCGACGGCTCTGGTCCGATCAATTACGCCAAATTCCACGCCGAACCCTTCGAGCGCGGCTTCGCAACCACCATCGGCAACGGCCTACGGCGCGTGCTGCTGTCCTCGATCCAGGGTGCCGGCGTGCGCTCGATCCGGCTGAAGAGCGCCAACAACGAGTTCACCTCGCTGGAAGGCGTGCTTGAGGACGTCACCCACATCATCCTGAACATCAAGCGCCTGCGTCTGCGCCTGCACAGTGATGAAAGTGTGGTCATCCGCCTGGAGAAGTCGGGCAAGGGCCCGGTCACCGCCGGCGACATCACCCCGCACCAGGATGTCGAGGTGATCAACCCCGACCTGGTCATCGCCACCCTGACCAAAGATGTGCGCTTCGACCTCGAACTCGATGTCGGTGCCGGCCGCGGCTTCGTACCGGCTGAGAACCAGAAGACCGATGGCAGCCCGCTGGGCACCATCGCCATCGACACGATCTACTCGCCGGTGACCCGCGTGGCCTTCGCTACCAACAGCTGCCGCCTGGGCAAGCGCACCGACTTCGAGGCGCTCGACCTTGAGGTGTGGACCGACGGTTCGATCTCGCCGGAACTGGCGCTGGTCGAAGCGACCAACATCCTGCGCAAGCATCTCAACCCCTTCGTCAAGTATTTCGAGATCGGCCGCGACCTCGACGCCACCTCCAGCGCCGACCTGGCGATCGAGGGCGACGCCGAGCGCAGTGCCATGCTGACCAAGCAGATCAACGCCCTCGACCTGTCGGTCAAGGCCGAGAACGCCCTGCGTGCGGCCAACATCCGCACCATCGCCGATCTCGTCCAGCTCGACGAAGGCGAGATCGGCGCGATCCGCAACCTCGGCAAGATCGCCACCAAGGAGATCAAGAAGAAGCTCGCCGATCGCGGCCTCTCCTTCGGGATGCGCCTGGTCAAGAAGTCGGATGGTGCGGCCTGAGGGCCGCACCCGTGCACTGAACTGAAACGGACCCCGCCATGCGTCATCGCATCGATCACCGCAAGCTGAACGTCACCTCGAAGCACCGCATCGCGATGCTGCGCAACCTCACTGTCTCGCTGTTCGAGCACGGCCGGATCACCACCACGGTGCCCAAAGCCAAGGAGGCGCGCCGCTTCGCCGAGCGTGTCATCACAATGGCCAAGCACGCCGCAGCCGCGCCGACGGACAAGCCGGAGATCCGCCTGCGCTATGCCCGGCAGATCACCAGCACGCTGAACAACCGCTTTGCCGCGGAGAAGGTGATCGCTGAGATCGCCCCCAAGTACGCCACCCGACAGGGCGGCTACACCCGCATCCTCAAGGCCGGCTACCGCCTCGGCGACCGTAGTCCCAAGGCAATCTTCGAACTGGTCTGATATAGCTTCGAGCGTCGAGCCCGCAGGGCCCCCGGCAAATTCCGGGGGCCCTTTCGTTTGCTGGCGGCATCCCGGCGAGCGCAGGCGTCGGCCGAGCGAGCCTGGAACAAGCGATACCGCTTGGCGAATCGCCAGCGTCAGCGCAGCGTGTCGAGCGGGTCCAGGGCGCGTCTGATATTCCTTCGTTTGCTGTGAGGCTTGAGGCTATGTGATAAAGCGCGTTCGCCGAGCGAGCGCAGGCGTCGGCCGAGCGAGCCTGGAACGAGCGATACCGCTTGGCGAATCGCCAGCGTCAGCGCAGCGTGTCGAGCGGGTCCAGAGCGCGTCTGATATTCCTTCGTTTGCTGTGAGGCTTGAGGCTATGTGATAAAGCTCGTTCGCCGAGCGAGCGCAGGCGTCGGCCGAGCGAGCGCAGGCGTCGGCCGAGCGAGCCTGGAACGAGCGATACCGCTTGGCGAATCGCCAGCGTCAGCGCAGCGTGTCGAGCGGGTCCAGGGCGAAGGCCCTGGGCGGAGTCCGGGGCCGGCGAGGCCCCGATGCTGAAAGCGGACGTCTTGATCCGGTGATCCCAGACCCATACTGCGATAGCCTTTGGCAGGCCACCCCCTTATTCCGGAGCACCCATGCCTCTCATCCCTCTGCGCCCTCTGCTCGATCACGCCGCCGCCAACAACTACGGCGTCTGCGCCCTGAACGTCAACGACATGGAGCAGATCCAGGCGATCATGGAGGCCGCCAAGGCCACCAAGAGCCCGGTCATCGTCCAGGCCAGCCGCGGTGCGCGCAAGTTCACCAACGATCTGTTCCTGCGCAATCTGATGCAAGCCGCCGCCGAACTCTACCCCGACATCCCCATCGTCATGCACCAGGACCACGGCAACGCGCCCGACACCTGCGTCAGCGCCATGCGTATGGGTTTCACCTCGGTGATGATGGACGGCTCGCTCGAGGACGACGGCAAGACGCCGGCCAGCTACGAGTACAACGTCGCGGTCACCCGCGAGGTGGTCAACCTGGCGCACAGCCTGGGCGTCTCGGTCGAGGGCGAGCTCGGCTGTCTCGGCTCGCTCGAGAGCGGTTCCGGCGAGAAGGAGGACGGCCACGGCGCCGAGGGCAAGCTGAGCATGGACCAGTTGCTGACCAACCCCGACCAGGCGGTCGACTTCGTCGCGCGCACCGGCATTGACGCCCTGGCCGTCGCCATGGGCACCAGCCACGGCGCCTACAAGTTCTCCAAGAAACCTACCGGCGATGTCCTCGCCATGAAGCGTATCGAAGAGATCCACGCCAAGATCCCCAATTGCCACATGGTCATGCATGGTTCCTCG
>JBBREK010000093.1:0-14838 GCA_038203025.1 Planctomycetota bacterium
CCAGCGCCGCCAGGTCCTCACCGCCGGCCAGACCCTTCAGGCGCAGGCGGAAGCGGTACTGGCCAGGCGGCAGTCGGAACTCGGGATGGACGTTGCGGGTCCAGCCGGTGTCACCGCCCAGACCCATATGGAACCCGTCGAGATGCAGACTGGTCTCATCACGACGCACGAGATCGGCCAGGTTGGCGGCATCGCGCAGATCCTCGAGCCGCACCGGCAGGGCCGAGGCGTATAGCAGCGGCAAGCCCTGGACGAACAGGCCGCTGCCGGATGCGTCGACCGCTGCCAGCCAGCGCACGTCGCTGTGCAGGCCGCATTCCTGCGGGAAGACGTAAGGCGTCAGCAGATCTGCCACCGCCGCTTCGTAGGCGCCGACCAGGGCCGACTCCTTGCGATCCGGATAGTTCTCGAACGGGCCACGACCGAACCAGCGCAGACGGCGGTCGGCGCCGGGCAGCGCGGTGACTAGGCCGATGCGCGGAATGGACTCGACCGGGGCGTCGACCATCGCCAGCACATCGGCGACGACATCACCCGAACCATGCACCGTCCACACCAGTTCGAGGCGAGCCACCGGCGGCTTGCCGGGCGCGGCCATGGCACCGGTGGCGACCAGGCGCACCCGCTGCGCGTCCAGGCGGACGATCTCACAGCTGTCGGGCGTGAACACCGCCCGGTCGAGGCCGCAGGCCGCCCACTGGCCGGCGAAGCCGTTGCCGCCGGTAGTCAGATCGATGTCGGTGGGCGCCCGGGTCAGACAGGGCAGCAGCGGACGTGTTAGCAGTTCGCGACCGCCGACCTGCCAGCCAGCGATGGTGCCGGCAGCACGGTCGAAACGCAGGCTGAAGCCGGCTCCAGACAGCACGTCACCGGTGAGGTCCAGCGGTTGCGCCGCCCGACCTACGGGGGCGTTTCGCCGCGCTGCGACCGGGAACTGAACCTGATCGACGACTGCGCCAGCCGGCGACCATGGCGTCTCGGCGATGCGTTCGACGGTCACCGCCAGGTGCGTCTCGGCACCGGCGGCCAGCGCCGATGCGGGCAGGGTGATCTGCACGCTGCCGGCTGCACCAGGCGCCAGCGTCGGACAGGGCAACACGCCGTCCGCAACGCTGATGCCGTCCGCGCTTAGGCTCCAGCGCAGGCGGTAGCCCGACAGGTCGAGGAACTGATGGCGGTTGGTGACGCGCAGACGCCCGGCGGCGGCGTCCTCGGCGTGCAGTTGCACCGGCGACTGGACGTGGCGCAGCTCCAACGCGCCGGGGTGATCGGCCAGGTCGGGGCCGACCACGCCGTTGAGGCACATGCGCTCGGTGCCGCAGGGCTCGAAGCGCTCGACGCCGTAGTCCCAGCGGCCGTTGCGTTCGATCGCCTTGTCGCGCCAGTCCCATACGAAGCCGCCCTGGAAACGCGGCAGTTCCCAGATCAGGTCCCAGAACTTGCGCACATTGCCGGTCGAGTTGCCTTTGGCGTAGGCGTACTCGCACATCACCAGCGGGCGCTTCTCGTTGGGATCGGCCAGCATCTGCCGCACCCAGTCGAGGTTGGGATACATCGGCGCCATGATGTCGCTGACCAGAGGACCGGGGAATCCGCTCTCGTACTGCACTGGCCGGGTCGGATCAGCGAGGCGCAGCCAGTTGGCCATGGCGGCGTGGTTCGGGCCGACGTGGCTCTCGTTGCCCAGGCTCCAAGTAACGACGCAGGCATGGTTGCGGTCACGCAGGCACATGCGCAGGGCGCGTTCGAGGTAGGCCGGCGCCCACTGCGGGTCGCGGCTGGCGAGGGCGGCCATGCCGTGCGTCTCGAGGTTGGCCTCGTCGACGACGTACATGCCCAGCTCGTCACAGAGATCATACCAGCCGTCGGCATCCGGGTAATGGCAGGTGCGCACGGCGTTGAAGTTCAGCCGCTTCATCGCCAGGAGGTCCTCGCGCATGTCGGCCAGGGTGACGGCGCGGCCGCGCACGGGATGGAACTCGTGGCGGTTAACGCCGCGGAAGACCAGGCGCTGACCGTTGAGGCGAATGATGCCATCGCGGATCTCAAGCTGGCGGAAGCCGACCCGGGTGCGCTCCCAGTCGACCGCCTGGCCGGACGGATCGCGTAGCTCCATCACCAGGGTGTAGAGCTCGGGCGACTCGGCGCTCCACCAGCGCGGCGCCGTCACTGCCAGTTCGGCCTTGGCGCTGAACGCCTCGTCGTGCGAGCCGCCGGAGGACGGCCCGTACATCGGGCTGTTGTCGGCGATCGGGCCGGTACCGGCGGCGACCTCGCGTCCAGCCGCATCGCGCAGGCTGAAGCCAACCGTCCAGCCAGCGACGCCAGGGAAGCGGATCATGCCGGCCCCGTACACCTCCCACGACCCGGCCGGCGGGCTGATCCACGCCCGCACCGCCAGCGTCGCATCGCGGAAGCCGGCGTCGAAGCGCACCTGATGACTCCAATCACGCAGGTGCACCGCCGGCTTGGCGATCAGGCGCACGCTGCGCTGGATGCCGGAGAGGTGCCAGTAGTCCTGCTTTTCCAGATGGGCCGAGGTCGGCCAGCGGTAGACGCGCACCGCCAGATGGTTGGTGCCCGGATGGACCTGGTCGGTGATGTCGAAGTGCGCCGGCAGCTTGCTGTCGGTGGAGAAGCCGATCTCGGTGCCGTTGACCCAGCAGTGGAAGGCCGCGTCGACCGAGCCGAATTCGAGAACGATGCGACGGCCGGTCCAGTCAGCCGGGACCGAGAAGGTGGTGCGATAGGAACCGGTGGGATTGTCGATCGGCGCAGCGGGGTAGGTGGCCGGCACGAAGGGGTAGGCGATGTTCTGGTAGATCGCCTCGCCGTGGCCGTGCAGTTCCCAGTTGGCCGGCACCGGGATGCGCGCCCAGGCGCGGTCGTCGAAGCCGGGTTGCTCGCAGCCGACGGGCACGGCGTCGGGGCGGGGGGCGAGATGGAACGCCCACGTCCCGTCGAGACTCTGCACCCATGGCGTGGCGATCCCGGCCTGCGCCCCAACCGCATCGGCGAAGCCGCCCCACGGGGCGTGCATAAGCTGGCGGTTGCGGTGGACGGCGACGGGGTCGTCGATCAGGGCAGGCATGGGTGACCTCATATTCCTGACCATGCTAACCTGGCATCCGCCCTGTTGTCCATAGCCATCCTGCTGCAAGACCTACCATTTCTGGCCATGCAGGTGCCCGCCAGCCTGTGCGCCGACCACTGCTGCTTCCGCTCGCTACGTGGCAGCCGCGAACGCGCCCTGGTCGCCTGCGGCTTCATGGTCAAACCCCCGGGCTGGGACCCGCAGCAGGAATCGCGACCGGCCTACAGCGCCGTCCTGGTGCTGCGCGGGGCCGGCTGGTTCGCCGACGCCGCGGGCAGGCGCTGGCCGCTGGGCCCGGGGACGCTCTACCAGCGCTTCAGCGGCGCCGTGCACAGCGTGTGGATCGAAGCGGAACCGGCCTGGGCCGAATGCTGGATCCATCTCGATAGCGTCGCCGAGGCCATGCTCACCGAGATGCGCGTCATCGACGGCAGTCTGCCGGTGCTGCAGCCGGGCATCGACCTGCCGTGGCTGCGAGAACTGTGGCGCGCCGTCGACGCCCTGGAGGCCGCCCCCGACCGTGACCTGCCGCGCCAGCAGGTGCGGCTGCTCGGCATGCTGCTCGGCATGCTCGGCAGCGAACGCACCCCGGCGTGCGGCTTTGACGCCGATCGTGCCTGCCGACTGCTCGGCGACGACCCGCGCATCGACCTGCGGCTGGTCGCCCGAGAGCTCGGCCTGCCCTATGGGCGTTTCCGCAAGGTCTTCCGCGCCGCCGTCGGCATCGGCCCGGGCGAGTACCGCCTGCGCCGCCGGCTCGATCGCGCCCGCGCGGCGCTGCTCGGCGGAACCAAGGGGGTGGCCGAGATCGCCGCCGACCTCGGCTATGCCAATCCCTTCACCTTCACCACCTTGTTCCGCAAGCACGTCGGAGTCAGCCCGAGTGCCTGGCGTCGCGGCGAGCGCTAGCGATCCTCCATCACCGACCCCAGCCGCGCCAGGGCGCGGCGCGGGCTGCGCACCAGCAGCTCGCGCAGGAACTCACGCGTCGACAGGGCGCGGTCCTCGTTGAGGCGCAGGGCCAGGACCATCGAGACGATGATCAGTAGCGCCGAGGCGAGATAGAGCGCGGCGTGGGCGTTAAGGCCCCAGCGATGCCACCCGATTGTCGCGTCGAGCGCCAGGCCCCAGAGCACCGGCGCAACCCCCTGCCCGAGGGCGAGGGCGCCGCTGTACAGAGCGAAGAAGTGACTGCGCCCCTGGCCCGGCACGGTCGCCATGAGCAGCCGCGCGCTGGCGAGGAAGAAGGCCGCCGCCCCGACACCGGCGGTGCCCTGGATCAGCGCCAGCACCCACCAGGCCAGCGGCAGCTGGCCGCCGGCGAGCCCGGCCCACAGCACGGCATGCAGGCCCCAGACACCCAGGGCGACGGCGATCATCGGCCGACTGCCGGTGCGATCGACCAGCGGCCCGAGTAGCGGTAGGCAGACCAGCTGCGCCACCGAGGCCCACACCGGCAGCACCGCGATCACACCGTCGCTCTGGTGGTAGATGTCGCGCATCACCGGCACCCACAGCACCCCCAGGGCGGCCAGGGCGACGTAGACCAGGATGGTGAAGCCGAGCAGGCGGGTGAACGGAGCGTGGCTGAGCATCGCCGCCCACGGCACCCGGCCGACCCCGCCCTCGGCAGCGACCGGCACGTCGGGGATGCGGCTCATCGTCCAGGCGGCGGCGAAGCCCATGAGGCAGGCCCAGGCATAGACGATGGAGAAGCCGATCGGGCCGGGCTGGAGGTCGAAGACCGCGGCATAGGCCAGGTTGCACAGCACCAGGGTCGCCTGGATGAGCAAGGCCGACCAGCCGAGGTAGCGCCCACGCATGTCCTCTGGTATCAGCGAGGTGATCCACGGCAGCCAGGCGCAGCTGGTCAGACCACGGATGACGGTGAACGCCGCGAGCAGGCCGATCACCGTCCAGATCACCACTGGCGGGGCGAAGCGCGGCATGGCCAGCGCAACCACGGCGATCAGGCCGACCAGCACGGTGCGCGAGGTCCAACCGCGCACCATCAGCCCACGATAGCCGTAACGCGGCAGCCAGCGGGCGCCGAGCAACTGCAAGGCCTGGGTCAGCGGCATCAGCGCCAGCGCCGCCCCGAGAGTGGTCGCTGACGCGCCCTGGCTCTTGAGCAGCAGGATGAGGGGGGCCCCGAGCACCGCCGACCACGAGCAGGCGTTGACCACTTCGAAGGTCAGAGCCCAGCGCAGACTGGCGGGGAACGGGGGGCTGGACACGGGTCGGGCATGCTCTGCCGGGGGCAGGCGATGCCAGGGTCTGGGCGGCTGCGGCCCGCTGCCCTGCACACCCGATCCTGGCTATATCTTGACACATCCCACCTCACCCCTACGGACTCCCGCACACCCGCCGTAGGAGCCGTCCATGGGCCTTGAAGAGGACATCATCAAGCTGCTGAAGAGCGAGGGGTACCGGATCAATGAAACGATCCGCGACGCCCTCGACGATTTCCTCGACACCGTCTATGACGAGAACGAGGAGATGGAAGACGACCTCGACGACGACGAGGACGAGAAGGAAGAGCCGGAAGAGCGCTGAGAGCCTCCGCTCCCACCGTTTCCGGGCCGGCGTCCGCATGGGCGCCGGCCCGTGCTTTTGCTGGAAGGACCGCGGGCTTCAGCCCGCCTCGCGACACCGCGCGGGGTGAAGCCCGCGGTCCTGGCCGACCGCTCCCTCTTGGCATCCCATCGTCCGCCCTACGCTGCGCCCCTTCTGGAGCCTACCCCGCATGGTCCTCGACCGACTCCGCCGCGGCGCCACCGGGCGCGACCCGAAGAAGATTCCCGACGGCCTGTGGGAGAAGTGTCCCAGCTGCCAGAAGACAGTATTCAAGCGCCTGATCGAAGAGCGCCTCGACACCTGCCCCGAGTGCAACCACCACTTCAAGATGGGTTCGCACCGGCGTATCGCCTCGCTGATCGATGACGGCACCTGGCAGGAGTGGGACGCCGACATGACCTCGGCCGACCCGCTCAAGTTCGTCGACGGCAAAAGCTATCCCGAACGCATCGCCCAGCAGCAGGCCAAGACCGGTTTGAAGGATGCCGTCCTCACCGGGCGGGGCCGGCTATCCGGCATCGACATCGGTCTCGGGGTTTTGGATTTCAGCTTCAACGGCGGCTCGATGGGCAGCGTGGTTGGCGAGAAGCTGACCCGTCAGTTCGAGTACTGCCTCAAGCACCGCATCCCTGCCATCGTCGTCTCCGCCTCCGGCGGCGCGCGCATGCAGGAGGGCGTCATCTCGCTGATGCAGATGGCCAAGACCAGTGCCGCCCTGGCCCGCATGCGCGAAGGCCGAGTCCCGTTCATCTCCGTCCTGACCAACCCGACCATGGCCGGCGTCATGGCCAGCTACGCCTCGCTCGGTGACATCATCATCGCCGAACCCAGGGCGATGATCGGCTTCACCGGCGCCCGCGTCATCCAGGAGACGATCAAGCAGGAGCTGCCCGAGGGCTTCCAGACCAGCGAGTTCGTGCACAAGCACGGCCAGATCGACTTGATCGTCGCCCGCCAGGACATGAAGAGCGAGCTGGCTCGTTTACTCGCGTACCTCAAGCCAGCGGCCTGATGCGGGTTTCGGGACAGACGTTCCGACCTGACTGCGGATCCCGGCCCTCGACCCCGAAACCCGAAACCGGGGCAATGACAAATGACCACGATCAACGGCCTCACCGGCTTCCTTCCCCGCGCCGACCGCATCGACGAGCTGGTCGCTCCGCCCTATGACGTGATCAAGCCGGGGACGCCCCTGGAAACCCTGCTCAAGGGGCGGGCCGGCAATCTCTGGCACGTCACGCTGGGGCCCGACCCGATGGCTGCGTTGGCCAGGCTGACCGCGTCGACGCTGACGCCGCTCGACCGTCCGTCCTTCCTGGTCTACGAGCAGACCTGGACGTCGGCGCAGGGCGCGCAGCGCCGCATCGGCGTGTTCACCGCCACCGAGGTGACCGACTACGCCCGAGGTGAGGTCATCCGCCACGAGAAGACCTTCGACGACAAGGTGCAGGGCCGGCTCGCCCTGACCAAGCTCACCGGCCTGACCCTCGAACCGGTATTCCTGCTCACCCGCGCGCCGATCACGCCGGTGCTCGACCGCATTGCGGCCGCGCGCGCGCCCGACTACGACCTCACCCCCGACTTCGCCGGGCTCAACGACCTGCACGCCCTGCGCAGCCGCATCTGGCTGGTGACCGAGGAATCGATCGATGGCGCGGCCCTGCGCGCGCTGGTGGCGCAGCAGCCGCTGTACATCGCTGACGGCCACCACCGCTACCATGCCGCGTTGAAGAACGGCCAAAGCCACTGCCTCGCCTACGTCGTCGAAGAGGCCGCCATCCAGGCCTACAACCGCGTCATCACCGGGGTGCAGCGCTTCGCCGACCTCCGCGACCGCCTGCCCCTGGTCGCGTCGACCTGGGCGACACCGGACAAGGGCCACGTCCGCATCCTGCACCAGGGCAAGGCCTGGGACCTCGCCTTCCGCGACATCCCCGCCGACGTGGTCGGACGGCTCGACTGCTCGTGCCTGGAACGCGAGCTCTATCCCCTGCTCGGCCTGACCCACGCGATGATCAAGGACCCGGCCCGCTTCGACTACTACGCCGAATGGGAGCTGCCCAAGATGGCTGAGGTGGTCGCGCGCGGCGACTACGACCTCGCGGTCGCCCTGCATCCAGTGTCGATCGCCGAACTGATGGCCGTGGCCGACGCCGGCCGGACCGACAGCAACATCGTCATGCCGGAGAAGAGCACCTTCTTCGCGCCCAAGATCCTCTCCGGCCTGGTGCTCTACCGGCACCGGCAGCAGCGGCAGCGGCAGCGCGGCTGAGATGCCCGGCTCCGGCGAATTCGGCGCGGCCCTGCCGCGCGCCCTGATTGCCCACACGCTGGACGTGATCACGGTGCTGGCCCCCGATGGCACCATCCTCTTTGAAAGCCCAACCGTCCATCGCTGGACCGGTTGGCTACCCGAGGAGCTGCAGGGACGCAACGGCATCGACCTGGTCCACCCCGAAGACCTGCCGGTCATCCGCCAGGCCCTCGGCGCCTGCCTGGCGACGCCGACTGGCCAGGCCACGGCCACCTACCGTCTACGGCACAAGGACGGCAGCTGGCGCTGGATCGAGTCGCTGGGCACCAACCAGCTCGGCGACCCGCAGATCGGCGGCATCGTCCTCAGCTCGCGCGACATCACCGAACGGCGCATGCTCGACGACCAGCTGCGCCATGCCCAGAAGATGGACGCGGTCGGCCGGCTGGCCGGCGGCGTGGCCCACGACTTCAACAACCTGCTCACTGCCATCCTTGGTTACACCGCGCTGATCGACAACGACATCGGCCCGGACCATCCGGCGCATACTCGGGTCCGCGAAGTGCGCCGCGCTGCCGAACGGGCAGCCGGCCTGACCCGACAGCTGCTCGCCTTCTCGCGGCGCGGTCCGGCAACACCAAAGCTGGTACGCATCGACGCCGTGGTCGCCGACCTTGATCGCATGCTGCACCGCTTGATCGGCGAAGACATTGATCTGGTGACCAGCCTGGCTGCAGATCCAGCCCGGGTACTGATCGATCCCGGACAGCTGGAACAGGTGGTGGTCAATCTGGTGGTCAATGCCCGCGACGCGATGCCGCACGGCGGACGACTGACCATCACCACCGCCCAGGTCCGCCTGCACGGCACGGAAATCCGCAGCAACGGTCTATCGCCCGGCCACTACGTCAGCCTGGCGGTAATCGACGACGGCGATGGCATGGACGAGACGGTGCGCGCCCGGTTGTTCGAGCCGTTCTTCACCACCAAGGAGCCGGGCCGCGGTACCGGCCTCGGCCTGTCGGTGATCTGGGGCATCATCCGCGAGGGCGGCGGCACCGTGCTGGTCGACAGCCAACCCGGCCGTGGCAGCACCTTCACCATCCTCCTGCCGGTCGGCCAGACCGGACCCGAACCCTCGCCCTTGCGCACCGCGTTGCCGATCGCGGTCGGCGGCGGCGAGACCATCCTGCTGGCTGAGGACGAACCGGCCGTGCGCCAGCTGTTGGTCCAGACCCTGACCGGCGCCGGCTACCAGGTCCTTGAGGCAGCAGACGGCGAGGCTGCCCTGGAGCGCTCTGGCCAGCACGGCGGCGCTATCAACCTGCTGCTCACCGACTTGGTCATGCCACGCCTCGGCGGCCTCGAACTGGCGGCCCAGCTGCGCCGACGGCGTCCCGGCGTGCGCGTCCTGTTCATGACCGGCTACAGCGATGCCGAGCTCAGCAACGAACAGGTCGTGCCCAAGCCCTTTGCGCCATCGCTGATCCTGGCGCAGGTGCGGCACATGCTGCAGCATAAGGCCTAGGCGATGGCGCATTGGCTGGTGAAAAGCGAACCGGACGTCTTCGGAATCGCCGAGCTGAAGCGCAAGCGCACCGCGCCGTGGGACGGGGTGCGCAATTACCAGGCGCGCAACTTCCTCCGCGCCATGGCGGTCGGCGACCACTGCATCTTCTATCACAGCAACGCCGAGCCGTCCGGGGCGGCGGGCCTCTGCACGGTGGCGAAGGCGGCCTATCCCGACCACACCGCCTGGGACCCGTCCAGTCCCTACCACGACTCCAAGGACGGCCCGACGGTGCAGCGCTGGTCAATGGTCGACATGCGCTTCGCCCGCGTCTTCGCCCGCTTCCTGCCCCTGAGCGAACTGCGCACCATCCCCGAGCTGTCCGGCATGCTGCTGTTCGCGCGTAGCCGCCTGTCGGTGCAGTCGGTCGAGGCGCATCACTTCGCGATCATCGACCGCCTCGGCGGCTGACCACCTCTCCAGGACCGCGGGCTTCAGCCCGCGTCGTCGCCGCTTGGCCGAGCTATCCTCCGTCGCATTCTCCACGCATGGCTCTGCCCCTCTCCCTGCTCGTCCCCGGCCGCACCGTCCACCTCCGTCTCGACGGCGAGGTGCACAGCGGTTCGGTCATCGCCACCGCCAACGGCTGGCTGCGCCTGAGCGGCGCCGATGGCGAGATCGTCATCAACCTGTCGCAGGTGGCGTGGATCCGCGCCGATGCCACAGCGGCCGACGACCGGCCGGTGCCCTCGGCCAAGGACGTGGTCGCCCGTCCGGGTTCGCGTGTTCCCGGCCGCCCATGGAACGACGAGACCCTGCGCGCGGTGGTCGACGGCTTCCTCAACGATCATCAGGACGCCGATCTGGCGGCGCAGCACAACCGTACCCGCTACCAGATCACCATCCTACGCCAGGCCTGGGAATGCGCTCGCGGCAACCTTGCCGACGATCAGCTCAGCCCGGCGGCGCAGCTGTGGGTGGACCGGATCAGGACGGCAACGCAACCGTGACCTCGGCGCGGCGCAGCAGCAGCGCCGCCAGCACATCGTCGGGGCCAAGCGCCCCGCCGATAACGAAGCGCACCTGGGGATCCGCACGCAGCGCCTCGCGCACCTGGGCGGGAATGTCTTCGCGTAGATGACGTCCATCGGAGAGGAAGTACGGCAGCACGCGCAGCTCGTCGACCCCCTGCGCCAGCAACCAGGCGACGCCCTCGGCGATGGTCGGCGGGCAGACCTCAAGATGGGCACTGGTGATCGGCGTACCGGGCGGCATGAGGCGGGCTACCCGCCCAGCCATGTCGACGACCTGGGCGTTCGCTTCAATGCGGCGCGAGCCGTGATCGACCAGCAGCAGTCCGAGCATGCAGGATGGTGCCACGCCGTCGCCGCCACGGAACCGGTCAGCAGCCGATCCCAAACCTCAGCTCCGCACCGCCTCGATCAACTCGGCGATGCGGACAGCAGCCGGACCGGGGACACCACGGGCGATGGGGATGCGCAGACCGTCGGCCGTCTTCAGCCACATGTTGTACCAGGCCACATGACCTGAACTCATGTTGGATTTTCGTTCCACCTCGGTCACGTCAGCCGGCTTGACGTCGTGGCGTTCGCTGCGCCACCAGCCAGCGCTGACCGTGATGCGTCCGGCGCTCAGGGTTATGCTCGAACGCCACAGCGCGCTGCGCACCGCGCCGCGCCAGCTCGGCAGCAGGATCGGCACCGCGAGCAGGACGATCCACCAGCCCATCACCTGGTACAGAGCAGCAGCACCGGCTGTCAGCACGGCGCAGGTGATCAGGCCGGTGAGGTGCAAGCCGGGATTGCGCCAGGCGGGCAGGGTGATGACCACATCGCCGCGCTCCTCCGACACCCGCACCCCGGCCTTCGCCAGCACGGCGAGGGGCGCCGAGCGGTCAGCGGCCAGCTTGACCTCGGCGGCGGTCAGCGCGGCCTCGGGCGGGCCCGCGACCACCGGCAGCACGAAGGCTGCCGTCAAGTCGGGACCAGGGCGGATCAGCTGCCATTCCAGGCGCCAGGTCAGATCCTCGCCGGCTGGCGGCAGGTCGCTGGGCAGGGGCAGCTCGACACGATGCAGCCAGAGGCCGGCCTCGCGGCTGCCGTCCTGCGCTGCCACCGCCAGATCGATCTCCCATTCCGTGCGATTGCTGACCGAGGTGCCATCGCTGTCCTCGGTGGTCACCCGCCGCATCACCAGCAGCCGGGCGGCGATACGATCGCCCGGCTGCGGCGCGGTACGGGTGAGGACGATGGCCTGCACGCGGTTGCCGGTCGACCACGTCCCCGACTCACGCCGCAGCTGCGGCCGGCCATGGCGTAGGCTGCGGGCGGTAGCGCGCAGGGCGGTGAAGATCAGCAGCAGACCGATGAGCGGGAACAGGCCGATGAGCAGCCAGGCCGGCCAGGGGAGGTCCTGTTGCAGCGCGGCACCGATCGCCACCCCCCAGGCGATCGCGTTCCACACCAGGGCGGCGATCCAGATGAGCCAATCCCGCCGCGGTTCGGCGTCGATCAGTTCCTGGTTGGAGAGGACCTGCGGGTCCGGAGCCGGCAGCCGCTTCCGCCGCACCTGGTGCCAGCCAAACCAGGCGAGGCCGCCGCCGGCCAAGCCGAAGACCAGGGGGAAGACGAACATGAAGCCAAGCAGCCCCCAGCGCACCTCGCGGTTGAGCACGGCACTGGCCGGATCCGCCGGATCGTACCAGCACGGCACCCGCTGCTCCTCCTGCCGGGCCCGGTCGAGCCGGCGCCAGGTGTCGCGCTGCCAGGAGCCGAGATTGTCCGAGCCGCCGTGCACGCCGACCCGCTCGCCCTCGTAGTCACGCATCGTCCCCGCCTCGGCTGCCTGCGGATCCGGGGCGCGATAGCGGTAGTGGCAGACCACCGAGTCAGTGTCGTCACCGTGCTGCAGATCGACATCGATGATGTGCGCTGTGGTCTCGACCCAATCCGCGCTGGCCTGGGCCCGCCGCAGATCGTTCAGGGCGATGCCTCCCGGGATGCATCCCACGACGACGAACAGCAGCCCGAACGGGATGAGACAACCAGGACCGGCTTTCTTGGACGCCATGCCACGCAGCATGACAGCTGTGTCCCCGGGCTCCAGCGCCGGGTGTTCAGGCGGCCGAGGTCGAAGTCTGGGCCGGCCCGTACACCGCGTCGATTTCACGATTCGCGATCTCGACCGCGCGCCGTGCCTTGCCCAGGTCGCCATGCATGCTGTAGACATCGCGCACGACGAATTCGAAGGGCACGCGCTTGCCGGCCATCACCGCCAGGGTCGACCGGATCTCGGCCGCCCACGCCTCCTCATTCAGCACCTTGTCGACGCCGAGCAGATTGGGGTTGGGTTTGCGCGAGTAGACGATGCCCGTGCCGTCCAACATCTCAGCCATCTTCGCCTGGTTGGCCCAGCGCGAGATCGACACCGACTTGAGGTTGGGCAGCTTGGAGATCGAGTTCTCCCAGATCGGATCGACCGGCTCGCAGCAGCCCCAGTAGACCTGGCCGTACAGCTCGGCGAGCTCACGGTAGTAGGGAAAGAAGAACTCGTGGAACAGCTTCGGCTTCACCCCGACCGTCTCCTGGCTGTCCATCACCGCCCACATGTCCTTCAGTTTCACCTGGCCGCGGACTGGGACAGCAGCGGGGAAGGTGTCGGTGAAGTTGTAGCAGGTGCCGCAGGTGCACTGATTCTGGTTGTTCAGCTCTAGCAACCCCTCGGCCTCGGCCCACTGCGCCATGCGTTTGGCGTTGTCGCGCAGCAGGGCCAGCAGCGCATGCAACTGCTCGGGCGCATCGTACATGGCCAGAAACATAGCCTCCTGTGGGCAGATGCGCATGATCCGCTGGGTCAGGCAGTTGGCCCCGTAAGTGCCGCTGCGGATCGCCACCGGCAGGATGTCGCCAAAGGTCTCGCTGAGGAAGACGAACTCCTCCTGGGTGCTCTCGCGGTTCACGCTGAAGCGTGAGGGCTTGATCATCGCGAAGCCGTCGACCAGATCCTTCACCGGGCAGTCGAAGTGGTAGCCGGTGACGATGCCCTCGCTGTCCTTGATGTAGCGGGTGGGGATCTCGAGGCCGAACTCGTCGCACTGCACCTGCCAGCCCAGGTCGAGGGTGTCCGGGCAGACGTGATCGTCGCCGAGGATCTCGTGGTGGCGGATATGGCGGAGGAAGCCCCCCTCCAGGCGCCGGCCGTAGTCGCTTTCGCACTGGACCAGCGTCTTGGGCATGAAGTCGCGATCGAAGGTCCAACTCTCGATAGCGAAGGGAGGACGGGCGCCGGGTTGGTCATCATTGATCCCGGCCCAACGAGCGCGCCGCACCTGCTGGATGGGCAGAGCGGCGATCTCGGCCTGGCGTCGGGCGAGCTGGCGAAGACGGGTGCGGTCGTCGGCGGGTAGGGCGTAGGGCATGTAGACATCATCATCCAGAAGGCCCGGGTGGGAATTTGACCAGCTGCCGACAACCTGGAAGATCCTGCTACCATGGTCCAGCGACCGCAACGTCTGATCCCCCCTGGCGCCGCGCTGCTCACTGGGCACTTCCGCGAGACGACCGCTTATGGCACACAGCGGCCCCAGGGTTCCGACGACTGGCTGCTCATCGACACCATTGCGGGAGGCGGCGTGTTCGGCGATGGCTTCGCCGTGCGAGCCGGTGACATCGTGCTGCTGCGTCCCGGGCACCCGCACAGCTACCGCACCGACCCGGCGATCGGTCATTGGGAACTGGTCTGGGCCCATGTGCTGATGCCCGATGCCTGGCTCGACCTGGTCGCCTGGCCCGAACCCATCCCCGACCTGCTCCACCTCCACCTCGAACCGGCCGCCCACGCCCTGGTCAGCGCCAGTCTCGACGAGGCCAACGCCTGCGCCCGCAGTGCCGCCGGCCAGCGCGACCGCCTGGCGCTGAACGCTATCGAACGTGCGCTGCTGTTGCTCGCCCAGTCCAACCCCAACGAGCCTGACGGCCGCATGGACGAACGGCTGCGCGCCGCCCTCGACCACGCCCTGGCCCATCTCGCCCGGCCGCTGTCGATTGCCGACCTGGCGCGGGTCGCCGGCTTGTCGCCGTCGCGCTTCGCCCATCGCTTCCGCGACCAGGTTGGCGACAGCCCCGGCCGCTGGTTCGAGCGTGAACGCATGCGCCGCGCCGCGGCCCTGCTCGACGCGACCACCCGCACGGTGACGGAGATCGCCACCGAGGTCGGCTTCCCCGATCCGTTCTACTTCTCGCAGCGCTTCCGCCGCTGGGCAGGCAAAAGTCCGCGCGCCTGGCGCAAGCGCTAGAGGAGCGCGGGCCGCTGGCCCGCCCGTCCCCCTGGCCGGCCCGGCCAGGGGGGTGCCACGGCTCCGGGCGAACCGCCCGGGGCGACGGG
>JBBREK010000094.1:0-14800 GCA_038203025.1 Planctomycetota bacterium
AATAGCCTCTATGGCGCGCACCAAGGCTTGCAGGAAGCGGGCGGCTGGTGCGCCGTCGAGGCCCTGGTGATCGATGGTCAGCGACAGGGCGATAGACGGGATGAACTCGACGCCCTTCGGCCCGTCGTACGGACGCAGGACGATGCCGCCGACGCCAAGGATGGCGACTTCGGGCACGTTCAGCACCGGGGTGAAGTGCTCGATGCCGAGCGCGCCGAGGTTGGTGACGGTGAAGGTGCTGCCGGAGAGCTGCTCCGGCTTCGCCGTGCCCGCCTGGCAGGCCTTGGCCAGCGCCCGTACGTCGCGGCCGATCTCGGCGACGCTCTTGCGCCCGGCATCCTTGACCACAGGCACCATCAGCCCGCGCTCGGTGTCGACCGCGACGCCGATATGGATGTCGGCGAACTGGCGGATTATGTCGCCGAGGAAGTGGGCATTCACCGCCGGGAACTTCGGCAGGGTGCGCGCCACCGCGAGCAGGATGAGATCGTTGACCGATGGCGCCGCCAGGCCGACCGATTCGCCGGCCGCCTTGTAGCGGGCGCGCAGGGCGTTCATCGCCGTGGCCTTGGCGGTGGTGTTCAGGGTCAGCTGCGCGGTCGAGCTGATCGACTGGCGCATGCGTTCGGCGATGATCTTGCGGATCGACTTGACGGGGATGTCCGTCGTTGTCCCTGGCATTGCCCCGGTTTCGGGTTTCGGGTTTCGGGTTTCGGGGGGCGCAGTGCGATCGGCGGCGGTGATCGTGCCGGCGAGGCCAGAGCCAACCGCTGGCAGGCTGCCGCCAGCCGCCTTGGCGGCCGGGGTCAGGCGCGGGGCGTTGGCGATGTCGCGCTCAATGACCAGGCCGTTGGGGCCAGAGCCGGCGACGCCGGCAAGGTCGACGCCCTTGGCAGCCGCGGCTTCGCGGGCCCGCGGGCTGGAGCCGGCCTCCCTGGGAGCGCGGGCCGCTGGCCCGCCCGTCACCCCGGCCGGCTCGGCCGGGGTTGCTACCGGCTTCGCTTCCGGTTCGCCGGCGGGCTGAAGCCTGCCGGCCGTACCGGCTAAAGCCGGTGCTACCAGATCCCCGACGTCCTCACCGGCGGCACCGATGACGGCGATCGGCGTCTGCACCGGCACATCCTCGCCCTCGGCCCGGACCTGGGCTAGCAGAGTGCCGGCGGCGGTGGCGGGGACTTCGACGGTGGCCTTGTCGGTCTCGACCTCGCACAGGCCGTCACCGTCCTTGATCGCCTCGCCGACCTGCTTCAGCCAGCGCACGATGAGGCAGGATTCGACCGAATTTCCCTGCTTGGGCAGGACGACGACAGTGGCCATGTCAGATGATCTCCGGGAAGCGGGAACGGTAGGGATCCAGGCGGGCATCGCGCGGATCAAGGTCGGTGGCAAGAATGGCGCCGGCGGGCAGATCCCAGGCGCCGGTCGAGCGGCTGCCGAGCTTGGCGCCGTCAATCGCCAGGGCGACGCGGCGGCTGCGCTGGCCGACGTAGGACTTCAGCTCGGCGTCTTCGGCGGCCGGCTCGCTCGGCCCGACCTGCGGATCGAGGGCGAAGGCGCTGCAGCAGGCCAGGTCGAAGGCCAGGCCATCCAGCACGCGCCGCGCCATCGGGCCGATGAAGTTGTCGGTCTCGCGGTTGAGCGCTCCGCCGACCAGCACTGGGACGATGCCGGGCAGGCGGGTGAGGGCGAGAAAGGTGTCGAGGTTGTTGGTCGCCGCGGTCAGCCCCGGCCGCGCCCCAAGCAGGCCGACCAGCTGGAACACTGTGGTCGAGCCGTCGAGGTAGATGGCGCCGGTGGCGGGGATCAGCGGCAGCAGCTTGGCGGCGGCGGTCTGCTTGGCCTTGCCACCGCGCTCCAGCCGGGCGGCGAAGCTCAGCCGGCCCTGGGCCACCGCCCCGCCGTGCACCCGCGCCACCGCGCCGGCCGCTGAGAGCTTCTCCAGGTCGCGGCGGATGGTCATCTCCGACACGCGCATGCGTCGGGCCAGGACCGAGACCGACACCGAGCCCTGCTTGGTCAGCAGGCGCTGCAGCATCCCCAGACGGTCTTCGGCAAGCTGTCGCATCGTGTGAGAACGAACATAATCGAACACACGGCGTTGACAAGGCCCGCTAGACCCACCGACGCCTTGACCCTGCGCCGGGCCGCCGTCCAATCGGACTGAGGCCTCGCCCAGGCCGCGCTCCAGCCGATTGGCGCCTGCACAACGGACATCTACTGAACCATGGCCACCCAGGTCTTCGTCAAGGTCCACCACACCGTCGCCGTCGCAGGTGACGAGCTGCGCATCGTCAGTCCCGGGGGCGAGGTCGCCGTCATCGCCCTGGCCGCTCTCGGCCGTGTGGTCGCCTACAAGAAGGACCTGTTCCGGCCGCAGCTGATCAACCTGTTGTTCACCAGCGTCGATGGCGAGGTCGAGGTCGAGGAGATCTCCGAGGAGACAGCCGCGCTGGTCTCGGCCACCCTGTCCGCCCACGGCCATACGGTCGTTCCGGTGACCAGCTGGTGGCCGACCGTGAACGATCCGCTGCATCGCCAAGGCGACATCGTCGTCTGCGGCGGCTGAGCAGGCGGGATGCGGGCACCATGATCCTCTACTGTGCAGGCTACAAGATCCGCGCCGAGGTGATCCGGCTCTACCCGTCGCCTGGCGTGGCGACCGTGTGGACCTGCCGGACCACGTTCAACCAGGCGCTGCAGCGGCATCAGCTTGCGGCGGCCGACGTCTGCTCTGCCCGGCTGACCGGCCGCCTGGCCGAGGTGATCCCGGCCGAGCTCGTCGCGACGATCGACGAGCTGTCTGCGGCCCTCGACGCGGCCGAGGCCGGACTGGAGGAGCAGGGCAGGTACTTTCCCTGGACTGAGATCGCTGATGTCGACTCGTTCATCACCGGCCGCATCCGCGCACGCGTCCCGGCGGCAGCGGCAGCGGCAGCAGCGGCAGCAGCAGCAGCAGACGGGTTTGTGCACGACGGCAGCGGCATCCTCACGGTCAAGGAGGGGGTGGATGGCCCGCCGCATCGGATCCGCATCGACTGCATCCAGATGCTGGAACTGCCGCAGGCGGCGCGGCGGCGATCAGCGGGCGGGTGATCCCGAGGCTGCGAAGAACGGGTGTAACAACTCAGGCCCGGGGCCCCGTCGCGCAGCGATGGGGCGGGCGCCGAGTGGCGGTGGGCGGATATACTGGGCGAAGCCCCTCCGCCCACGGTTTCGGAGCCGTGCGACGAAACCGAGCCGCGACAAAGCCCGTGGGGGCAGGCCCGCGGGGCCGCGGGGGCGGAGCCCATGATCAGTCACGAACGGGTAAGATAAAGCCCCGGGAACCGCCCTTGGATGCACAGGGAGGACCAGAGGAACCAGAGGGCGAAGGCGATCTGTCCATACGACGGCACTATCTGCGACTCAGGCCGTCAGCTGTCGACTGGCGTTGACCCACCCCCATCGCAGCGCACGATTCCAGCCAGGGGGGGGGCGGACATGTTCAAGATATTGCTGCTCATCATCGTCCTGCTGGGGCTCGGCGGTGTGGCGTACTGGTATGGCTACAACAATGGCAAAGCCGACGCGCAGACGAATGCCAACGCCCGATCGTTGGAGAACACGGCGTTGCAATACGTCGACAAGATGAAGACGATAGAGGTGCAGTATCGGGACAAGGACGGAAACATCGTCATCCCGAAGGTGAAGTGGGACGAGATGCACCAGAAGCCGTGACGCGTTCACGCGCACCCAGATTGTCGACCGGGTGTCGGAGCGCACCGGTCCCACGCTCGGCAGAGACTGCCGCCTCGTCGTACACGCGCGCCACAGCAGTTGAAACAACGCGACGTCAAACCACTACCGGGGAACAGCTGAGACAATAACATCAGGGCCACCCTGGAGGTATGCACTGGTCGTGATCGTCCGTTCCGCCCTGCTTGTGCTGTGCGCCGTGCTGCTGCCGGCGGTCGAGGTGCGCCTGGCCGGGCCACTGACCACGACCGTCGACCTGCTCGCCGACATGCCGCTGGGCGACGCTCTGCTCACCGCCGAGGTGGCGGTGTCGGACGATGCCCCGGCCGATCTGCAGGTGGCGGCCTTCTCCCTTGGCGACGATGGCAGCTGGCGCCAGTCGGTGCGATTCCAACCGCTGCCACCCGGTCGCCACAGTCTGGCCCTGGTCGTCCCAGGCAGGCCGGGCATGAACGTCCGCGCCATCGGCGGTCTGGTGAGCTGTAGCGCTGCTCCAGGCGGCCACCTGCGCATCGACGCAGCCAACGCCTTGCCGCACAGCCTCGCTGGCGAGCAGCGCCTCCACGATCTGGCCTGGGATCCACCCAGGGTGCGCCCCGGTCAGCCGTGGCGCCTGCGCCTTCGTCCCGAGGTCGTGGTCGGCTGCACCATCACCGGCACCGCCACCGCTGCCGACGGCAACCGCGTGGCGCTGGTGGTCGAACCGCCCGCTGCCGACGGACGCTGGCAGCTGACCTTCGTGCCGCCGACGGCAGGTGTGTGGACGGTCGAGGCGGGCGCGCAGTGGCCAGGAACGACCGCACAACAGCGGATCGAGGTCGTCGCCGAGGGACCGCCTCCTGTGGCAACAGCACCCGCACCAGCCGTGGCCGGCGGCACCACCCTGACCGGCCCGCTGCGCAGCGAACTAGCCCGGCCGGTGGCCGAGGCGGCAGCAGCCTGGCGCGTCACCGCCCGCTTGGTGGCACCCGCCGATGCCGCAGCCGATCTCGCGGTCGGCGCCTTCGTGCGTGATGGCGACGGTGGCTGGCGACGCTCGCGCCGGATCAGCCACCTGAAGCCGGGCGCACAGGAGGTCGCCTGGGAGGTGCCCGCTGGCGGCGCACGCGGTCCGGGAGAGGCCGGCCTGGCGCTATGGACCTCCGGCACGTCGCCGCTTGCCGTCGACGGCCTCACCGTCCGTGCCGTGCCGCTTCCGGCCGGTGATCCGGGCTTCGACCGTCTGCGTCTGACAGGCTTAGCGCAGGTGAAGCAGGGCTTGCAGGTGGCGGTCGGAAAGACCTGGGAGCTGTCCCTGGTGCCGATGCCCGACGACCCGCGCTGCCTGGTCCAGGCGCTGGTTAGCGTCGCTGGCGGCGAGCCGGTGCCGGTGCCGGCGCGGCGGGATGCCGATGGACGCCATCACATCGCCTTCCATCCCAGCCTGCCCGGGTCGTGTCGGGTCGAGCTGATTGGCCGGTGGAGTGACGGCCGCACGCGGAGCTCCGTCCTGCCGCCGGTCGTGGTCGTCGGCGAGCATCCCAACCCGGGCGCGGCGCAGTTGACGGTGCGTGGACCGCTGGTCCGGGTCGTGCCGCTGCCGGGGGGTGCGCTTGAGGCGATCGTACTGGTCCCTGATGGGGCGCCGGCCGACCTGTCGGCGGCACAGGTGGCGATCGACAGTGATGACCGTTGGTTCCAGTCGACCGAGCCGCAGGCGCTGCATCCGGGGATCAACCGCCTGCGCTGTGCCCTTACTCCGGACGCGGTCCTGGCCGCGGCGCCGGGCAACGCCCGCTGGGACGCGGCAGCGCAGGACCGCCTGCGCCGCCGCGCCCTCGCCATCACCACCGCCAGCGCCGCGCCGGTGCGCGTGCAGCTGGGCCTGGTGGAGCAGCGGCAGCCGCCGCCGCCGCCGCCGCCGCAGCAGCAGCCGTCGCCCAGCCGTCTGTCCGGGCTGACCACCTCGGGCGCGGCGTGCACCGGCGAGCGCTGGACTCTCGGTGTACGTCCCGAGCCGTTTCCCGCCAATCCCTACGAGCCTGACGAGTTCCGCCTCGACCTCGAGGTGGTGGCGCCAGACGGCTCGCGCCAGCAGTTGCCGGGATTCTGCACCGCCGACATGGCAGCGTCCGATCGCGGCGACCGCGAGGAGGTGCAGCAGGCCTCGTCCTCGCGCTTCGCGGTGCGCTGGCGTCCGCGACAGCCCGGCCGGTATGGCCTTACCGTCATGGCGGCGTGGCGTGACGGCGCGGTGGTGCGCTGCGCCCTGCCCGAGATCGAGGTCGCAGGCGCGGTCTGGGAAGGCTACGCCCGCGTCGATCGCCAGGACCCGCGTTTTTTCGCCGCCGACGGCCGCTTCCTCTGGCCCAACGGCCCCAACCTGCGTTCGGTGTGGGATGTGCGCGCGCGCGACCGCATGCACACCCGTCTCACCCCTGATCGTGGCAGCCTGGCTTACGACGCCTACCTGGAGCGCTTCGCCGCCGGCGGTGCCAATGCCTGCGAGATCTGGCTGAGCGCGTGGAACCTGGCGCTGGAGTGGCGCGCCGACTGGCCGGGCTTCGCTGGCGTGGGACGCTACAACCTGGGCAACGCCTGGCGTCTCGACCATATCCTCGACACCGCCTGGGCGCACGGCGTGCGCGTCAATCTGGTGATCAACAACCACGGCCAGGCCTCGGAGCGCACCGACACCGAGTGGGCGAGCAACCCGTACAACCGCCTGCGTGGCGGTCAGCTGACGCGAGCGCAGGAGCTGTTCAGCGACCCGTGGGCGCTGCGCGGCCAGGCCAATCTGCGGCGTTATCTCATCGCCCGCTACGCCGACCATCCGGCCGTGCTGGGCTGGAAGTTGTGGACTGAGATCAATCTTACCAACGGCGGGCCGCTGTTGCGTCCCTGGCACGAGCAGGCGGTGCAGCTCTGGCACGCCGAGGACGCCTACGGCCATCCGGTGGCCACGCACTGGAGTGGAGACTACCGCTCTCCCGATCACGCCATCGCCGAGATGATGGACTACCTCTGCATCGACGCCTACCACGACGACAAGCCCGAAAACCCCTACCGTCTGGTGCATCTCCTGCTGCGCGATAGCACCCTGGCCGACGACCGCGGCCTGGCCCGCCTCGCCCGTCCGCTACTGGTCACCGAGTACGGCGGCAACTGGTCGGGGACGCGCAACGACGCGCTGATGGAGGTCGACCACGGCTGCGGCGCCTGGACTGCGTTGGTCAGCGGCCACGCCGGCGGGCCGATGTTATGGTGGTTCGAGTGGATCGACCAGGGTCGCCGCTTCGCGCCGTATGCGGCGATGCGACGTTTCATCGCCGGCGAGGATCTGCGCGGCGGGCGCAGCCAGGTGGTCGTGGTTGACCCTGCGTCGCGACTGTGGGCTGGAGCGTGGCGCATGCGCGGCACCATCCTCGGCTATTGCCTCGACGAGACGTGGGCCGCCGACGGGATAACGGCACGACCGGTACGGGCCAGCCTGTCGGTAGCAGGCCTGACTCCTGGGGCCTGGGGCTGCGAATGGTGGGATGCTGACACTGGCGAGATGCTCAGCCGTACCGGCCTCACGCACACCGGCGGCGACCTGCGCCTGGCGCCGCCCGTCTTCACCCGCCATCTTGCCTGGAAGCTGAAGGCAAAGCCATGAGGTGGTTTGTGCTGCTGCTGGGCGCGGCCGTTCTCGCTGGCGGCGAGGCCCTCATCGCCTGGCCGGCCATCGTCTGCGCCGACGAACAGCACAGCGTCACCCTGCACCTGCCCGGTGGGCAGGCCAGCTTCGGCTGGGACGGCGGACTGCCACTCGCCTTGACCGTTCCCGAGGGTGGCGGCGAGGCGCTGCTGTTGCTGCCGCAGCCGCGCGGCACCGCCGTGATCGGCGCGCTGCACAGCGGCGGTGCCGAAGAGCGCTTCTCCGTCCGCCTGGTCGACGCGGCCGAGGCCTGGCCGGTGGTCGGGCTGCGCGACGGGCAGCCGGTCGACGCCGACGGCACCGCTGTGGTGCTGGTCGACCGGCGACGCACCGCCAACGATGTGCGCCGGGCCCGGCTGGGCGCGGCGGCGCCAGCACGGCCCAACGGTCGGCCGCTGCTGGTGGGCGACGCCATGGCCACCGCATTCGGCTCGCCCTGGAGCGGCCTGATGGCCGAGCAGCGCTCGGGCGCGGGCCACGCCGTGCTTGTCGCCCTCGCCGATCCCGGACGGCCACGCAGCATCGTCTGGTGCCCCGATCAGGTGGCGCTCATCGCCGGCACCTGGGCCGAGGAGGGCCGGCTGTGCTCGGCCCTGTCGCGGCGTCTCGCCGCCCTCGGCATCGCACCGCGCCTGGTCGTCGCCCTGCCACCGGCACCGGTCGATCCCGCCCGCCGGGATGAGGCGTCAGGTCGCGCGCAGGCTCTGCGGGCGGCGGCCTACGCCGCGGGTTGGCAGACCATCGATCTCGCCGCCGCCGCCGGCGAAGCGCAGGCGGCGAACGGCATTGTCGGTGGCCTCTGGGCGGAATTCCCGGTCGGCGCAGCCCTGAAGCGGGTCCACCAGGCGCTGGCCGACGAGCTGTCCCGCTAAGGATCGCATCACCCCTTCTGGGCCATCGTCGCGCTGCCGTGTTCAAGGAAGGCCATCTCGGCTGGCGTCAGACTGACGGCCAAGCCGGCGCATGAGCTGGCGGTCTCGGCGATGGTGCGCGGTCCGATCAACGGGAAGGTGGCGAAGGGCTGATGCAGCACCCAGGCCAAGGCGATGTGGATCGGCAGCACGCCCTTGTCGGCGGCCAGTTGACGGGCGCGCGCCAGGCGGGCGAAGTTGTCGTCGCTGTACCAGCAGCGCACCAGCTCGGCGTCGGTGGTGAAGGCCGGGTCGCCACGCAGGAAGAAGCCGCGGGCCTGCGACGACCAGGGCAGCAGGGCGATGCCGCTGGCCGCCAGGGTCGCCCGGCTGGCGGCCTCGCCCGCCGAGACGCAACCCTTCCACACCGGCTGGATCATGCGTGCCAGCGACAGCTGGTTGGACACCGCGGCGAAGCCGCGCCGGCCGTGCGCCGCGGCATAGGCATTGGCCGCGGCAAGCCGCTCCAGACTCCAGTTTGATCCACCGAAGACGGCGATGCGGCCGGCGCGTGCCTCGGCATCAAGCACGTCGACGAACTCCCCCACCGGCACCTCGGGGTTGTCGCGATGCATCAGGTAGATGTCGGCGTGATCGGTGCGCAGGCGTTCGAGGGAGATGGCGAGCAGAGGGCCGATGCGCTCGGGTAGGCAATCGGGGGTGTGCGCGCCCTTGGCGATGACCACGCAGCGGTCGCGCACCTGGCGGCGTTCCAGCCATTGGCCGAGGTGCTTCTCCATCACCCCGCCGCCGTAGGTCACAGCGGTGTCGAAGGCGTTACCGCCGCGCTCGAAGAAGTCGTCCCAGACCGCGGCGCCGTGGCGCCAGTCCACCTGGTTGTCGCAGCCGAAGACCAGGCGCGAGACCGGCTTGTCGAGGCCGGGGATGCGCCCGTAGGGCATGGCCGGACGGTTGGCGGTGGCAGTGGCAGGCTGCACCTGCAGCGCTCCGCCGCGCGCTGGTTCGCTGTGCTCGGGGATTTCGGCCGGATAGATCAGGCCGATGGCCTCGCGCCAGCGGTCGAGGGCGCGCATCTGGCCGAGAGAATCGTCCGGGGTCATGGCCGGGACCTGGCCCTGGGCGGCATTGGCGGCCATCAGGTCGATTTCGCAGGCGTAGGCGTCAACCGCATCCCCGATCGCCTCGACGCGCGGCTCCTCGCCGTGGCGACGGACCTCGATACGCGCCGTGGTCTTGGGATGGTGCATCCACGGATGATCGAGATGGATGGTGCCGGTGGTGCCGACGATGGTGAGGTCGTTCTCGCGGTTCAGGCGGATGCCGGTTGCCACCTCGGCGAGGATGCCGCCGGGGAAGCGCAGGATGGCCGAGGCGTGCTCGTCAACGCCGGTGGCGCCGAGGTGGGCGGCGCCGACCACCGACAGCGGCTCGGCGATGCCGCAGCCGAGGGCCGCGCCGGCAATCAGGCGGGCGAAGCTGACCGGATAACCGCCGACATCGAGGATGCCGCCGCCGCCGAGCTCGGCGTTCATCAGCCGGCCGCCGGGCTCACCGCCGCAGCGGAAGCCGAACGAGGTGCGGATCGTACGTACCTCGCCGATCGAGCCCGAGCGCACCAGTTCGACCACCCGCGCGGTCTGCGGGTGGCAGCGGTACATGTAGGCCTCCAGCAGCAGGACGTCGTGTTCGCGCGCCGCCTGCACCATTGCCTCGGCCTGCCAGGCGTTGAGTGCGATCGGCTTCTCGCATAGCACGTGCTTGCCGGCCTCGCAGGCGGCGATGGTCCAACGCGGGTGCAGCGGGTGCGGCGTGGCGACGTAGACCGCGTCGACCCCGGGATCAGCGAGCAGCGCCTCGTAGGAACCATGCGCCGTCGGGATGGCGAACTCGGCGGCGAAGGCCTTGGCCTTGTCGGCGCCGCGGCTGGCCACCGCCACCAGCGTCCCGTGCGTGGCCTTGGCCATGGCCCGGGCGAATTTCTTGGCGATGTTGCCGGCGCCGAGGATGCCCCAGCGCAGAGTCGGGATGTCGGTCATGGTCATCTCCTGGTGGTCGTGCGCCCATGTTTCCGCGGTAGATCCATGACAGCCATGTCAAAACTGGTCGTGTCGATGTCGCAACTGGTCGCCGTCGTTTCCGTAGCGCCGGCTTCAGCCGGCCCGGTCGGCGGACTTTAGTCCGCCGCGAGGCAATGCGATGGTTCCACCGCTAATGCCTGCGCCGATACGCCTCCGGCGACTCCCCGACCATGCGCTTGAACTGGGCCGAGAAGGCGAACTGGTTGGGATAGCCGAGTTCGCCGGCGATCGTCGCCAGCGGCAACCCGCTGGTGATCAGCAATCGCCGCGCACGGTCGATGCGGCGACGGATGCGGTAGGCGGCCGGCGCCACGCCGGTGGCGGCGCGAAAGACCTTGCGGAAGCGTTCATAGCTGAAGCCGAGCGAGCGGGCCAGGCGGGCAGGATCGCAGCGCGGATCGTCGCCCAGCCGGCGGCAGGCCTCGTCGATCAGCCGGCGTCCAGGTGCATCGCTACGCTCGCTCGACAGCAGGTCGATGAGCAGGCCGGCCAGGCGGTTCATCAGCCGTGGCAGCTCGCCCTCGCCAGACTGGATCAGCGCCTCGCGCAGCCCGTCCAGTTCATCGAGCAGGCCGAGGTCGATGCCGGCGTCGTGCGGCGGCCGGTGGGGATCGATCACTCCGGCCGCCATCAACGCCGCGGCTAGGGCGTTGGGCAGATGGATGAAGCCCTCGGCCCAGTGCGAGCCCGACGTGATGCTCGAACCGTGCGCCCGGTCGTGGAAGCGGTGGAACAGGACGCCAGGCGCCACGGCATGGGCGCGTCGTCGCTCGTCGAGGTAGATGCCGCCGCCGCGCAGGCACCACACCGCTGAGTAGTGGCCGATGTTCCGCCAAGCAAAGTCGGCGGTGCGATCGGACTTCACCAGGAAGCCGGCGCCGAGGCGCACGCCGGCGCCGGCGCCGATGGTGCGGTAGGCGGCGGCATGGCGCAGCAGCCGCAGCGGCGCCACCGGTGCGGCGGCCAGCGGCATCGCCTCAGCCGCCCGCCTTGGCGAGGTAGGCGTGATGCACCGCATGCATCACACCGCAGCCCGAGGGATCGGCGAGCAGCGTGGCGCGCGGCACCAGCACCACGGCGATGTCCTCGGCCGCATCGAGCTGCTGCCGGTCCGGCAGCTGGTCGACGCGGATCAGGAAGCCGTGCGCGGTGGCATTGCAGCGTGCCGGCTCGGGCCACAGCACCCCGAGATCGATCGGCGGGGCGTTGGCGCGGTAGCCGGTCTCCTCGACTAGCTCGCGCACGGCGGCGGCGCCCGGGTCCTCGCCTGGGTCGATGTCACCGGCGGGCAGCTCGCGCACTACGCGGTCGCAGCCGCGGCGGTACTGCTCGACCAGCACCACCCGGTCGTCCGGGGTGATCGCCACGGCGCACACCCACGGCTTGCCCTCGGTGCGCCAGAACGGGTCGATGATGTGGCCGCGACCGGTGCGCAGGCGCTCCTTGTAGACACGCAGCCACGGCGAGTCGATCACCGTCTCAGCGTCGAGCAGCTCCCAGGGGGTCGGCATCACTCGTCCCAGCGCAGCTGGCCGACCCACGATTCCAGCAGGGCGCGATTGGGCGCGAAATGCGGGTTGCGCAACACCCCAGGCTGCAGACGGGCGAGGGTGCGGCTGGCAAAGTCGCGCACCACGCCGGCCTGCTCCAGACGGGCGCGGTGCTTGCGGAAGGATTGGCGGGCGAACAGCTCGTCGTCGAGCTGCAGGCCGACGAACCAGCGGTAGAGCAGGTTGTACTCGAGTTCCTCCATCAGCCGCCGCTCGCTGGGGATGCCGTAGAGCGCGGTCAGCAGCAGGGCGCGGAGGATCTCCTCGGGCGCGGCGGCCAACTCCTGGGCGGTGGGATAGACGGCATCGATGCGGTGGCGCATGTCGCTGATCGCGCCGGCCGCCGCCTCGCGCACCTTGCGCAGGGGGTGCGCCTTGGGCACGCGGTCCTCGGGCTGGAACATGGCGAAGAGGGACGACTGCCGGGCGTCGGCGTTACGCATCACGGCATCGTCGCCCGGGGGCGGCGCTCGCAACCGCCGAGCGCGGGCCACCATGGCGGCCGTGCCAGACGAACCGCTCCTCGCCGCCGTCGCCGTCGATGTCCCGGGCCAGGACGCCTTCACCTGGCGCGTGCCCGAGGCGTTGGCCGCCGTGGCCGTGCCCGGCGCCAGCGTCACCGTGCCGTTCGGCCCGCGCACGGTGCGCGGCTTTATCATCGCGCTGGAGCGCAAGACGCCGGAACCAGCCCTGGCCGGCAAGCTCAAGGATGTGCTGGCGGTGCGGCCCGAGGTCCGCGTACCGCCGCACCTGCTGCGCCTGATCCGCTGGGGCGCGCGCTACTACCGCTGCTCGGTCGGCGAGTTCCTCGCCGGCTCGATCCCGGCGGCGGTGCGCGAGGGCAAGACGATCAAGGTGGAACGGCGGCTGGTACGTGTCGCCGGGTTCGCCGGGAAGCTGACCGCGCGGCAGCAGGCCGTGCAGGCAGCGTTGCCGGCCGAGCCGCTGACCTGGGTGGTAGCGATGCAGCGCTCTGGCGGCTCGCGCGACATTCTTGGCAAGCTGGTCGTCGCCGGGGCGCTCGTCGAGCTGGTCGAGGACGCCGACGTGTTGGAGGTGCGGCTGGAGGCCGCCCTTGAGCGCCACCCGCACACCGACGAGCAGCAGGTCGCAATCGACGCGGTGGCCGCGGCCCTCGACGCCGGACGGCACGAGGCCTTCCTGCTCTACGGCGTCACCGGTTCGGGGAAGACGCTGGTCTATCTCGACCTCGCCGAACGGGTCATCGCCGCCGGTCGCCAGGCGCTGTTTTTGCTGCCCGAGATCGGCCTGACCCCGCAGCTGGCGGCGCGGGTACGCTCGCGCATCCCGCGCACGGTGGTGTGGCACAGCGGTTTCACCGACGGCGAGCGCGCCGAGCTGTGGCGCCGGGTGGCGGCCGGCGAGGTCGATCTGGTGCTGGGTACGCGCTCGGCGCTGTTCGCGCCGCTGCCGGCGCCCGGCCTGATCATCGTCGACGAAGAGCACGACCAGTCCTACAAACAGGAGTCGGTGCCGCGCTACCACGCCCGCGACCTCGCCGTGGTCTACGGCAAGCAGCTGGCGATCCCGGTGATCCTGGGCAGTGCCACGCCGTCACTGGAAAGCGTACATAACGGCCGTGAGCGGCGCTACCGCGTGCTGACGCTGAAGAACCGGCCGCGCGGCGGCCAGCTACCCACCCCGACCGTGGTCGACATGCGCCGCGAGTTTAACGAGGCGAAACGCCGTGCCGAGCTCTCGCGCGTGCTGGTCGAGGCGCTGACCGCAACGGTGCGGCGGCGCGAGCAGGCGATCATCCTGCTCAACCGGCGCGGCTGGAGCCCGGTGGTGACGTGTACGCAGTGCGGCGTCACCGCGCAGTGTACCGCCTGCGACATCTCGCTGACCTTCCACCGCGGCGCCGGCCTGCTGAAATGCCACTATTGCGGCCACGAGCGCGGCATGCCGGCGGCCTGCCCGGCCTGCGGCGGCACGCTCAGCGCCACCGGCATCGGCACCGAGCAGCTTGAGCAGCTGGTGCGTCAGGTGGTGCCGGGGGTGCGCACGCTGCGCGCCGACGCTGACACCACCGGCGGCCGGCAGGGCCACGCCAAGCTGCTGCAGATCTTCGCCGCTGGCGAGGCCGATGTGCTGGTCGGCACGCAGATGGTCGCCAAGGGTCTCGACTTCGCGCGCGTCACCCTGGTCGGCGTGCTGCACGCCGATCGCTGTCTCAGCACCCCAGAGTTTCGCGCCGCCGAGCGGACCTACCAGCTGGTCGCCCAGGTAGCCGGCCGGGCCGGCCGTGGCGAACGGCCGGGCACGGTCATCGTCCAGGCTTTCGACCCCGAGGCCCTGCCCATCGCCTGCGCGGTCGCCGGTCGGCCCAAGCCCTTCTACGACGCCGAGCTGGCGCTGCGCGCCGAATACGGCTATCCGCCGAGCAGCGGCCTGGTGCGCGTGCTATGGACTGGCCCGGCCGAACCGGCGGTACGCGCCGCAGCCGAGACCGACGGCCAGCGCATCCTCGACGCCGCCAGCCCGCTCGGCGCGGTGGTGCTCGGCCCGACCCCGGCCGCCCTCGCCTGGCTCAAGGGCCAGCACCGCTGGCACCTGCTGATCAAGGCGCCGAGTCGCGGCGCCGCGCAGAGCCTGCTCGACGCGCTCGGACCGCTGAAGCGTCACAGCGGCGTGGTCACCGCGATTGATGTCGATCCGGCGAATACCGGTTAGCCTTCGCCACGGGGCTTCGCCCGCTACGGCTGTGCGCTACAGCCGGCCAAGGCCGGCGCTACGGTGCGCCAGGCGCACGCGCAGCGAGCCGAAGCGAGCCTAATTCGACGGCAACAGTCGAAGATCGACGGTCAGCGCCAGCAGCGCCATGGCGGTGGCGTAGACGGCGCCGTGCTCGCGTTCGTTGTCGCC
>JBBREK010000095.1:0-14709 GCA_038203025.1 Planctomycetota bacterium
CATCGCGGTCGGCGGTCAGCACCGCTTCGACCAGCCGGCCGTCGGCCCAGCGCAGATCGACGGTGACGCCGCCGCGGGCGCGCAGGCCGCGTACCGCGCCGGCTGGCCAGGCCGTGGGCAGGGCGGGTAGCAGGTCGAGGCAGCCGGCGTGGCTCTGCAGCAGCAGTTCGGCGACGCCGGCGCAGGCACCGAAATTGCCGTCGATCTGGAACGGCGGGTGGTCGTCGAACAGGTTGGGCAGAGTCTTCTCGGCGAGCAGGCTGTGCAGGTGGGCATGGGCGTTGTCGCCGTCGCGCAGGCGGGCGAAGAAGTTGATCAGCCAGGCCTTGCTCCAGCCAGTGTGGCCGCCGCCGTTGGCCAGGCGGTGCTCGATGACCTTGCGCGCGGCGGCGAACATGGCTGGGTCGCGGTCGTCGATCTGGGTGGCGGGGTGCAGGCCGAACAGGTGCGAGATGTGGCGGTGGCCGGGCTCGGGCTCGGCGTAGGCGTCGGCCCATTCGAGGATACGCCCGTCTGCACCGATGCGCACTGGGGCGAGGCGTGCGCGGGCATCACGAACCCGGGCGACGAAGGCGGCATCGGCCTCGTTGGCCGGGCCGGCGAGTTCCAGGCAGCCGTCGAACAGCTCGGCGGTGATCTGCAGATCCATGGTCGCGCCGTAGGTGAACTCGGTCTCCTGGCCGTCGGGCAGACGATACCTATTCTCGGGCGAGTAGCTCGGGCAGGTGACCAGCTTGCCCGGACAGGCGGTGCCGGCGGGGGCCACGACCAGGAACTCGAGGAGGAACTCGGCGGCGCCCTTGATCACCGGCCAGCTGCGTGTGCGCAGCAGAGCGTCGTCGCGGCCGAAGCGCCAGTGCTCGATGAGGTGCAAGACCATCCACGCCGCGCCCAGCGGCCACACCCCGCAGGGGCCGTCGGTCGGGGCGACATTGCCGTGGATGTCGCTGACGTGGTGCATGACCCAGCCGCCACAGCCGTACATGCGCTTGGCCATGTCGCGACCGTAGGGCACCAGTCCCTCCAGCCAGGCCAGCACTGGTTCCTGGCAGTCGAGCAGATTACACGGACCCGAGGGCCAATAGTTCATCTGCAGGTTGATGTTGGTGTGGTAGTCGCTGTTCCACGCCGACTGGAGATCTTTGCACCACACGCCCTGCAGGTTGGCGGGCAGGCCGCCGCGCCGGCTGCTGCCGAGCAGCAGGTAGCGGCCGTAGTGGAAGTGCAGCGCAGTCAGGGCCGGGTCGGCCTGGCCGGCGCGCAGGCGCTTGAGCCGCTCGTCGGTGGGCAGCGCTTCACGGCCAGCGTCGGGCAGTTCGAGGCGGCAGGCCGCGAAGCGCGGGGCGTGGTCGGCGATGTGCTCGGCCTTGAGTTCGTCGTAGCTGCGGCCGCTGGCGCGGGTCAACGCCGCCTCGGCCAGGGCGACGGGGTCGCGCTCGCGGTGACGACCGGGTCCGGCCCAGCTGGTGGCGATCGACACGCGCACCTCGATGGTGGAGGCCCCACGCACACGCAGGGCCTCGTCAACGACGCGCATGGTGCCGCCGCCGAGGCGCACCTCGGCGAGGACGGCGAAGGCCATGCCGCCGCGGGTCAGGCGGCCGAGGAGGGTCAGGCGGCCGGAGGCGTCGGCGCTGCGCCCGGTGACGTCGGCGGACCGCTGCAGGTGGATGTCGACGTCGCCCTTGCCATCCGAGAACTCATGGCGCACGCAGATCAGCCGGGCCGGCGCGCTGGCGAAGGCGGTGCGCGACTGGCGGCAGCCCTGGCTGCTGAATGTGCAGGCGGCGATGCCGGTGGCGAGGTCGAGACTGCGCTCGTAGCCCTGGGCGCCGTAGAGTCGCGCCCACGAGCTGTCGGGATGGTCGGTGAAGTTGGAGACCTGGTGCGACGGGCTGATGCCACTGCCCAGCCAGTCGAGGACCAGTTCGCCAGCGGTCTGGTAGGAGTCGATGTTGCGCACCGTGCCGAGCAGGTCCTGTTCGATCTGCGGGGCGGCCTCGGTCGGGCGGCCGGCGAAGATCAGCTCACGGATCCTGGGCAGGGCGGCGAGGGCGCGCGGGTTGACGCGGTCGAGCGGTTCACCCTCCCACAGCGACTCCTCGTTGAGCTGGTAGGCCTCGCGGACGACCTTGCCGAAGACCATGGCGCCGAGCGCGCCGCAGCCGATCGGCAGGGCGTGGTTCCAGTCGTCGGCATGCCGACGGTAACGCAGGACGGTGGGCGAGGCGAGGGTGCTCATGGGTTCTATTGCAACAGCTAGACACAAAAGATCCATGGATCACGGTAGCCGTGTATGTATATGAATTGCATGCGCATCGACATCCTGCACTGCCCCAGCGGCCGGCTGCAGCGCTGGGGCCACGATGGCCTGGCCCGGCCGTACTGGCGTCTGTACTGGAACGCGACCCCAGGTTGGGCGGTGCGCTGGGCCGGTGGGAGCGAGCGCTTGGCCCCCGACCGCGTGCTGCTGATCGCCCCGGAGACGGTCTACGAGGGCCTCGGTCCCGGGCCGAGCGAGCACCTCTGGCTGCACGCCACCGGCGACGGGCTGATGGCCGAGGCCATGCCCGGGATCATTGTCCTGCCCTGCGATGCGCAGCTGCGCGGCCTGTGTCAGGCGCTGCGCGGCACGCCCGAATCGCCGTCCCGCCGGCTCACCGCCGCCGCTCTGTTGTTGCTCGCCCTGGCCCGCGCCGCACCGCAATTGGCTTCGCGGCCGCGCTGGTCGGCTGCTGTCGCCGCTGCCATGACCCTGGGCGAGCGCCATCTCCATCGCCGGCTGGCCAACGCCGAGCTGGCTCGCGCCGCGGGCATGCATCGCTGTGCCTTCATCCGCCGCTTCCACGCCGAGGTCGGCCTGACGCCGCAGGCCTGGCTGCTGCGGCAGCGCCTCGCCGCCGCCTGTCTGGCGCTCGAAAGCGGCGACACGCCGATCGAGGACATCGCCGCCGGGCTCGGCTTCTGCGACCGGCACCACTTCAGTCGTGCCTTCGCCCGCCTGCGCGGCAGCGGTCCGGCGGCCTATCGCCGCAGCGCAGCGTCAGCTTTTAGCTGAGGGCGGTGGCGCCGGTTTCACCCGCGTAAAGACATGCCGCGCGAATCACTTCGCCTGGTCTGGTTGGCTGTCGATCAGCCGACGCACGGCGCTGCCCCCGAGCACCTCCAGGCCAGCGCAGTGCAGTACCGCGGGTTTGCCCGTTTGAGTCAAACCATCGGCCGGGATGAGCAGGCACAGGCCGGTGATCGGCTGGTGGATGACGCCGTCGTTGGCCCCACCCCAATGCCCCTGGCTATCGGCGAGGTCGAGCCGCAGTTGCTGCCAACCGGTCCCGGCCAGCGGCAGGCGCCAGCTGTGCCACTGACCGCTGCCATCGAGGATGCGCACGCCACAGGCGACCAGGTTGCTGCTGTGCACGTCCAGGTGCAGGGCTTCTGCGTCCAGCAAGTGCTGACCGGTCATCTGCATGGCGACATAGCGACCGCCACCTGTGAAATCAGCGGTCAACCGGGCTGCCTGTTTGTCATGCGCCGGACCGGCGGTGAGCGTCCCTTGAGCCCCAGGAAACTCGCGTCCTTCAAGCAGAGTGAAGCCACCGATACCGTCTGCGAGGGCAATTCGCTTCAGGCGTTTCCGGCCCTCATCAGGACGCAACAGGTGGGCGACCAAGTCCCGGCGCACACAGCGCAAGGCGTCGGCGGCAATGGTCGCGCCCTCGACCCCGGTCAGGGTCACGGCCAGTCCATCGGCGCCGGGCGTGAAGGTGCCGAGCTCCAGCCACTGTCCGGTGCCGCTCCGTTGGTCGACGAGCAGTCGCGTCTCGCCACCGGCATGCCGGATCGTCACTGGCACGTCGGCGCTGGCAGCAGCAAGCTTGGGGCTACGCAGCCACAGGACATGCTCCCCGGCGCCGAGCTGCGGCGTGAAGCGCACGGTCGCGTCCGGTCCAGCTTCGGTGGTGAGGAATGACCGCTGGCGGGTCCAGGTCCCGGAGACCGCAACCCCCGGATCGGTGGCCTCGATGACCGACCAGTCCGAGGTCGGCGCGGCGGGACTGCCGCGCCCACGACTGACCGTCAGGTTGAACACGCCCTCCTCCGGTCGGGAGCGCGCCGGCAGATCGCTCATCAGCAGGAGACGGCTGACTCCAGACCGGCTGTCGCGCATGGCGAGCGGATAGTGGGACTCGTCGCCGCCGGCACGGGTGGCTAGGGTCACCGAGAGATCGCTGTCGATGTTCTCGATGCAGGCCAGGAGTGGATCGCCGACCGCCGATTGTGCCGGTCCGGGTCCGCGCACATAGCCGCCGATGATCTCGGTCCTGGCGCCATCGCGGTTGCTGAGATTGATCGAGAAGGATTCGGTCTTCAGGCCCAGCACCCAGCAGTCGCCACCGCGGTTGACCAGCTTGGTCTCTTTGTCCTCCGGGTTGAATTGACGCAGCCAGGTCCGCTGCGGGTGCTGCAGATCGATCCGCCCGCAGGCCACGTCATCAAGAAACAGCCTGCCGCAACCGGGCGTATTGACGAGCGTCGAGAAGGCGAGGTTGCGCAGCACCACGTCGCGCCTGGCCGGGGCCGGCACGGGCGATGGCCGGGTGCTGCTGACCCGCCCGGAACTGCGCCTGGCCGAATCTGCGGCTGCTCCGCCCTTGCCGGAGGTCGCATGATCAGGCGGTCCGGCTTCACTCTGACCGAGCTCCTGGTGGTGGTGTCGATCATCGCCGTACTCACCGCCATGTTGTTGCCGGCGGTGAAGCTGGTGCGCGATGCGGCACGCTCGACCCGCTGCCGCACCAATCTGCGGCAGATCGGTCTTGGCATCCAGCTCTACAGCGAAGATCAGCAGGGATTCCTGCCGCCGTCGCGATCAGTGCTGGAGAACTACGGCGTGGTGCACTGGTTCAACCTGCTGATCCCATATCTGGTCCAGGACGACAACCCCGATCTGTTTCTCGACCGGCTCAACCGCAATGTCATCTCCAGCTGCCCGGTGTGGGAGATGAGCCGAGCTCGCAACCAGTATGGCGCCGCCCTGGTCGGCGATTCGCCCGGCTACGGCATGAACAGCAACCTCGTCGCGGGCAAGACCAGCAATTTGATCGCCGGTGGGGCCAACGCCATGGTGTTCAACTGGGAGATGATCCGCTATCGCTCGAAGCGCTACCTGATCAGCGAGAGCAGCTACTGGGATGCACCGCCGTCGCAAATCCAGGCCAGGCATGGCACGCTCGCCAACGCCCTGTTCTGCGACCTGCGGGTTGCCTCCTTCAGCAAGGTGCAGGCCTCGCTCTCCTTCAACAATCCGGTTCAGTTCGATCCCTGAGCCGCAGCCATCAGGCCAGCGCGGCGGCGACCTCGGCGGGGCTGCGCGCTGGCAGCCGGCAGCTGCGGCCCTGGCAGATCAGGACCTGTTCTTCCTGCAGGTCGCGGCGGCCCTCCAGGCATTCCCAGGTCCGCTCGCGGCAGGATGCCAGCGGCAATACCGCCAGGCCGCTGCGCCAGCCGTGCCGGGCGGCGGCCAGCAGGCCATCTCCGACCACCACGGCAGTGGCACCGTCAGCCAGGGTGCGCGCCGCCCGCAGGGTGGTGGCGGCGTTGGCCGGGGCTTGGCCCGCCTGCCCGGCGGCGGCAGCGATGGCGCCTTCGGCGAGGCCACGCCAGCGCTCGGCACCGGTGAGCGTCCACAGGCGCGCAGCCGCCCAGGCCAATTGCGCCTGACCGGACGGCCAGGCGTTGTCGAGGTGCTCGCGGCCGCGCCGCAGCAGGTCTGCGCGGCCGGCGGGGGCGACGTGGAAGCCGCCATCGTCGGCACCCAGCCGGGCGACGGCCTCGTCGATGACGGCGCTGGCGCGATCGACCAGCGTGGGATCACCGAGCAGGTCGAAGGCGGCGAGCAGGCCGCAGGCCAGCGCACCATAGTCGGTGACCACGGCGGGACGGCCGGGCAGGCGCAGCAGGCCGTCGGCGGTGTGGCGGTTGGCGAGCGCCGCAGCCAGTTCGCGCACGGCGGCGACGTGCCGCGCCTCGCCCGAGGCGCGCGCGACCCACGACAGCCCTTCCAGGGCGAGCCCGTTCTGATCGGTCAGCACCTTGTCGTCGCGGCCCGGACGGGGGCGTGGACCGCGCGCCGCGCGCAGGATGCCGAGGAGGTCCTCCCAGCCGGCGCGCAGGGGGGCGAGGTTGGCGCCGGTGCCGCGCGGATGCGGGATGTGGCTGGCCACCGGCTCGGCGTGGCCGGAGTGGCCGACCTCGGCTTCGCCAGGGGCGAGGTCCCAGGCGGCGGCGAGGCGCGCGCCGCGCTCGTCGCCGAGGGCGGCGGCGAGCTGGGCAGGACTCCAAGCGTAGAACGAGCCTTCGCCGCCCGGATCGTCGGCGTCCTCGGCCGCGGCGTAGCCGAGGAAGCGTCCGCCCTCGTAGACGCGCAGGTCGCGCAGGATGTAGTCGGCGGCGTTGACCGCCGTGGTCAGGAGGTCGGCCCGGCCGCTGCGCAGGTGGGCCCGGGCATAGGCGCCCATCAGTTGGGCGTTGTCGTAGAGCATCTTCTCGAAGTGCGGCACGCGCCACTCCCGGTCGACGCTGTAGCGGTGGAAGCCGCCGCCGACACGGTCGTGGAGGCCGCTGTCCTGCACCGCAGTGAGGATCTCCAGCGCCAGCGAGGCGTGTTCTTCACCGCCATCGAGCAGCAGATGGAGCAGCTGGCTGGGCGGAAACTTCGGCGCCCGCTGCTGGCCCCAGGCGAAGGCCGGATGCTCGGCGTCGTAGGCCTGGCGCAGCTGTCCGTCGAGTGTCGTCCAAACCGCCGGATCGAGCGTCCCGGCCGTGCTTGCGTCCTCGTTCGCCAGATGAGCAGTGAGGTCGCGGCAGGCCTCGTCGACCTTGGTGCGGTCCCCGCTCCACGCCCCGGCGAGCTGGCTGACGACCGAGGCCCATTGCTGGCGCGGCAGGTAGGTGAGGGCGTAGAACGGCCGGCCGTCGTGGTCGGTGAAGGCGTTCAGCGGCCAGCCGCCTCGTCCGGTCAGGGCCTGCACCGCGTCCATGTAGATGGCATCGACCTCGGGATGCTCCTCGCGGTCGACCTTGATGCACACCAGCCGTTCGTTCATCAGAGCAGCGGTCCCGTTGTGCTCGAACGACTCGTGCGCCATGACGTGGCACCAGTGGCAGGTCGAGTAGCCGATCGACACCAGCACCGGCACGTCGCGGCGGCGCGCCTCGGCGAAGGCCTCCGGGCACCACGGCCACCAGTCGACGGGATTGTCGGCGTGCTGGCGCAGATAGGGGCTGGGACAGGCGGCGAGGCGGTTGGCCATGCCCCCCGGGGTAGCCGTTGGTCGGCGGCGCGGAAGGCCGGAAACCGTGGCGTTCGGCAAAAGCGCCGGATGCTCCCGCGCATGCTGAAGGACGAAGTTGAGATCACGGTCCGGTCCGGCAACGGCGGCGATGGGGCGGTGACCTTCCTGCGCGAGAAATACCAGCCGGAGGGCGGCCCTGATGGCGGCGATGGCGGGCGCGGCGGCGATGTCGTCATGGTCGCCAACCCGCACATGAACACCCTCGGCCACCTCGTGCGTCGGCCGCGCTGGCGTGGTGCGGACGGGATCAAGGGCAGCGGCAGCATGTGTTCCGGCAAGTCCGGCGAGGACCTCATCGTCCAGGTGCCATGCGGCACCGTCGTGCGCATCATTGAGACGCAGGAGATCATCGCCGATCTGACCACGGCCGATCAGCGCGTCGTCATCGTCGCCGGCGGCCGTGGCGGCAAGGGCAACGTCCACTTCAAGAGCTCGGTCAACCAGACGCCGCGCCAGTTCACCCCCGGCGAGGTCGGCCAGGAACTGCAGCTGAAGCTAGAGCTGAAGCTGATCGCCGACGTCGGCATCGTCGGCTTCCCCAACGCTGGCAAGAGCACCCTGCTGTCGCGCCTGTCGATGGCGCGGCCGAAGATCGCAGCCTACCCCTTCACCACCCTGGAGCCGCAGCTTGGCGTCATCGAACGCTCTGACCGGACGTTGGTCCTCGCCGACATCCCCGGCCTGATCGAGGGCGCCGCCGAGGGCAAGGGCCTGGGTCACCAGTTCCTGCGCCACGTCGAGCGCTGCGCCCTGCTGCTGCATCTGGTCGACGGCTCGGAAGGCAATGCCGAGGAGATGGCGCAGCGCGTACGCGTGCTCAACGACGAACTGCAGCGCTTCTCGCCGGAACTCGCCGCCCGCACCCAGCTGGTCGTGCTCAACAAGCTCGACACCCGCCCCGAGCTGCCAGAGCTCGCCAGCGAGGTCGCTGCCCTGCTTGGCTGCGAGGTGCGCTGCATCAGCGGCGTCAGCGGCCAGGGCATCAAGGATCTGGAAAACCACCTCCTGGTGATCATCCCGTCGCGGGCGTAGCGCCTACAACGTCGTCAACGTCTCGCGCACGTTGGCGAGCTCGGCGCGTTCGGCTTCCAGCATCGCCTTGGTCTCGGCGACCTGCTCGGCCGGGGCGCGGGCGAGGTAGTCGGCGTTGCCCAGGCGGCCTTCCTTGCCGCTGATCGCCTTGGTCAGGGTCTGTTCACGCTTGCTGAGCTGCACCTTCACCTTGCTGAGGTCGACCAGGCCCGAGAGCGGGATGTGGACTTTCAGCGCGCCGACCACGGTGGTCACCGATTGCGGCGGCTTGGTGGCGCCGGCGAGGATCGACAGAGTCGAGAGGTTGCCGCGATCGGTGAGGAACTCGGCGTCAGCGGTCAGCTCGTCCGGGCCGTCGATCTCCGCTGCCACCGCCACGCCGTCAGCCAGGCCGACGAGGTTGCGGACGTTCCTGACCGCGGTGACGATGGCCTGCAGGCGGGCCATGCGCTCGGCAGTGCCGGGGACACGCAGGGCGGCGACCGGTTCGGGCCAGGCCTGCAGCATCAGGAACCCCTGCCACATCGCGCCGCCGGTCTGCGCCTGCAGATGCTGCCACAGGTGTTCGGTGAGGAAGGGCATGCCCGGGTGCAGCAGACGCAGCACGCGTTCAAAGGCATAGGCGAGGATGGTCGCCGCCGCCTGGGCCTGCTCGCCGCCGGCCTTGAAGCGACGCTTGGCCCACTCGACGTACCAGTCGCACAGATCGTCGCGGAAGAAGCGATAGGCGCCGTTGGCGTAGTCGTTGTAGCGGAAGCGCTCCAGCGCCGTCGTACACTCGTCGGTCGCGGTCTGCAGGCGGTCGAGCAGCCACTGCTCGGGGAAGCCGATGATCGCGGCGCGCACCTGCTCGTCGCTGGGCGGGGCGGCCAACGGCTGTTCCGACAGGTTCATCAGCAGGAAACGGCCTGCATTCCACACCTTGTTGGCGAAGTTACGTCCGGTCTCGAACTTCGACGGCGAGAGCTTCAGGTCCTGGCCTTCGGTGGTCATGTCGAGCAGGGTGTAGCGCATCGCGTCGGCGCCGTAGCCGGGGCAGGTGAACTCCTTGCCCAGGTACTTCTGCGTGCCGCCGCTGATCATCACGATCGGGTCGATGCCGTTGCCCTTCGACTTTGACATCTTGTCACCGCGCTCGTCGAGCACGGTGCCGTGGATGTAGACGTCGCTGAACGGCTTCTGGTCGAGCGCGAACATGCTGGTCATGACCATGCGCGCGACCCAGAAGAAGATGATGCCGCGATCGGTCACCAGGGTGCTGGTGGGGAAGTAGCGCGCCATCTCCGGCGTCTGCTCGGGCCAGCCCAGAGTGCTGTAGGGCCACAGCGCCGAGGAGAACCAGGTGTCGAGGACGTCGCTGTCCTGGACGATGTCGGCCGAGTGGCAGTGCTGACAGGTCTGCGCGTCGTCGATGGCGACGGTGTGCTTGCCGCAGGCGCCGCACTTCCACGCCGGGATGCGGTGGCCCCACCAGATCTGGCGCGAGATGCACCAGTCGCGCACGTCGGTCAGCCACTGGCCGTAGACCTTGGCCCAGCGCTCGGGGTGGAACTGGACCCGGCCTTCGACCGTCTCGGTGATCGCGCGCTCGGCCAGCGGCTTCATCTGCACGAACCACTGCTCGGTGACCATCGCCTCGATCGGCGCGTTTGAACGGTAGCTGTGGCCGACGCTGTGCTGGATCTGGGTCGAGCCCAGCAGCACGCCGGAGGCCTCGAGTTCGGCGCACACCGCCTTGCGGCAGGCGAAGCGGTCCTGGCCGGCGAAATGCGCCGCCTCTGTGGTCATCGTGCCATCGAAGCCGATGACCTGGATCAGCGGCAGGCTGTGGCGCTTGCCGACCTCGTAGTCGTTGGGGTCGTGGGCCGGAGTGATCTTCACCGCGCCCGAGCCCTTGGTCGGATCGGCGTGCTCGTCGCCGACGATGGGGATGAGGCGGCCGATGATCGGCAGGCGCACCCGCTTGCCGATGAGGTGCTTGTAGCGCTCGTCCTCTGGGTTCACCGCCACGGCGGTGTCGCCGAAGAAGGTTTCAGGCCGCGTCGTCTCGACGACGATCGAACCGGAACCGTCCTCAAGGTCGTAGCGCAGCTTCCACAGATGGCCGTTTTTCTCGATGTGCTCGACCTCGTCGTCGGCCAGCGCGGTCTGCTGCACCGGGCACCAGTTCACCATGCGGGTGCCGCGGTAGATCAGGCCGGCGTCGAAGAGGCGCTTGAACATCACGCGCACGGCGCGTGACAAGCCGGCGTCCATGGTGAAGCGCTCGCGCGACCAGTCGCACGAGGCGCCGAGCTTGCGCAGCTGGTGGACGATCTTGCCACCGCTCTGCTCTTTCCACGCCCACACCCGCTTGAGGAACGCCTCGCGGCCCAGCTCGTCGCGGGTCTTCCCCTCTTCCTGGATCTGCTTGACCACCACGCTCTCGGTAGCGATGCCGGCATGATCGGTGCCAGGCTGCCACAGCGTGTCGTGGCCCTGCATGCGCCGCCAGCGGATCAGCGTGTCCTGCAGCGTGTTGTTGAGCGCATGGCCCATGTGCAGCACGCCGGTGACGTTGGGCGGCGGAATGGCGATGACGTAGCTGGGCTTGCCCGGACGCGCGCCGGCCCCGGCCTTGAAGCAGCCGCTGGTTTCCCAGCGCTGGTAGACATCGGGTTCGACGGCAGTGGCGTCGTAGGCCTTGGGCAGGTCGAGAGGCATGACGGGGGGCGGGTTTCGGGTTTCGGGTTTCGGGTTTCGGGAGGAGACCCGGAGCGAGGCGCGGAATTCTGGGCCGACAGCCCGAGGCGCAAGGCGTTCGACGGAAACGCCTACCAGCCTTCCATCGGCCGGCCGCGCGAATCCTTGGCGCGCTTCACCCAATCGGACGGAGCGGCCACTATCGTGGTGCCGACGGCAGGGGGGTGCTTGCCGACGTTCCACTCGTCGAACGGCAGGGTCAGTTGCTTGCCGGCGCTGGACCCGGAGAGGACGTCGACCTCGACGTAGTGGCTGATCCCCGGCTCGCGGTCATGGTCGAGGGCGTCGGTGACCACGTTCCACACCTTGATCACCTTCAGCTCCAGCACTTCGGTCTGGGCGAGGGCCTGGCCGCGGTTCAGCGGCGGGGTGCGGGCAGCGTTGCCGCAGCCGGCAAGGCACAGGGCGAGGGCGAGGGGGGTGGCCAAGCTGAGGAGGCGGACCATGACCCTAGGCTGTGCTTGTGCGCCGGCCGGCAATCAGCATCGTCCGACCCGCCCTCCAGGGAGTACCACATGCCTGTCCAGCTCCATCCCCTCGCCGCCGCCGCTAACGCCGCCATTACTGGCGCCTCACAGGTCGTTTTCGACCTGCTCGCCGAGCGGGGCAAGCGCATGTTCTTCCCCGCCAAGGGCATCCTCGCCCAGGGCGCCGAGGCCAAGGCCAAGGCGACCTTCGCCAACGCCACGGTCGGCATCGCCACCGAGGACGGCCAGCCGATGCACCTGGCCTGCATCGCCCAGTACTACCAGGGCCTGAAGCCCGCCGACATCTACGAGTACGCCCCCAGCTTCGGCCGCATGGACCTGCGCCAGGCCTGGGCAGCCAAGCAGCGCCAAGAAACCCCCAGTCTGGGCCAGCACCCCACCAGCCTGCCGGTGGTGACCAACGCGCTGACCCACGGCCTGTCCCTGGTCGGTGACCTGTTCCTCGATCCGGGCGATGAGGCCCTGTCTTCGGACCTGATGTGGGAGAACTACAACCTTACCTGGGAGAGCCGGCTGGAAGCCCGCATCAGCACCTACCCGTTCTTCGATTCGAAGCTCACCGGCTTCAACATCACCGCCTTCAGCCAGGCCCTGGCCGAGCGCAAGGGGCGCAAGCTGGTCGTCGCGCTGAACTTCCCCAACAACCCCTCGGGCTACACCCCGACCAAGGCCGAGGCCGGCGCGATCATCAACGCGCTGACCGCCGCCGCCGCCGCCGGCTCGAAACTGGTGGTGGTGTGCGACGACGCCTACTACGGCATGTTCTTCGACGAGGCCGTCGAGACTGAGTCGCTGTTCGGGCGTCTCGCCTCGGCCCATCCCAACCTGCTGGCGGTCAAAATCGACGGCGCCACCAAGGAGGAGTTCGTCTGGGGTCTGCGCGTCGGATTCATCACCTTCGGCATCGCTGGCGGCACCAAGGCGCTCTACGACGCCCTAGAGCAGAAGACCGCCGGCCTGATCCGCGGCTACATCAGCAACGTCTCGATGCCCGGCCAGTCGATCGTGCTGAAGGCCATGCAGGACCCGGCCTTCCGCGCCCAGCAAGCGCAGAAGATCGCCGTGCTGAAGGCGCGTGCCGCGGTCACCGCCACGCACTGCCGCAAGCCCGAGTACGCCGACCTGTGGGACGTCTATCCGTTCAACTCCGGCTACTTCATGTGCCTGCGGGTGAAGGGCCCGACCGCCGAGGCGGTGCGCCTGGAGCTGCTCGCCAAGCACGGCGTCGGCACCATCGCCCTGGGCCAGACCGAGCTGCGTGTGGCCTTCTCGTGCCTGACCGAGGCGCAGATCCCCGAGGTCTTCGCCCGCATCGCCACGGCCATCGCCTCTTTGCGTTGAGGGGCCAGCCCCTCAGGCTCCCCGCCAGGGCCTTGCCCTGGACCCGCTTGACACGCCGCGCCTACGCGCGTCGATTCGCCGGGCGGGACGGTCCGTTCCAGGCTCACTGGTCACTCGCGACACCTACCACACAGCTAGCCCGATCGTCCGTCGCTCGCTCCGGCGTTCGTTCCATGGACGGTTTACGGCTCGCACAGCACCGGCGCCACTCACCGTCCGGCGAGTGAGCGACCAAGCGAGTGGCGAGTGGTCGGGCCAGCGTGTGTGGTAGGTGCCACGAGCGCGTAGCGAACCTGGAGCGACCCCCACCGCCTGGCAAATCGACGCGCGTAGGCGCGGCGTGTCGAGCGGGGGCTCCGGGGGCGAAGGCCCCCGGCGGGGCCCGGGGCAGAGCCCCGATGCAAAAAGCCAGGTGAGTGGTACAGGGGCAAACGCGGCGCGGCGACCTCGCCTGTCGCCCCCGGGCCGTGCCCTAGCCTGCCCAGATCGCCACGGCCCCCCGTGGCCAGGATCCCGAGCATGCCCCACCGTCCGATCCGCGTCGTCGCCTCGCTGCTAGCCTGCATTGCCATGGCCGCTGCCGCCGATGATGATGTGACCCTCGGCTACTCCTACGAAGACATCGCCGCTGGTCGCGACATCCACGAGGGCATCTACGGCAGTCATGGCTCTGGCGAATTTGACGAGTGGCGTCTGCATCTTGGCATCGCTCCTGGTATCGACCGGATCCAGCTGAGGACGTCGATCAACGGTGATCCGTACCCGGGTCCGGGCGTGGTCGAGACTGACCGGGTAATCAATGACCCAGCGCTAGCCCCGCAGATCGGGGTGGAGTGGGTGCTGGGTGACTATGAACGCGGTGACCAGGGCTGGTTCTCAACCTTTGGTCTCGAGTACACCCGTCGTGACTACAAGATCCTCTACGGTTTGGGCGCCAGTTCGATCCCGTTGCGGCTCAATGCCTTGACCGCCCAGTTCGGCATGGGGTACGGCTGGTATCTAAGCAACCAGTTCCGCTACGAGTTGGAACCCTTCGTCAGCGGCGGCATGATGTGGACCGATCTCGACCTGATCGACCTGTCGATCCCGGCCCCCGTGGTCAAGGTCAGCGGTGGGCCGGTGGTCGAAGGCTGCCTGCGCAACGCGCTGATCTGGCATCCTGGCAACACCCAGGGCTGGCATCTCGGCGCCGCCCTTGACTACCGCGTCGGCTACGCCCAGACGATCTACAACGATACGGGTGCGGCCGGTGACGTCCGCAGCGAAGTCCGCTTCTGGTGGTACGGGTTCGGCACCTCCGTATTCTACGGCGCAAAATTCTAGCTTTTTTTTGTGCCTAGGGCGTCTCGACCCCCTAGGACCCCAGGGTCATGTCGTGAACCTCGTAAGTCCTTTACTGACAACATACCAATGGAAACCGGCTTTCCCTGAGGTTGGCGCAAGCCTTCGGAATCTCCCTGGTTTTCCATGGGGAATCTCATGTCCAGGTTCAACCCAAACAGTTTTCTTGACGGACCCCTGCGTAAAATATACACCTGAAATTCTTGAGAACACGGCCCTGCATTTGGCCAAAATCAACATGTATGTACACGGGAACGTCCTCACCCGGCGAACAGGCCGAACGCTCCAAGCTCGGCTCAAAACATGCGCACTTAACATCGAACTCGATTTTCTTAATCGACTTCAATGACCAACCGTGAATAAAAAACGTTTTCCCCAGCGCATCCTGGCCGCTCTCGTTTATCTCAAAC
>JBBREK010000096.1:0-14594 GCA_038203025.1 Planctomycetota bacterium
GGCGAGGGGGGCGAGGTCGATCATCGGCGGGGCGGGATTGAACCGGCAGCCGGGGGCTGGGCAAGGCGCGTCTTGCCGATCAACTGCCGCACATGGCCAAGAAGGAACCAGCCTGGGCGTGCGGCGAATGCGGTGCCCAGACCCCCAAGTGGACCGGCAGGTGCCCGAAGTGTGGGGCATTCAACAGCATTGTGCAGTTGACAGCTGCCGAGGCGCAGATTGTCGGCGGCCGGTCGTCACTCGGGGCCCAGACCCTGGTCCTGGAGGCGGCCCTGGCCGAGGGGGCGCCGGATCCACCCCGGCTGGCTACTGGCATCGGCGAAGTCGACCGGGTACTCGGTGGCGGCCTGCCAGCCGGCGCGGCGGTGCTTCTCGGTGGCGAGCCCGGCATTGGCAAGAGCACCCTCCTGGCGCAGATCGCCAGCGCCATCGCCCACACCGCGCCGGCCCTCTACGTCACCGCCGAGGAGGGCCTGTCGCAGATCCGCGCCCGGTTGAAGCGGGTCGGCGCCCTGGCCCCGGGGCTCGACCTCGCCGCCGGATCGGACGCCCGCCAGATCTCCGCCCGTATCTCGGCCGGTGCGCACCGCCTGGTGGTGGTCGACTCGGTGCAGCTGCTCAGCCTCGACGGCGTCGACGGCGAGCCGGGCGGCGTCGCCCAGGTCAAGGCCTGCGCTGCCGAGCTGGTCGCTGCCGCCAAGCGCGCCGGTGTCGCCCTGGTGCTGGTCGGGCATGTCACCAAGGACGGCACGTTGGCCGGACCGCGCCTGCTTGAGCACCTCGTCGACACCGTCCTCGCCTTCGAGGGCGACCGCTATGCCGACCTGCGCGTGCTGCGGGCGGTGAAGAACCGCTACGGAGCCACCAGCGAGATCGGCCTGTTGCGCATGGAGGCCACCGGCCTGGTCGAGGTCGCCGATCCCACCGGCGTGTTCATCGCCGACCGCGACCCATCAGTGCCGGGTTCGTGCGTGGTCCCGTCGGTCGAGGGCAACCGCTGCCTGCTGGTCGAGGTGCAGGCTCTGGTCGGCCCGAACGACGTGCCGAATCCGGCCCGCCGGGTCAGCGGAGCCGACACCAATCGCGTCGCCATGGTACTGGCGGTGCTGGCGCGTCGCCTGCGCCTGCCGCTCGGATCACGGGACGTCTACGTCAACGTCACTGGCGGAGCCAAACTGACCGAGCCGGCCGCTGATCTCGCGGTCGCCCTCGCGGTGGCCAGCGCCTGGCGTGATGTGCCGGTGCCGCCAGATCTGGTCGCGGTCGGCGAGGTCGGCCTGGGCGGTGAGCTGCGCCCGGCGCCGCGCTACGAGCTGCGCGCCAGCGAGGCGCGCCGGCTCGGCTTTCAGCGCCTCATCGGGCCGGGAGCCGGCACCGGCCGCGGGCGCGTCGTCGTGGCGAAGCTCGTCGAGGCGGTCGAACGCGCGCTGGGCTGAGCCTAGATGCCGCAGTGGGTTCGCGGTTCGCGGTTGGACCATCGATTACAGACCATATTGGGTTTACCCTTGGTCACCCGTTTGATGAACACCATCAACACACGCAATACGTGTCGCTACAACCGCGAACCGCGAACTACGAACCGCGATTTCTGGGCTGAGCCGGACGCACTCCATCCTGCCGTTGCCATCGAGGAATGGTGCTGGAAGCTGCACCAGTTCCATGCCCGCCATCCTGCACGTTTCCCACGACCGGTTGCAGGCCGTGCTCGACCTGCCGGCTGGCGTGACGCTGGGCACGCCGGATTTCGCGGCCCTGTGCCAGCAGGCTGGCGTGTGCAGCGGATTCCAGGCCGAGGCCATGCGCGCGGCGATGTCGGCTGACGTCGTCGATCGCAGGCTGGTGGTTGCGCAGGGTCAGGCGTCGATGCCTCCGCGCCCGGTGCGGTTGCATCTGGAGGTCGCACTGTCGGAGCTGCCGATGGCGATCCCAGCCGGGGCCTGTGCTGGCAGGTTCCTATCTGCCGAGCCGGGTCGTCCCGGCCTCGGCGTCGACGGGCTCGCCATCGCGACTCCTGAATCCATCGCCAGCGCGGAGGATGGCATCCACGCTGGACGTGGCTTCGACATCGGCAGCGACGGACGACTGATCGCCAACCGTGACGGTCAGCTGGTCCTCGATGCGGGTGGCGCGCTGCATGTCGTCTTGCCGGGCATCAACGAACGAGAGCTGCCGGACATCCTGGTGCAGGTTGAGTTCTCGGCCCATCAGGCGTGGATCGGGCTGCGTCCGGGGGAGTTCGTCGCCGTGCCGACGCTGCAGGCGGCGCTCAGACGCGCGAGGATCGCCTTCGGCATCCTGCCTGAAGCACTCAGCGCTGCCGCCCGGGCAAGCGCGCTGCCGCGCCGTCTGGTGGTGGCCAGAGGCGTGCAACCGGTCAGCGGCAGCGCTGGCCGGATCGAGCACCTGCTTGATGCCTTCACCCTGCCCTGGCTGGAGCAGCTCGCCGACTGCGACATCGGCCAGGTGGCTCGGCAGTGCCAGGTGGAAGCTGGGACACCGCTGCTGCTGGTGGTGCCGTCGGTCCCCGGGCAGACCGGCATCGATGTCCATGGACATCGGCTGGCGGCCCACGCCGAGCGCACCATCGACCCACAACGCTGTCTCGGTCCGGGCACCCGGCGCTGCGCCGAGGACGACCAGTTGGTGGAGGCCGCCATTTCCGGCCTCTACCGGCGGGACGGACGGGGACGGGTGACGGTGGACGAGTTGCTGATCATCCCAGGTGACCTCGACCGCGCTGTTGGCGACCTCGACACGCCGCTGCCGGTGCTGGTTCAGGGCAGCATCGCCGACGGCATGCGACTGAAGAGCGGTGGCGATGTCCTGGTCCTGGGTTCGATCGGCGATGCCCGGGTGTCGGCCCGCGGCAACCTCCTCGTCCAGGGTCGCATCGGGCCCGGCGAGCAGCGGATCAAGGCGCATCTCGACGTGCTGGCGCAGGCCGTCAGCGGACGGCAGATCAAGGCGCGGCGGGTGGCGGTGCTGGCGTCCATTACGGATGCCACGGTGCTGGCGACGGATGACGTGACCACCGGCGAAGTGATCGGTGGCAGCATTGTCGCCGGCAAAGGACTGCGCTGCCGGCGGCTGGGGGACGGCCGGCCGACGCGGGTCGAGGTGGGGCGGAATCCGCTGCAGGAGCAGTTCGAGCAACAGGCGCGGGCCAGCCTGCCGGAACTCAGCCGCGAGGCGGCAGCACTGCGCGTGCGCTGCGACGAGGCGGCGCGACTGATGAATGTGCACGCCCTCGATCCGGAGACGGAGGTGATCGATGCCGATCTGCGCGCCTTGGTCGAGGCGTATCGCCGGACCATCCGCCAGCTGGCCGAGGCCAGGCAGTTGCTGCATCTCGGCAACCGTTGCCAGAGACGCACGCCGCCCTCGTCCACGATGATCGAGGTGCTTGGCGAAGCGCATGCGGGCGTGACCCTGGTGTTCGGCGAGATCAACCGCACCATCGAGGCCTTGATCCACGGCGGGTGCTTCCGCGTCCAGGACGGGGGGATCGAGGCATGATATCCCGGTCAGGTCGTCCAGTCTCAGTGGGAAGCGGGATGCGTCGGCGCATGCAGGACGCCCGCACCAGATTAGCACCATCCGGCAGAGGAGGGTCCGCGTGAAGATTCCAGTCCAGTACCCGATCAACCGGCGCATCCTGGTGATCGATGACAACCCGGACATCCACGAGGATTTCCGCAAGATTTTAGCCCCGCCAGCGCGGCAGGAGGCTGCCATGGTTGAGGCCGAGGCGACGCTCTTCGGCAGTGCGGGCGGGATCCGTCGCGAGGCCGGCTTCGCCGTGGATGACGCCTTCCAGGGCGAGGAGGGGCTGCGCCTGGTGGAGCAGGCCTGCGATGCCGGCCGACCCTATGCCGTAGCCTTTGTCGATATGCGCATGCCGCCCGGCTGGGACGGCCTGGAGACCATCGCGCGGTTGTGGACCGCGGATACCGCCCTGCAGATCGTGATCTGCACGGCCTACTCCGACTATTCGTGGCAGGAGATCGTCACCCGGCTTGGCGCCTCGGACCGGCTGCTCATCGTCAAGAAGCCGTTCGAGGCCATGGAGATCATCCAGCTGGCCTGGGCCCTGACCGAGAAATGCTCGTTGGCCCGGGAGGTCGCGCGGCAGGTGGACCACCTCGAAGCAGCGGTGCAGGAGCGCACCCGCGCGCTGTCGGTGGCCAACCTGCGCATGATCGAATCGATCAATGAACTGCAGGCCTCGGCCGAGGACCGGCGTCGTTCGGAGGAGCGCTTCCGTTCGGTCATCGACACCGCCCATGCCGCCATCGCCATCGTCGATGCCAACGGCGACATCGACCTGTGGAATCCTGGCGCGACACGCTTGTTCGGCTGGCCTGCTGACGAGGCGGCCGGTCGACCGCTGACCATCGCCTTGACGGACCTGACCGACGACGGCTTGGCACGCCTGCTGGAACGGGCAGTGGTGGCCGAGGATGCCGCCCAGAACAGCGTCGGTCTCACCGGACGGACGCGCGATGGCAGGACCTTCCCGCTGGCACTCAGCCTGGCGCCGTGGACCTCGGCGGCGGGAACCTGCTTCACCTGCCTGTTTGAAGATCTCGGGCGGCGTCAGCCGGGCTGAGGGCCGATGCGGACAGTTACTGCTGCTGGGCGAAGCCCTTGGGCAGGGTGATGTTGCGCGCGTGCTCGGAGCCATCGGCGAAGACGTGGCCGCGGGTGGTGTCGAGGTGGACGGCGACGTTCTCGTCGTGGGCGAAGCGGACCTCGGGTGGCGCCTTCATGATCACGGCCTCGCTGAGCCCCGGAACCTTGAGGTAGACGTACTGGTGGTCACCCATGTGCTCGACCACGTCGACCTGCATGGTGACGGCGTCGGCGCCGGCTGGGCCGTGGCCAGGCGGGTGGAGGTGCTCGGGGCGGACGCCGAGCACGGTCTGCTTGCCGGCGTTCGCCTGCAGTTCGCCCTGCTCGGCCATGCCCAGGCGTACCGAGGTGCCGTTGGCGAGGAGGAAGCGCAGGGCGCCGCCCTCGGCGACGATCTTGCCGTTGAAGAAGTTCATCGCCGGCGTGCCGATGAATCCGGCGACGAAGCGGTTGAACGGGCGGTCGTAGAGCTCGGTCGGCGCGGCGACCTGCTGGATCTCACCGACGCTCATCACGGTGATGCGATCGCCCAGGGTCATCGCCTCGATCTGGTCGTGGGTGACGTAGACCGCGGTGGTGGCCAGGCGCTGCTGCATCGTCTTCAGCTCGTAGCGCATGGTGGCACGCAGCTTGGCGTCGAGGTTCGAGAGCGGCTCGTCGAACAGGTAGGCCTTGGGCTTGCGGACGATGGCGCGGCCGAGGGCGACGCGCTGGCGCTGGCCGCCGGACAGGGCCTTGGGCAGGTTGCCGAGGTGGCTGTCGAGGCCGAGCATGCGGCTGACCTCAAGAACCTTGGCGTGGATCTCCGGCTTGGGTTCGCCGCGCAGCTTCAGGGCGAAGGCCATGTTGTCGTACACCGTCATGTGCGGGTACAGGGCGTAGCTCTGGAACACCATGGCGATATCGCGGCTCTTGGGTTGGGTCTCGTTGACCCGCTTCCCGTCGATGCGGATCTCCCCCTGGGTGATGTCCTCCAGCCCAGCGATCATGCGCAGGGTGGTGGTCTTGCCGCAGCCGGAGGGTCCGACCAGGACCATGAACTCCTTGTCGCGGATGGCGAGGTTGATGTCCTTGACCGCAGTGTAGCCGTTGTCGTAGGTCTTGACGAGATGTTCGATGTCGATGGCAGCCATGGTGTCAGCCCTTGACCGCGCCCGCGGTGAGTCCGCGGACGAAGAATCGGATGGTGAAGAGGAAGAGGATGACCAACGGGATCGAGGAGATGGCGAAGGCAGCCATCATCGGTCCCCAGATCTTGACATATTCACCGTCGAGGCGCATGAGGCCGACCGGGATGGTCAGCTTCTCGTTGTCGCGCAGCAGGATCAGCGGCAGGATCAGATCGTTCCACGCGCCGATGAAGTTCATGATCGCGACCGTGCCGATGATCGGGGCGGCCAGCGGCAGCATGATGGTGAACATCTGGCGGATGTGACCGGCCCCGTCCATGTCCGCAGACTCGAACAGCTCCTTGGGGATCTTCTCGATGAATTGCCGGAGGATGAATACGGCGCCGACCTGGCCGCCGAAGCCCGACAGCAGGACCAGGGCGAGCAGGTTGTTCACCAGGCCCATGTCGCTGATCAGGTTAAAGGTGGTGACCAGGGCGGCGGCACCACCGGGCAGGAACATGGTCATCATGAAGCCGTAGTAGACCAGCTCGCGGCCCTTGAAGCGGTAGCGTGCCACGACGTAGCTGGTGGGCAGGGCGATGCCCAGGGTGAGGATGACGGCGCCTACCGCGACCACGATCGAGTTGGCGATGTAGTTCTTCACCGTGAGCCAGCTGACCGCCCAGTTGCCCAGTTGCCACTGCGACGGCGCCTCGAAGAACCACGGGTTCTGTACGAACTGGTCGTTGGTCTTCAGGCTGATCGCGAACATCATGATGAACGGGACGAAGCTGAAGAACAGCACGGCGCAGAGCAGGAGATGCTTGGTGATCTCCTTGCGCCGCTGCAGGGTCTGGTGGGAGGCGCTCATGAGGGGACCCCGTCGCGCAGCGATGGGGCGGGCGCCGAGTGGCGGTGGCGGCAGACAATCGGCGGAGCCGATGCCGCCACGGTTGCGGGGGCTCCGCCGACGCAACCGAGCCACGACAAAGCCCGGGGGTAGGCCCGCAGGGCCGCAGCCCCTGAGCAGGAAAGCGCTCATTTCGCGACCTTGAGATGGCGCTGGTAGACGATGGTCAGGAACAGGATCAGGGTGAACATGACCATGCCCAAGGCGCAGGCGTAGCCGAACTGGCTGCCGATGAAGGCCTGTTGGTACATGTACAGGCCTGGGGTCAGGCCGGCGTTGTCGGGACCGCCGGATGGCCCGAGCAGGATAAGGAAGAAGGCGAACTCGTTGAGCGTGCCGATGGTCAGAAAGATGAGGTTGATACGGATCTGGGTGAGGATCAGCGGCACCTCGATGCGGAAGATCTTGCCCCAGAAGCCGATGCCGTCGAGTTCGGCGGCCTCGTACACCTCCTTGGAGATGTTCTGCAGCCCGGCGAGGTAGATCAGCACGCCGACCGTGCCGATCCAGGGGAAGCCCCACAGGATGACCGCTGGGATGACCAGCTTGCTGTGGCCCAGCCAGGCCGGCTGGCCAGTGACGAAGGCGCCGGTGGGCTCGGGCCACACCTTGGTCAGCAGGACGAGGACGGCACTGCCGAAGATGCACACCCAGCCGATGCTGGTGATGTGGTCGCCGCCCTCCAGCGGATCGCGCTTCAGCAGCCACGACACCAGACCGGCGGCGCCGGCGAGCAGCAGCGGGCCGCGGACGGCGGCTTCGAGCGGGCCGCCGCCGGATCCGAAGCGGCCCCAGGCGAGCAGGCCGAAGCCCAGGAGCAGCACCCACACCATCCACAGGTGCAGGACCTTGCTGAAACCGCCGCGCAGCATCAGCAGGACGACGCCGAAGAGGATCAGGCCGTAGAGCGTGCCGAAGACCGGCCCGAGGCCCCAGGTCAGCGGCGAGAGCGCGCCGGTCATGGCATGCGACAGCGCCGGCATGGCGGTGTCCATCCACTGCAGCACCGGCATAAGCCCGGTGAGGACGAGGAACTTGTTGAGCACGCCGACGGTGGGGTCGAAGAAGCTTTTCCAGATGAGCAGGCCGACCAGGGCCGGGATGACCATGGGGATGACGAAGAAGACGCGGTAGAGGAATTGGCCGCGCTCGGACTTCAGGCGGTGCAGGACGATGGCGGCGAAGATTGACGGCCACATCTTCAGCAGGTTGGCGCACAGCAGAATGCCGATCAGGCCGAAGCTCTGCCAGAACAGCGGATCCTGGCTGAAGACTTTGCGGAAGTTGGTCAGGCCGATGAATTCCATCTCCGGGCCGCCGGCCCAGGTGTGCAGCGACATGTACACCGACTGCAGGTTCGGATAGTAGGTGAACAGCAGCAGGCCGCCCAGGCTGGGCAGCATCAGCAGCCAGAGCAGACCGACAAAACGTGTCTTGGCCCACTATCGCGCCAGCGGCGAGGTGCCGGTAATGATCAATTCACTCATGGGAGATTCCGTGGTGCGGTTGACTGGCGCGCGTGCCTTTCATGGATCCACCTCGGGGAAAGGCTCGGCCGGCTTGCCGTCGCTGCGCGACGTGCCCAGGGTGCGCTGGTGCATCCAGCGCACGCATTGGCCGTCATATAGCGGTATCTGACCCCACAGCAGGTCGCGGGTCACCGTGGCCGGCAGGCGCTTGCTCTCGGCCAGGGCGGCGGCGGCGAGGATGCCGACGGCCCGCTCCTGCTGCCGGGCGGCGTTGCGTGTCTCGACGAAATCCTTCGACCAGATCAGGCTCGCGCCGTAGTTTGGATCGTTGTAGGTCTCCAGGCTGCGCTCGATCAGCCGCTCCTTGGTGATCTCGCCGGTGGTCAGGTCAGCCATCTGGCCCTGCAGAGTCAGGCCGGTGCGGCCGCTGCGGGCATTGCCGCCGGTCGAGCCGGGACTCCAGGCGCCGGGGACGCCGGCGATGCGTGGCGCGAAGGCGGCCATTTCGGACGACGGCGAGGTGCCGATGATGGCCGGGATCCAATCGGCGGCGCGATTGAAGCGCTGGTTCACCGCATAGCTGGTCCAGTAGCGCATGAAGTCGATGGATTCGGGCACCTTGCCGTCGCGGTTGAGGTGGTAGGCGCCCCACGAGACGATGCCGGCCTCGGAGGTGGGCTGGCGCGGCGGGTCGTTCCAAGGTTCGCCGGGACCGGGCACCGGGATCGAGCCGAAGGTCGCCTGGAAGCGCCCCTGGGCCAGCTTGATCACCGTGCCGGCGTCCCACGAGGCGCAGAAGAACACCGGCGCCTTCTGCTGCACGAACAGGTACATGCCACCGTCGCGGTCCATCGAACTGAAGCCGGTGGAGAACTGCTGGGAGATCGCCTCGGCGACGTCGAGGTACTGGCCGAAGATGGGGTCGCGCAGACCGATCGTGCCGCTGGCCATTCCCGCCCAGCCTTCGGTGTCGGAGACGTCGCCATCGCGATTGGTGTCGAGGATGCGGCGCCATGGCTGCAGCATGATGCTAGCAAGGTCGTTGGTGAAGTAGCCGGAATTGTAACGGCTGGCGGCGATCGGCCACAGTTGCTGTCCGCTGCGCTGGGCGAACTCGCGCGTCTTGCGGCCCAACGCCAGCAACTCGCCGGTGGTCGTCGGGATGTGCCCGGCACCGGTGATCTCGCGGATCAGGTCGAGGTTGTAGGCGAATCGTCCGCCCAGGGTGAAGCTGACGCCGATGCCATACTGGGTCTGACGCTCGCGGTTGAACCCACCCTGCATGCTGTCGATGTAGGTGTCGCGCCAGGGCATGGTCGCCAGGGCCTTGGCCAGGGCGGGATCGGTGACCTCGCCAGCGAGGAACTCGGGGGCGTTGTAGGGATTGGGCTGTTCGATGTACTGGTCGATGGCGGCGCAATCGCGCGACAGCTCGACGTTGCCCAAGTGGGTGAAGATGTCGGGTGCGGTGCCGGCGATGAGATTGACCTTCAGCACCTGGCTGAAGACCTTTTCGGTCACGGGCAGCTGCACGACCTCGATCTGGGTCTTGGACGTGCCGGCCTCGTAGCGCTGGCGCTGCAGCTCGTTGTACGAGTCGATCACCTGCTGCAGGGCGTCGCGGTAGCCAAGTTCGAGCTGCCAGTGCATGACGCGCACAACGCGTTTGTGCGGGGCGCTGTACTGGGCGCGGATTGAGAGGACGTTGTTCAGGCTGATGCCGACGGCGACCAGGACGATGATGATGCCGAGGGTGTTCCAGCCGATCAGTCGGCGCAGTCGCGACGGCGGCACGTAGGCGGCGGCGGCGAAGCGCCTGGTCGAAGGATGCTCGCTCATGGCTTGGCCTCCGCCGGCAGGGCCACCACTTCGACCGGCCCGGGCTCGCCCAGGTTGTCCCACAGCGTCTTGGGCAGGGGTGGCGGTTCGACGCCCAGCTCGACCAGCCGTTCGCGCGCTGCATCGGCCTTGCCGCTACGCAGATAGCGGGTGGTGATGGCGCGGAAGCAGGCGACGGCGAGATCGCGGTCGTGCAGCTCGTCCTGGGCGATCGCCCCCATGCGCCAGACCACCTTCCAGCGCAGGGAGGACGGCGCACCGAGGCGGTCGACCATGCGCAATGCTTCGACCGCACCCTTGGTGTCGTCGAGGTAGGTGTGACGCAGGTCGGCCAGAGTCATCCAGTGCAGTGAGGCCAACGGGTCCTGGGGGTGGGCGGTCAGCCAGCCGGTCAGGAGCTGCTGCGCCTCGGCAAATCCGGCCGGGGTCAGCTCCTCGATCCAGGCGCTGGCGAGGTAGATGACGGCCTGGCTGGCCATCGGATCTTCGCCGCCCATGGCGATGGCCTTGCTGTACCAGTCACGCGCCAGAGTCAGGTCGGGGGCATCCTGGTAGTAGTCACGCATGTGGGCGATGCGGCCGAGCTGCACCGCCGCGTGGACCGCCTCTGGCGTGTTCGGGCAGGTCTTCCACAGCTCTTCGTGCAACTCTTTGGCGCGACCGGTCATCTCCGGCGAGGCGGCGGGCTCGTGCTGATGCGCTAGGGCGAGGCCGTAGGTGGCGCGCCGCCAGGTCTCGTCGCCGGCCGTGGCGTGGTCGCGGACCAGGGCGAGGTCGCGGCGCGCCTCCTCGAAGCGGAAACGGCTGAGCTGACTCATCGCCTGGGCGAGGGTCGGCACGGCATCGACCGCGTGCAGGCCGCCGCACAGGGACAGCGCCAGCACGGCGAGGACGGCGGAACGACAGCAGACTGGGATGATCGGCATGCAGGCTGTCCCGTGGCTCCGGTGCCGCCACGGTTGGGGGGGGGCGGAGGCTAGCGGCACGGTCCTCGGGGCAAACCTCCTTGCGCCGACGTCGGTACATCCTGTCGGTTACGCCTGGACGGGAGGCAGAAAGCAGAAAGGCGGAAGGGTCGCTGCGCGCTGCGAGCGCTACCTCTCCCACGCGTGCGGTCATTTCTTCCGCCTTTCCCCTGTAGTCACGGCGCCAGGCGTGCGGCCTCCGCCAGGCGCTGCGCGCGCGCTGCCTGGCCGCCGAAGGGGATCTGGGCGGCGCGTCGCCACGCCTGGCCGGCGGCTGGCGCATCGCCGGCCGCCTCGGCGGCACGGGCCGTGCTTTCCAGGGCCACGGCCAGACCGCCAAGTTCGCCTATGCGGCGGAACACGGTCTCCGCGGTGGCATAGGCTGCGGCGGCGGCAGAGGGGTCGCCGCGACGCAGGGCAAGATGGCCGCGATTGATCTCGACCGCCCCGCGCGCGCCGTCGTCCGGGCCACACAGCTGTGCGGCGGCGTCGAGATCAGCGGTCGCGGCGTCGAGGTCGCCTCGGCGCAGCGCCAGGGCGGCCCGGCTGGCGAGGGCCCGGGCGCGCATGGCGCCATCGCCGTCCCGCTCGGCCTCATCAAGGGCGGTGGCGACAGCTGCTGAGGCGCCCTCGACATCGCCCAGGGCGACCAGCCCGGCGGCGAGGGCGAGGCGGGTGCGCGCCCGGTCGTGCAGGTGGGCGTCGCTGGCGTCGGCCAGGTGCAGGCTTTCACGGAGGTCGGTGCAGCCGGCTTGAGTCTCGCCGGCAGCGATCAGGGCGATGCCGCGGTTGTGCAGGTCGCGGGAGAGGCCTTCGCGGTCGTCGACGCTGCCGCTGGCCTCGGCCGCGGCGGTGAAGCGCGCGACTGCAGCCTGGGCATGACCGGCAGCCAGGGCGTCGGTGCCGGCGGCGTTCAGCCGGTCGGCCTGGTCGGCCTGCACCGGCCGTGGCTGCGGACCGCAGGCGGCGAGCCCAAGCAGGGCGAGACAGACGGCGGCCGACCTCATGGCTGGTCCTCCGGCGCTGCGATGATGCCGGGCGGCACGATGCGCTCGCCGTCGCCCGGGGCGGTGTAGGCACGCAGCAGCCAGTGGCGGTTGAGGCCGTCGACCAGGCGCTGCACCTCATCGAGCAGGTTACGGGTGCCGTCCGCTAGGGCCGGGGCGGTCGGGGCCACCTTGCGCAGCTCGGCGGTGATGGCGCGCAGGTCAGCGGCCAGACCGGCGAGGTCATCACCCAGTTTGGCGTCGGACAGGGCCTTGCCGGCGATGCCCTTGCCCTCGACCAGACCGGCGGCGATGCGTTTGGCGTCGGCCGCTGTTGCCTCAGTGGTGGCGGCGATGGCCTCGATACGTGCCAGCAGGGCGTCGAGGCGTTGCGGTACCTGACGTTCGGCTAGGCCAGCGACGAAGGCACCGGCCTGCTGCGGCAGGTGCTGGGCGCGGATCTCGCTGATCAGTTCGTGGCTTTCGCCGACCAGGCCGGTCAGCGCCGCCATCATCGGGCCGAGGTTGGCCTCCAGGTCCTGCAGCACGTGCATGGCCATTGAGGTCGAGTCGCGCGGCGGCTCGACGGCGATGGCGTGGTGCTCGTGCCAGGCGTCGGTCTTCCAGCCCTCGACGCCGGCGGTGCCGGCCTTCAGCACGACGCGCGGCTGACCCATGAACGGGGCGAGCGGCACCTTGATCAGCGCCCGGGCGTCGCCGGTGCGTCGGCCGTCCTTGGCAATCTCACCCTGGTGCAGCAGTTCGAGGGCGCGATCCGACACCTCTAGACGTAGGTGCAGCAGACCGTTGGCGGCCTCGGTCGCGACAACCTTGCCGACGACGTGTCCGGACAGCTCGACCGGCGTGCCGATGCGCAGGCTCTCGCCCATCTCCTCGATGAATTCCGGACGGGCGAGATCGGGCAGGATGGTGCTGGCGCTGACCTCGGTCTTTGGGGTGAACCACTGCTTGGCCGAGCCGATCAGGGCCAGGGCGGCGATGACGATGGCGACGGCGGCGAGAACGAAGGCGCCGACGATGCTGTCCAGGTGGCGGAACTTGAACGGCTGGCTGGTGCTCATGGCTGTTTCTGTGCGAAGATGTCGGGATGGACCGCGGTCGGTCGGATCGCCGGAAGGGCCGCGGTGCGGCGCTGCGATGGGCTGAATCGCCGCGTTGCTGGCAGGGCCGTGCCCGACAGGGCGACGATACGCGGACCCGGGCGGCGCGGCGGTTCGGTGGCGGCGGCGAGCACGGCGACGGCCTGGGCGCTGGCGATGTCGGCGAGGTGGCTCCACACCTCCTCGGCGGATTCACTGTCGAACTCGGCCGCCGGTTCGTCGAGGACGAGCAGGCGCGGTTCGAGGATGAGGGCGCGCGCCAGCGCCACCAGGCGGCGTAGGTTGGTCGGTGCGTAGGCCGGCGTCACCGCTGGCAGGACCTCGATGCCGAACAGGTCGAGGACCTCGCGGGCCCGCCGTTCGACCGCGGCTGATGACGGATCGCGCAGCCAGCGCAGCGGCAGGACGAGGTTGTCCCACAGCGACAGGTTGGCGAGCAGGGCGCCCTCGCCGCCGACGTAGCCGATACGTTCGCGCATCACCTCTGGCGGTGCCCCGCACACCTGCACTAGGCCCGAGCTGGGTTGTTCCAGTCCGACCGCCAGGCGCAGGGCGCTGCTTTTACCGCCGCCCAGGCCCGAGGTCAGCACCGCCACATCGCCCGGCATCAGGTCGAGGTCGAGACCGGTGAATACCGGCTGCTCGCGGTCGGGCGGGGCCCACGACACCTCGCGCATGCTGAGTACGGGGCTCATGCCAGGTAGACCAGGGCGGTGACCCCGGCATCCCACAGGAACACCGCCGACAACGCGCGGACCACGCCGCGGGTGGCGGCACGTGGCACGTCGGTGGCGGAGACGGCGGCAGTGAGGCCTTCGTGGCAGGCGATGGCGGCGATGAGCAGGCCGGGCACCACGGTCTTGGCCAGCAGCACGGCGACGTCGAGGCCGGTAAGCTGCACCGCCAGCATGCTGGCGTAGTCGGCCAGCGGCGGGGCGGCGGTGGCGACCGCCTGCAGGATGATCCAGCCGGAGATCAGCGACATGGCGACAAAGGCCATCGACAGGCCGATCAGCGCCATGACCACACCGGCCATGCGCGGCACCACCAGATAGTCGAACGGATCGACGCCCATCGCCTCCAGGCTGTCCAGCTCGCGGTGCACGCGCATGCCCGCCAGTTCGGCGGCGATCGCCGCGCCGCTGCGGCCGATGACGATGAAGGCGACGATCAACGGTCCAAGCTCGCGCACCAGCACGGTGACCAGCAGCGTGCCGAGCAGGTCACGGCCGCCGGAACCGGACAGCAGGCTGGCCTGGGCCGCCACCACCGCGCCGGTAAGCAGCGCGATCAGGGCGGTGAACGGGATGGCCTCAATGCCGGTGAAGAGGATCTGCCGCTTGACCACTTCGCGCGCCACCCGTGGCACCACCCGACGTCCGCGCCGCAGCCGGGCCAGGGCGTAGCCGATGAACGTGGCGACGGCCAGGACGTAGGATCCTGCGGCAATGACGGCACGACCGGTGGTGGCGAGGAGCATCCGCCGGGGATGCTAGGCTGGCGCGGCGCCCGCTCCAGGGGCGGCAGCGGCGGCGAGGCGGAAGGGTCGACCCTCGGGAA
>JBBREK010000097.1:0-14440 GCA_038203025.1 Planctomycetota bacterium
CCGCGCAGGCGGATGCGCGCGCCCCACAGGGCGTGGCCGTCGGTGTTGTTGCAGGCGAAGAGATGGCGCGTCGCGCCGTCATCGCGCAGCTGGGTCAGCACCGACCAGGCCGGGCTGCCGTCGGCGTGCAGCACCGACACCTCGCGCACCGGTTCGAGGGCGGCGAGGACCGCCGCCTTTTCGCAGGACACGCGGCGGCTGGCGGCCAGGCGGGTGGCGCGGTCGGACGGCAGGCAGTCGACCAGTCCCGGAGCCTGGCCGTGGAAGATCAGCCGGCCGCCGGCGGCGGCGAAGGCTTCGAGGCGATCCAGCGTCGAGCCGCGGATGCTGCGCAGCGGCGGAACGACGACGGTGTCGTAGGCCATGGCGCCAACGCGCAGCGGCGAAGCGCCGGTCTTGCACTGCGAGGGCAGCAGCGATTCGGCGAGGTAGTCGAAGTCGACGGTGCCGAAGCACAGCCAGCTGGCGAGGTCCTGGAACGAGCGCTCCTGCGCTTCGCGGGCAGCGCTGGTCGAGGCGCGCGGGCCGTACTCCAGCCAGTAGCTTTCAATCGGATGGACGACAGCGACGCGGATGCGTGGCTTGCCGCGTGTCAGCACGCTGTTGACGCGGGCGAAGTGGTCCTCGACCGCTGTGTACTCGCGGAACCACGGGCTCTGGTAGTGGATCGAGGCCGGGTAGTCGCGCTTGGCCTCGCCCTGCATGCTCACCCACGAGAGGTGGTGCACGCGTACGGTGATGCCCAGCGCCGCCTGCCAGTCGCCCTGGCGCTTGTGGCCGGCGAAGGTGAAGTCCCAGTCGGTGACGCCGTACAGCTCGCTGAGCATGCCGTCGCGGTCGTACTGGTGCTTGGTGCTCTGCGTCTGCTTGGCGGTGGTGATCTCCAGTGCGTCGCACAGCAGGTCGATGCCGGGGATCTGGAAACTGCGATAGCTGCGCATCGCCTCGCCGGTGGCGTGGGTCTGACTCTCCAGCGACTGCTCCTCCATGAGGTGGCCGGTGAAGGCGATGCCATGCTTGGCGCACCAGCCGCCGACGACGTCGGCGAAGGCGGCGGCGAAGCGCTCGGCGGTGTGCTCGTGGTAGCGCCAGCGCGCCAGCGAGGCGGTGCCGCCCGGCAGATCCCAGAACACCTCGGGCAGGGTGTCGAGCGGATCGGCGCCGAAGGCGGCGACGTGGCTATCGACCAGGTCGTCGGTCCACGGCATGATCGCGTCAGCCGTGGCGTCGGCGGCAGGCAGCGGCTTTTTCGCGGTGAACTGCGGCTCGTCGGTGAAGATCGCCGGCACCAGGCCGCCGAAGTCCTTGCCTACCGCTTGGCGGTAGGGCTCGTGCGTCACCTCGACGAAACGGCGGATCGCCGCCGGATTCATCGTGTCGACGTAGGTCTGGCCGTTGAACCAGCTCGACGGCTGCGACACCTCCAGATAGGCGTACCACAGCCGTTCGCTGGCGGCGGCGGCGTCTCCGTCTTGCAGGCGGCGATAGGCGGCCAGCGCCCCTGCCGCATCCAGGCGCACGGCATAGCGCGCCAGCAGCCGGCCCTGGCCGCTACGCCCGCCGACCGACTGCGAGGTGGTGGTCGAGCTGACCTGGGCCTCGGTGTTGGGCGTCGGGGTGAAGAGGAGGAAGCGCGAGCGGAAGCGCTCCTCCTTGGTGACGATGCCGCCGGCGGCGCCGGAGGGCCAGCGGTCCTCGTCGTACAACCAGGTGCGCATACCGCCGCGGGCGCGGCCGTCCTCGACGCAGGCCTTGACGTGGTCGAGGAACTCGGGGCCCAGGTACGGCGTGTCGAGGCCAGTGCGAGCGTGGATATGCCAGCCACCCAGACCCATCTCGGCCAGCCAGCCGGTCTGGCGCAGCAGGCGTTCGCGGTCGAGCTTGCAGTTCCAGCTCCAGAACGGTGCTCCGCGATACTCCGGGCCGGGCTTGGCGAAGGCCGCGAGGGACAGGGTCGGGGAGGTCGAGGTTGGATAGAGCGGCATGAGGATTCCTGGCTTTTTACGGCGTTCGGAGATCGGTTGCAGGTGTCATCATACGGTGAATATCGAATACGACATGGCCGACATAGCCGATAAACCTGGATATTCCGTCGTCCCCATCCCGGTGGCTGGCGGCCCCTGGTCGCCCTGGCTGCGGCTCGCCCACATCACCGGCTACGACCATCCCCAGACCTCGGCGGTGCTGCGACGGCTGCGCGACTGGGAACTGGTGCTGCAACTGGAGGGCGAGGCCTGGGTGTGGTGGGAGGACCTCGGCGCCAGCCAGGCCCTGCCCCCCGGCCACCTCGCCCTGTTCCCGCCGGGCGTGGCGCACGCCCAGGCCATGATTGGCAGCCATCTGGCGGTGCACTTCGATCTGCATGCCCAGCCCGACCTGGTCGCGCCCAACATGACCGAGCGCCTCGCCGGCACGCGGCGGCGAGGCGATGGCCCCCTCGTGCCGTTGTGGCGCTTGCAGTCGGCGCAGGGCCGCGCGATGGACCTCCCAGCGATCACCCGACTGGCCGCCCCCGAGGCCTGGCGTGAACGCTTCGCGCCGCTGGTCCGGCAATGGCTGCTGCGCCGGCACCAGGATCCGACCGCCCGGCTGCAGGCCACCGGCATCCTGGCGACGGCAATGCACGACCTGTGCGCCGAGCGTGAACCCGAGGCAAGCGATCCGGCGCGCGTCGACCGCGACCTGTCGCAGCTGCTCTCCTTTCTCGACCTCGACGGACGACGCTGGACGGTTCCCGGCCTGGCCCGTCGCGCCGGCATGGGTGAGACCGCCTTCCGCGCCGCCTTCCGCCGGCTGACCGGCGACAGCCCACGCGTCTGGCTGGAACGCCACCGCTTCGAGCGCGCCCGGCACCTGCTGCTTACCACCGCCCTGCCGATCCAGCGCATCGCCGCAGCCTGCGGCTACGACGACCCCTTCCATTTCAGCCGGGTGTGCCGGCGTCTGACCGGCATGGGCCCGCGCGACCTGCGTCTGGCGGCTACTCTGGACCAGGCGTGAACGGTGCTGCCTCGGGTTCACCGGCGTCATCAGCCCCGCCGCTGAATTCGAAGGTCAGGGCTTTGCGCTGCGGTGGCGCCGCCGTCCGGCGCAGCAGCAGGTCGGGGATGCGTTGGTAGCGCTGACCGGGCAGGGCGACGTAGGCTTCAAGGCCATGCTGCGATGGTCCCTGGGCATACCACATGGTCACCTGATGCAGGCCCTTGTTCAGCTCGATGGAACCGTGCGCCCAGCGCATCGGATGCAGGTAGTCGTTTTTCACCACCATGGTGTCGCCGAACCACAGCCGGGTGGCGTCATCACTGTTGGTGGCAAAGCGGTAGATGCCGTCGTACGGTGCCAGGAACCAGCCGGTGAAGCGCAGACCGAACCACTCGTTGGGCCAACGGTGCACCGGCATGCGGGTGAAGGCCTCGAGCTCGAAGTTCGGCCACACCGAGGTGAACTCCGGCTTGATCGCATCGAGGTTGGCGATCGGATCGCGCCAACGCTTGAGGCTGAAATGGTCGACCCATAGACCGGGCAGCGTGTCGCCGGCCGGCGGGTCAGCGGCGCGGATGCGGTACTCCGTCCACCACGTCGAGGCGCTGCGCGTCTCTGTGCTATCCTTGTGGGTGGCGAGCACGCGCATCTGGGTGGTGTTGGTCACCGGGAACGGCCGGCTGTACAGCTTGGCCTTGTCGTCCGGCAACGTGCCGTCGGTAGTGTAGCGGATGTCGAGCTTCTCGGCCCCGACACGCACCGCACGGATCTCGGCGTTGACCGAGCCCTTGAACGGCATGCCCTCGACCGCGATCGACCAGGGGATGCGCCGCACCGCCGCCGCCGTCGCCTGGGCGATCAGCCGGGTCGCCGCATCCATGGCGTCGGTGCGCAGCTGGCCCATCGCCTTGCTGACCACGTTGAGGTCGCGCAGGCTCTTAGGGTTCTTCGTCAGCAGCAGTTCCATCTGTGGCTTGCGCAGCTCGGCCAGCTCGCAACCGAGCGAACCGGCCAGCTCGCGCACTATCTCGGCGTAGGCGTCGAGGTCGGCAAGAAACGGCCCGCCGGCCGGCTTGTCGCCAAGCACCGGCGGGGTGCACAGCACCACCGCCGCACCAGCGGACTGCGCCGTCTTGATCATCTCGTCCAGGGCCGTCCGATAGGCATCGCGCGAGGCCACCGACGTCGCCTTGGCCTTCTCCGCCGCCAGCGCTTCGCCCAGGCCGATGTTGATGATCACCACCTGGGCCGGACGGACGGCCAGCTCGGCCTTCAGCGCGCCGCGCCAGCGCTCGATGCCGATTCCGTGGTTGGCGAGCTGGCGCACCACGAGGTCGAGATCCTTGCGCGCCGCGACCAGCTGCTCGTAAAAGCGCACCGCGATGCCGGCCTGGCCGGGATAGGCCATCAGGTCGCCGCAGTAGAGGATGCGATCGCCCGCCAGCCAGGCGACCTCCGGCGCGGCCACCGCCTCCGCTGCCTTGGGATCGGCCTGGCCGGGCATCGGCGGCATGACCAGGGGCTCATCGGCGGCGGTGAGGCCGGAGGTAAGGACGGCGGCAAGCAGCACGAACGGGAGGACGCGGGCGAGGATCATGCCGCCAGCGTAGGCGCGGAGACGCTGCGCTCCACCCGCACCTGGCCGACCCGACAGGTGGTGTCGCGCATGCGCCGGGCCCTGGGCAGGCGACACGCCGACCACGCGATTGGACATAGCCGACCGTTGCCGTCCGGCAGACTGCTGCCATGCGCAACCGCCACATCCACCTCGATTTCCACACCTCTGAGAAGATTCCGGGCGTCGGCTCGGCCTTCGACGCCAAGCGCTTCCAGCAGGCGCTGCAACTCGGCCACGTCGACTCGATCACCATCTTCGCCAAGTGCCATCACGGCTGGCACTACCACCCGACCACCGCCGGACGGATGCACCCGACGCTGGGCTTCGACCTGCTCAAGGCGCAGATCGCGGCGGCCAAGGCCATCGACGTCAAGACCCCGGTGTACATCTCGGCCGGCCTCGACGAACAGACCTACTGGCGCAATCCGGGCTGGGCCCGACGCAACCTCGACGGCTCGGTGCCGTGGGCCGGCACCAACGACAAGGCCGGCTTCCACGAGATGTGCCTGAACTCCCCCTACCTCGACCAGCTGGCAGCGCAGGTCGAGGAGAGCGGCCGACTCTACGGCGAGGACGGCATCTTCCTCGACATCGTCAGCCCGCGCACCTGCTGGTGCTGCACCTGCGTGCAGGAGCGTCTGCAGCTGGGCGAGGCCGGCGATCCCAAGCTGATCGCGGCGCAGAACCGCCGCGTCTACCTCAACTACACCCGGCGCATGCGCGAGGCGCTGGACAAGGGCCGGCCGGGCGCCCGCATCTTCCACAACGGCGGCCACATCGCCCGCGGGGACCTGGAGATCGCCCGGCAGAACTCCCACCTGGAACTCGAATCGCTGCCCACCGGCGGCTGGGGCTACGACCACTTCCCGCTGTCGGCCGGCTACGCCCGCACCACCGGCATGGAGTTCCTCGGCATGACCGGGAAGTTCCACCTCTCGTGGGGTGAGTTCGGCGGCTTCAAGCATCCCAACGCCCTGCGCTACGAGGCTGCCGCCGCCATCGCCCAGGGCGCCGCGGTGTCGGTCGGCGACCAGCTGCATCCCGACGGCGCGATGGAGGAGGCGACCTACGCGACGATCGGCGCCGCCTACGCCGAGGTCGAGGCCAAGGAGCCGTGGATCGGCGGGGCGCGCAGCCTGGCCGAAGTGGCGCTGCTGTCGCACGAGGCGGCCAGCGGCGGCAACCATCAGCACGGCGGCGGCGGCATCGACGAGGGCGCGGTGCGCATGCTGCTGGAAGGCCATGTGTGGTTCGACGTCGTCGACCGCGAGGCCGACTGGTCGCGCTACAAACTGCTGGTGCTGCCCGACGCCATCCGCGTCGACCCCGTGCTGGCCGCCAAGCTGCTGGCCTACGCCAAGGGCGGCGGCCGCATCCTCGCCACCGGCGAATCCGGCCTGAAGACGGACGCCGACGTGCAGATCCTCGACTTCGGCGCTGATGACGCCGGCGCGTCGCCGTTCGCTCCGGAGTATCTCGTGCCGAAGGAGGCGGTCGGTCCGTGGCCGAAGACCTCGTTCGTCGTCTATGGCGCCGGCCGCGTGCTGAAGCTGCGCGGCGGCACCGTCCTGGCCGACCGTGAGGTGTCCTACTTCAACCGCGCGGTGGGCTCGTTCTGCTCGCACCAGCACACCCCGAACAAGCGCGGCGCCGCCAGCCCGGCCATCGTCGCCGGTCCGCACGGCACCTGGATCGCCCACCCGATCTGCAAGCTCTACCTCGACAAGGGCCAGCAGATCCTGCGCGAGCTGTTCATGCAGGCGCTCAAGCGCGAGCTGTCCCTGCAGATCGACAGCAGCCTGCCCTCGGCCGGCCGCTGCACGCTGATGCGCCAGGACGCGCAGAAGCGCGACATCCTGCACCTGCTGTTCGCCACCCCGATCAAGCGCGGCAACGGCGTCGAGGTGATCGAGGAGCTGCTGCCGTTGGCCGACGTCAGCGTGGCGGTGCGCCGCGCCGCCAAACCCAGCGCGGTGAAGCTGGCACCGCAGGGGACGCCGGTGCCGTTCACCTATACGGACGGCCGCGTGCGCTTCACCCTGCCACAGCTGGTCTGCCACCAGATGGTCGAACTCGCGGACTGACCTGGGAGCGCGGGCCGCTGGCCCGCCCGTCCCCCTGGCGGCCCGCCAGGGGAAGAGGCAAGCAGCATCGTCAGAGGACAGGCATCATCGACCCCGGCCGGGCCGGCCGGGGGACGGGCGGGCCAGCGGCCCGCGCTCCCAGGTCACGGCGGCAGGACCGGGAAGATGTCGGCGCCGCCGAGGACGCGCGACAGATCGCTGTCGGGCTGCCCTTCGATCTCCAGGCGCACGACCAGCGGTCCGTGGTCCTGCGACCAGGTCGCAGGAAGACCGGACAGACGCACCCGCGCCGGCGACTCGCACCGCTGTTCGACCGTCAGCCGCGCCCCGGTGGACAAACAGGTCGCTGACAGCACGCGATTGGTCAAACCGCCGAGGTCGAGGCGCTCGCCGTAGTGGCGGCGCAGCACGACATTCAGGTACGGCGCCGTCCACGTCACCGGGCCAGCGATCATCCAGGGCAGACCATGGGCGCGACTGCCGTCGATGGCCGGACGATGCGTCTCCAGCCAGCGGCCGACACCCTCCAGACGCTCGACCGCCTCGGGCGGGATGGCGCCGCGCTGATCCGGTCCGACGTTGAGCAGCAGGTTGCCACCGCCAGAGGCCGCCGCCGTCAGCTGCAGCGCCAGTGCGTGCACGCTCTTCCACTCGTGATCATGGGGATTGTAGCCCCAGTGCTCGTTCATGGTCATGCAGCTTTCAGCCAGGCGGCCCTTGGCACTGCCGCCGACGTGCTGCTCGGGGGTGGTGAAGTCCTCGGAGGTGTAGGCACGGTTGTTGATCAGGATGTGCGGCTGCCGGGCGCGGACCTGCGCGTTCAGCTCGACCGAGCGCCAGTCCTCGATGCCGTAGCACTGCGGCAGGTCGTACCACAGCACGTCGATGCGACCGTAGCCGGTCATCAGCTCATCGATCAGCCCGTGCGTCCAGACCATGAAGCGGTCCTTGGCCGCCACATCACCCTGCCAGCCGGCGGCCCAGTCGGGATTGCGCCAGTCACCGAGCGAATAGTAGAGCCCGACCTTCAGCCCCTCGGCGCGGAAGGCTTCGACGAATTCACGCAGCAGATCGCGCTTCGCTGGGCTGTTGACGCTGTTGAAGGCGCACAGCCGCGAGTCCCACAGGCAGAAGCCTTCGTGGTGCTTGGTGGTGAGGACCGCGTAGCGCATGCCGGCCCGCTTCGCCAGTCTGGCCCAGGCCCGCGGGTCGTAGGCCTCGGCGGTGAAGCCAGGCAGCAGACGTTCGTACTCGGCCCACGGGATCGCCTCGCGCGACATCGCCCACTCGCCGTGGCCATGCACGGCATACAGGCCCCAGTGGATGAACAGGCCGAAGCGGGCATCGCGGAACCAGGCGGTGCGGTCGGCGGGGAAGGCGATGGTCATGGTTTCTCCAGGTTTCCAGAACGCTGGCTGGAGGCCAGCTCGGCCTCCAGCTCGGCCAGCCAGGTCAGCAGAAAGTCGTGCCGACGCCGAGCCTCAGCACGCGCCGTCGTGGTGTGCATGCCATCGGCCAGCCGAAGCAGCTTGGCGAAGAGGTGGTCGGTAGCCCAGGCCTTGTCGTCGAGCGGGCGGCCGCTGCGCGCCAGCGGGTCGTCGGCATGGTAGAATCCACCCACCCCCGGCTTGGCCATGTGCTGGGCGCAGGCCAGGTTGCGCATCAGACCGACCGCGCCGAGGGCGTCGAGGCGGTCGGCATCCTGCAGCACGGCACCGAGCGGCCCCGTCGGCGGCAGGCCACGCGACCACGAGCTGGTGCGCACCGCATCAGCGATCTGTGCAATCTCGTCGGCGGCATAGCCGGCGGCGGCCAGCACAGCGGGTGCGGCGGCGGCGCTGCGCTCGCCACCCTCGGATCGCGCCGGGCTGTCCTTGGGCACAAACACCAAGTCGTGGACCAGGGCGGCGGCTCCGGCGAGGTCGGCATCGGCGCGGGCCTCGTCGGCTAGGCGCAGCACCCAGGCATGCACGCGTCGGATGTGGTGGCGGTCGTGGGCCAGCTCGCCGGGCGGCAGGCGCGGCTCGACCAGCGACCACAGGGCGGCGTGGCGCGGATGCGCCCAGGTCACCGCAACTCGACCCAGCTGGCGCCGGCATGGCGCTTCATCAGCTTGTCGGCGAATTCCAGCCACTTCGCCTTGTCGACACCGTCCGGTCCGAAGACCAGTTGCAGGCTGCCGTTGATGCCCTCTTCGAGCTCGAACAGGGGCGGCCAGCTGTTGCGCTTGGCGACCTCGTTGAGGAACTCGCGCTCCTTGAGCAGACGCGTGCGGGCTTCGGGCGTGGCACGCATCTCGGAAAGGACGAGGAGCTTCCACTTCGGCCGCGTCGCCGGTGCGTCGGCCGAGACCGCGGCGCGTGGCGCCGGTTCGCCAGCAAGCGCGGCCGCCGGCTTGACCACCTGCTTGGTGATGAGGATGGCGGCGGCGATCGAGGCGATCCAGCACACCAGCAGCAGGCTGGCGAGGGTCCCCGACAACACGACGCTGTAGCGCTGGTGCGCGCCAACGCCGGGCGGCAGCAGCGGCGGGGCCGGCGGGACGTAATCCTGCGGACGGATCTGCGGTCCGGCGCGGATCGCCGGCAGCGGCCCGGGGGGCGGCGTGCCGACGGCCGGGGTGCGACCCGCCGGGGCGCTCATGCCCGCCGGCGTCGAAACGGTGGATGCCTGGCCGCCGCCCTGCTCGGTAATGCGGCGCTGCACCTGCTGCAGGGTCGCATAGACCTGATCGGTACGACGGCGGGGGAACATGGCGGGATGATGACCCGCTGCCGGCCGCGCACCAGCGCTTTGCGCCGGGCGTAGCCGACCGACACTCGCCGCCATGGAGCTGGTCCTCATCCTCGCCGCCTTGGCCCGGGAACCGGTGCGCATCGATGCGCGGGCCGTGTGGTTCGCCGGTCCGATGGCGCCACTGGTGCTGCCGGCCGCCGTCATGCCAGTCGGGCCGCGCTCTGCCCGCATGCTCGCCGAGACCCGGCTGCCGCTGGGCGAGCGCGTCGCCGCCGCGCTGGCGTGGGGCGCCGATGACCCGGCCCTGGGCGCGGCCGCCGGCTGCGCCGGGCCGCTGAGCGCCGATCCCGTGCTCGATGCCGCCTTGCAGCGCTGGGCCGCGCATGCCGCCGACGGCTTCGGCATCCCCCGCGAGGGTCTCGCCGCCATCGGCGCCGACGGCCGGCCGCGCTCCGCCAGCAACGAGGAGCGCGCCGCCCTCAGCGACGTCGAGGACGTGCTCGCCCCGTTGGCCTGGCCGCGCTGGCGTGGACCACTGCTGCTGGTGCCCTACGGCGTCGACCATCCGGCGATCCGTCCGGGGCTCGCCCGCGTCGTGCGTCCGGCCCTACCGGTGCTGCGGCCACCACCGGGCGGCCGAATCGGCTTGGCAGTAGCGATCGCCGAATTGGCCTTGGCACTGTCGGCCCCACCGCCTGGCGGATGGCCCGGATGGTTGTCGGCCGGCGTCGCCGGTTGCGCCCGGTTGAAGGCCGCGGGTGGCGGGTTGGCCGACCGGCTGCTCGCCGAGCAGCGCGCGGCTGCCGGGTCCGCGGCGGTGACACGTCTGCTGGCTGGTGAAGGCCCGGTCGACCGCGAACTCGCCACGGCGGTGGTCGGTGGCCTGCTGCATCCACGTCGGCGGGGACATCTGCCAGATCTGCTCGACCTGCTGCGCCATGGCGTCAGCGGAACCGGCGCGGTGGGTACCGCCTACGGACTTACCCCGGAGCAGCTGGCGGCGGGGCCAGGAGGCGGTCCACCAAGGCGATGAGCTGCGACGGCGGGAACGGCTTCTGCAGCACCTCGTCGGCCCCAAGTACGCGGGCCATCTGCAGGTAGCGCATCGGTTCGATGCTGCCCCCGCCGCTGATCATCACTAGCCGCGGACGCGGTTGCCGATGGCGCAGGGCGGCCATCACCTCGGCCCCGTCGGCCTCGGGCATGACCATGTCGGAGATGACCGCGGCGAAGGCAGGCTGCTGCCGCTGCAGCAACCTGATGGCGCTGCGGCCGTCACCAGCCTGGGTCACGCTATGACCGGCGTCGGTCAGGGCCTCGGCGAGCAGCTCGCGCAGCTGTTGATTGTCGTCGACCAAAAGGATGTCAGCCATGGGAGTATCAGCGCAGCGTATTGCCGGCATCCTCGGCGGGCTTGGCGTCGCGCAGGATGTCGGCACCGCCGGCATCGGCCTCGACGGCGGCGGCGGCAGTGGTGGTCTCCGGGTGGTCGGGAGCGGCCTGGCGTAGAGCGGCCAGCGCGGTGACCGCGCCCTCGTGATCGCCCAGACGCAGACGAGCCAAGATGGCGGCCGCGCGCAGCCGCGGGCTGGCGTCGGGCCGGGCAGCCACTGCCAAGACCAGGCCCTTCCAGTCGCCGCGCTCGGCGAAGCCGGCGACAAAGGTGGTATCGGCGCGATCGGCGGCCCCGGCCGGATCGTGCGCGGCCTCGCGTAGCAGGCGGCAGGCGCCCTCGGCGGCCGACGGCAGCGGATCGCCGTCCTTGCCCGCCACTGCCGACATGCGGTCGTGGCGGCCCGCCGACCACAGTTCGACGTCGATGATGCGGTCCTCGCCGGACACCCGTCGCTCGACCCGCACCAGCACCAACTGCAGGTCCTTGGCGGTGGCAAGCAGCGGCTTCTCCGAGCGGCTGACCAGATCGGCGTCACGCATGCCGAGTTCGGCGAGCAGCTTGACCGACTCCGGAGGCATCACCAGTCGGGCCCTCGCTTCCTGGTCGTGCAGGGCAGCAGCGATCACCTGTGCGGCGGCCTGGGACTCGGGGTCGCCGGCCGAGAGGACGAGAATGAGGAGCAGGGCTTCCACGTCGGCAGTGTGGTCGACCCGGCGGGCGGTGACAAGCGCCGAGCGTGTCCGGCGGCCTACCCTTCGGCAGACGGCTCGCGGCCGTCGTAGCGACCCGGGGCAAAGCCGCACAGCCGGTGCATGCGCACAGCCAGCATCTCCTCGTCGCCCGGGGCGGCGTACTGTACGTAGGGCCAGATCGCGATCGAACCGCGGGCATCGAAGCGGCCGACCACTTCAAGGTAGCGCGGCGCCAGCAGCCGTACCAGGTCGTCGCAGACCACGCGCACGACGTCTTCGTGGAAATCGCCGTGCATGCGAAAGCTGCCCAGGTATTCCTTGAGGCTCTTGCTCTCGACCAGCCGCTTGGCCGGGATGTAGTTGACCGTGATCACCCCCCAGTCCGGCTGCCCGGTCACCGGGCACAGGCTGGTGAAGCGCAGGCAGCGCAGGCACACCCACAGCCCGGGCTGGGCGAAGGCCCTGCCGACCGGCAGCGGCACGGCCTCGAGCAGGCGCGGCGCGTAGGTGAAGGGCGTGGCGCGGCGCTTGCCCAGGGTGGTGTGGGGCAGGGCGCGGCCGCGGCGGATCTGGTCCTTGGGCATGGCGGCATTCGACCGGGCGGACTGCGCGGGACAAGGGCAGGCCGGGTTGCCCCGGCGCCAGGAGCGCTACCCTGCCGAGCCATGCTCGCGACCCTGGCTTATTTCAGCGAACCGCTCGACAAGCAGATGGCCATGCAGGTGGTGCTGCCGCAGAAGCCCGGCCCGCACCCGCTGATCGTCCAACTGCACGGCCTCAGCGACGACCACACCATCTGGCAGCGCCGCACCACCATCGAAGTCGAGGCCGAGCGCATCGGCGCCGCCGTCGCCCTGCTCGACGGCGGCCGCTCGTTCTACACCGATGCCGCCGACGGCACCGGCGCCTGGGAACGGCACATCCTGTTCTCGACCGAACTGGTCGAACGCACCTTCGGGGTGGGCGGCAGCCGCGGACGACGTGGCATCGGCGGCCTGTCGATGGGCGGTTACGGGGCGATGAAGCTGGGGCTGAAGCACGCGCAGCAGTTCGGCTCGATCGTCTCGCACAGCGGCGTGCTCGACATCGGCCGCTGGATCCACGACTGCCAGCGCCCGGCGGAGATGCGGCGCATCTTCGGCGTCAGACCCAAGGCCGCCGAGGATCCGCTGCGCCTGCTGGCTGGCGCCACGCCGCTGCCCAGGTTGTGGATCGACTGCGGCACCGAGGACTTCCTCATCGAGCACAACCGGCGCTTCCAACGCCTGCTGATGCGCCGAGGCATCCGCCACGAATACCGCGAGCACCCCGGAGCCCACGACTGGGGCTACTGGCAGGCCCGCCTGCCCGCCGCCTTCGACCACCACGCGACCTGGTTCGCCGCCAACCGGAAGACCCGCTGACATGACTGACACATCCTCGCCCTCCCCCGTCTCCTCGAACAGCCTGATCGGACGCGCCGTGCTGGTCACCGGCGCCGCCAGCGGCCTGGGGCTGGGCATCGCCCGCGGGCTGCTCCAGGCCGGGGCCGACGTCATCCTCGCCGACATCGACGAGAGCGGCCTGAACACGGTGGCGCCGGAATTCCGCGAGCATGGCCTGGCGGTAAAGACCAACGTCACCGATGAGGCCAGCGTACAGGCCGCCTTCGCCGCCGGCGTCGCCCGCTTCGGCCGCCTCGACGGCCTGGTCTGCGCCGCAGGCGTGGCGCCAGCCTTCCCGCTGGAAGACACCCCGCTCGACAAGTGGCGCTTCGCCCTGGAGATCAATCTCACCGGCTACTTCCTCTGCGGCCGCGAGGCGACACGCATCTTCAAGAAGCAGGGCAACGGCGGCAGCATGGTGCTGCTGTCGAGCAAGAGCGGCCTGGAGCCGTCGAAGAACAACAGCGCCTACAACGCGACCAAGGCCGGCGAGCTGCACCTGGCGCGCGGCTGGGCCCTGGAGCTCGGCCCGGCCGGCATCCGCGTCAACTGCATCGCCCCCGGCAACGTCTTCGAAGGCTCGAAGATCTGGAACCCTGCCTACATCGCCGAGGCGGCGAAGAAGAAAGGCATCGAGCCGGAGGAGGTCATCCCCTACTACATCGGCCTGACCGCCCTGAAGCGCGACATCAAGCCGCAGGACATCGCCAACGCCACGGTGTTCCTGCTGTCAGACGCCGCCCGCTGCGTCACCGGCCAGGTGCTGGTGGTTGACGGCGGGCAGGTCTATTCGCGATAATCCATCGTCCGGTTCGCGGTTCGCAGCGTCATTCGGGATACTCCCGTATTTGCTGGCCCATGCGCCAGGCGAACCCGACAGTCATCGCAACTGTCAGTGCCCAACCGCGAACCGCGAACGGCACAGTCGAATCAGTGAGCGGCGGCAGCCGCCGGCCGCTCCTTCGCCTTATCGGTGGCCTCGGCGTTCTTCTGGCTCTCGGCCTTGTTGGCGCGCATCTCCTCGACCGTCTTGGTGTGCAGGCGGGCGGCGCCAGCGTAGCCCTGCTTCGTGGCGATGGCCTTGCCACTCGCCAGGCGGGTCTTGGCAGCGGCGATCGCCACGGCGTACTGCGGCAACCAGCACTCGCCGGCGACCAGCATCTCATCGACCATCTGGCAGATCTCAGGCGGGTTGCACACCGCGCCGACCAGCGGATCCATCAGCATCGCCTGACGTAGCAGGGTGTCGTCGCCGCTGACCGCGGCGTGCACGGCCAGACGCTGCACCCCGACCGACTGGCTGCACACCGCCGCGCAACCCAGCGGCAGGTCGCCGACACGCGGGATGTTCATGCCGTTGCGGTCAACATAGCCCGGCACCTCGACGATGGCGTCGGGCGGCAGGTTGGTGATGGTCGTGCCATTGACGACGTTGAAGTGGCCGCGGTAGACGTGCCCGGTCTCCAGACCTTCGATGATGTACGAGCCGTGCTCTTCGCTGCGCTCCT
>JBBREK010000098.1:0-14438 GCA_038203025.1 Planctomycetota bacterium
CTGGGATCAGCAGCCGGGCCGCTGGCGGCTCAGTCGGCCGCCCCCATCTGCAGCCACTCCCCGCTAAGCCGGGAGGTCGTCCAGGCGCTGTTGGGCGTGGCTCCCAAGGTCTCGAAGAACTCAATCGCGACGGTGTTCCACAACAGAACGGTGAATTCAACCCGGCCGAGGTTGCGCTCGACCGCGACCCTGGCGATGTACTTGAGCAACGCCGTCGCCACGCCCTTGTTGCGGTACTCCTCGCGGACGTAGATGTCCTCAAGATAGAGGCCGCGCTTGGCGATGAAGGTAGCGTAGGTGTGGAAGAAGACCGCGAAGCCGACGGCACGGCCGTCGAGGAAGGCAATTACAGCCTCGAAGACACGATCGGGCCGGCTCAACTCGGCGCGCAGGCTCTCGGTATTGGAGGCATTCGGCAGACGCTCGTAGGAGGCGAATGCCGCGATCATGTCGTCGAGCACCTCGGCGTCGTCCACGGTCGCCATGCGCAGGGTGAGACCGGGGACTTCCTTCTTGACCACGTCGCGGCTCCAGGGGTACCTGGGCATGTTTCCGATCGCGGAGGCCATGGCAAGGTGCCGTCTCTGCCGCTTGGCGAAGCGCCAGCGGCTGGACACTGTCACCGATGAGCGCACCGAAGGCCGCCCTGATCAGTCTGGGTTGTTCGAAAAACCTAGCGGATTCAGAGGATCTTGTCACCGCCCTGAAGACGGTGGGGGTCGGATTGACCGACCAGCTGCCCGAGGCCGACCTGGTCCTGGTCAACACCTGCGGCTTCATCGAGGGGGCCAAGCAGGAGTCGATCGAGCACATCCTCTCGGCCGCCCGCGAGCGCAAGGCCGGGGCCAAGCTGTTCGTCGCCGGCTGTTTGACCGAGCGCTACCTGACCGAGCTGCAGGCCGACATGCCCGAGGTCGACCAGTGGGTGACGTTCAAGGACTACGACCGCTTCGCCGCCCTGGTCCGCGAACACTTCCCCGGCCTGAAGACGCATCGCGCCAGGCACGATCAGCGCAGCCAGCTGACCCCGCCGCACTTCGCCTACCTGAAGATCGCGGAAGGCTGCGACAACACCTGCAATTTCTGCGCCATCCCGCTGTTCCGCGGCAAGCACATCAGCCGGCCGTTCGCCGAGCTGGTCGACCAGGCCAAGGCCTACGCCAAGCGCGGGGTCAAGGAGATCGTGCTGATCAGCCAGCATCTCGACTACTACGGCCGCGATGTTGATGGCCGCATGCAGCTGCCCGAGCTGGTCCGCGCCGTCGCCGCCGCCGCGCCCAAGGCGTGGATCCGCCTGCATTACTGCTATCCCAACGACTTCAGCGACGCGTTGATCGCCGCCATGGCCGAGACGCCCAACGTCTGCCGCTACGTCGACATGCCGATCCAGCACGCCAGTGACCGCACCCTCGCGCAGATGGGGCGCAAGACCAAGCTGGCGCACATCACCGAGCGCCTCGACGCGCTGCGCCGGGCCATGCCCGACATCGTCATCCGTACCACCTTCATCGTCGGCTTTCCGGGCGAGCGCCCCGAGGACTTCGACTGTCTGATGGCCTTCGCCCGCGAGCAGCCCTTCGACCACGTCGGCGCCTTCCCCTACAGCGATGAAGAGGGTACCACTGCTGCGAAGATGCCGGGCAAGTTGCAGGCCCGCAGCATCGCCAGCCGCCACCGTCGCTTCAGCGAGCAGCAAGCCCGTCTGCACATCGACCGCTTGGTGCGCTGGCAGGGGCGCGAGCTGACCGTGCTGGTCGACACACAGTGCGATTTCGGCGTCTTCGCCTGCCGCCACTACGGCCAGGCGCACAACGTCGACAACGTGACCTTGGTCGAGAGCGACCGGCTGGAGGTCGGGCAGTGGGCCCGGGTGCGGATCACCGGCACGCAGGGGGTCGATCTGGTGGCGGAGGTGGTGTGAGGGCCATTGCCCCGGTTCGTGGTTCGCGGTTCGCGGTTCGCGGTTTGGGTGCCATGTTACTGGGCCTGCTGGCGCTGGTCGGCTGCGCCGACGGCCCGCGTCCTAGTGGTCCTGACGCCGCCGGGCTGCGCGCCCGCCTTGGTTCAACCGACGTGCTCGCCGCCAGCCTGCTGGTGCAGCTCACCCCGGCTCAGGGCGAGGGTGAGCTGTTCACCCTGCGGCTGTGGTGCGCTGGCGACGGTGACGTGCGACTGCGCGCGCAGAAGCTCGATGTCAACTTCCTCGATGCCCTTGTGCACGCCGATGGTGCCTACGAGGCGGTGCTGGTGCGCGAACACGTCGCCACGACCGGCCGTCTTGGCGCGCCGGACGATCCGCCGCTGCTTTGCGACCTCCGCGTGCTGTTGGGCGAACTGCGCGACGGACCGCTGCCGCGCTCTGCCGTTCCGGCCGGCGACGCCCGTACCTGGACGTGGACCGCGGACGGCTGGATCACCGAACTCGACCTGGGCGCGGACGGCCTGCCCAACGCCAAGCATCTCAGCGCCGACGGTCAGGCGCCGCGCGAGATGACCTACGCCCGTTGGCAGAACTACGACGGCCTGACCCGTCCCAGCCAGGTACGCTTGATGATCGACGGCGACACCACGGCCATCCGCCTGAAGTCGCTCGACACCCCGCCGGTGATCAGCGCCGAGCGCATGGCCCTGCGTGTTCCGGACGACATCGAGCGGGTCGAGCCGTCCGAGTTCAGCCGGCGGATGCTGCCGTAAGGGCCTTGGTTTGGCGCTCGCGCCAATAGGCGTCGGTCTTCAGCCAGGCCTCGTGGATCTGTCCGGCCAGCTCGGTGAAGGTGGTTTGCTGATAGCCGGTGATGTTGGGTTTCACCGTGTCGTTGAGGCGGCCGGCGAGGTCCATGCGAAAGCGCGAGCGGCCGGCCGCGGCACCGACGATCGAACCAACCGTGGCGCCGTTGCAGTCGGTGTCGAGGGCGCCCATCACCGATATGGCCAGGGTCTGCACCGTGTCCATGCGGCCGTAGAACAGGCTCATCACGCAGATCAGCGCATTGTTGATGGTGTGCACGGCGTTCATGTCCGGGTAGGCTGCGTCAAGCTTGTCCATGCATGATTCCCAGTCAGGCGAGGCGGCGATCCACGTCAGGCACTGCCGTACCGCCTGGGCCAGACGACACTCGGCGGGGATCTCCGACAGGCCGATGGCGACCAGCTTGGCCGGATCCGTCTCGACGAAGGCGGCGGCCTGCATGGCGGCGCAGAACATCTCGCCGTAGATGCCGTTGCGCTCGTGCGTCCAGCTGGCGTCGCGCCAGGCGAACTCGGCTGCCAGCTCGGGCTTGCCGGCGCAGCACCAGGCGAAGCCGTCGCTGCGGATCTGCGCGCCGATCCACTCGCGGTAGGGGTTCCAGTTGCGCCGGGTGAAGGCCGGGGTCGCCGCCACATTCACGCCCTTGGGCCCCCACTGCTGCGGACCACTGCGGCAGCTGTGGTTGACGTAGTTGATGTAGGCCTGCGTTTCGGCGGTGCAGATCGAGCCGAGCGGGATGTGTCCGAGCCAGGCCTGTGCCACGTCGATCCAGGTGAAGCCGGGGCCGTTGTGGCGCACGATGTGTACGCCGATCAGCGTATAGTGGATGTCGTCGTCCGACTCCATGAAGGCGATGCGCTCGCGCTGGCTGAGCGGACAGCCGATGGTCAGCCCGTCCCCGGTCTCGCGGCCGGAGAAGTAGTCGCGCAGTGGCCAGTCGCCGCGGTTGGTCAGGTAGCGCTTGATGTCGGCGCGACCGCAGTGGCGTCCGTCGCGCCGGCCCATGCCCATGCCTTCGACCGGCTTGCCCAGGGCGCAGCCGCTGGCGCGGCCCAGCCAGGCGCCATGGAAACGATCGATTGCCTCCTCCGCGGTCGGCTGCCAATGCAGGTCGCGCGGCCCGGCCGGGCGGAGGGCGCGGATGGCGGCCAGCTCGTTGGGTTCGCGTGCCGCCAGGGCCGCATCCTCCTCCAGGGCGCAGAGCGCTTCGTAGATCGGCTGCAAGGAGGCTCGGTTCCAGGCATCGGTCAGCGGATCGAGCTGGCCGAAGCGACGTGTCAGGGCGGCAGGGATGGTGCAGCCCTCATCGCGGCGTTGGATGAACTCCTCGTTTACGAGGAGGTGGGGGGTGGCCCAGATGCCCATGGTTGTTCTCCGTCGCCCATGCTATCGCAGGATTGCCGGAAGCCGTTGGCATCCAGCAGGTGAAGATAGACTATTCGTCCGATGATGGATGCCCCCCTTGCCTGGTCCGGGCCTTACAGCCCGTACATCCACCACTGTGACGACGCCCAACGGCAGCGCGCCTGGACGATGCCAAACCGGCGTCTCGAATACTGGTTGTTGGTGACATCGCTGTCGGGCAGCGAGTCGATCGGCGTCGATGGTCATAGATTCGACGTCCGACCAGGCGATAGCTATCTCATCCCGCCAGGGGCCCTGCACGACCTTGCCTCGGTGCGGGGGAACACCCCGGTGTGGATCCACTTCGATGTGCTGTTCGATCCGCGCCGGACCCGTGCTGGGCGGCATCACGCCGGGCCGCACGAACCGGACTTTGGCGGACGCGCCGGGCTGCTGCAGCCGGCGGCGCGGGCGACCTGGGGCGTCGATCTGCCGATCCTCGTGCCGGCTGGTCTGCGCGAGCGGTTTGCTGCCGAGGTGCCGGCTGTAGTGGCGCTACATCGCGGCGGTTCGCCGCCGGCACGGCTGGCAGCCACGGCGCGGCTGGCTGTCTTGCTCGCTGAACTGGTCGCCGAGGCCTGGCGCGCCGGTGGCGGCGCCGCCGGTCCCAGCGAGGCAGACCGTATCGCCCGGGCCGAGGCGGTGGCGCGGCACCGCCTCGACCTCGGCTTCGGTCTGCATGACTTCGCCGCCGCCGCCGGTTTGGGGCGCTCGCGCTTCTGCCAAGTCTATCGCCGGTTGCGCGGTATGCCGCCGGGGGCGTTCCTCCAGCGCGAACGGCTGGTCCGCGCCGAGTCGCTGCTGCGCGATACCGATCTGCCGGTCGGACAAGTCGCCACCCTGGTGGGCTATGGCGATGCGACGGTGTTCGTGCGCGCCTTCCGGCGCGCGCGCGGACTCACGCCTGGGGCGTGGCGCTTAGCACCTGGGCGGTGACGTCAGCCATCACCTGCTCGCGCACGGTGATGCCGTGCCACAGCACACCGAGGCCGCCGGGCAACTCTGGAGCGGCGTGGATGGCGCCGGTGACGTAGCCCTTGGCGTCAAGGATGGCCTCGCGCAGGCTGTCGCCTTTGGCCAGCAGAGCGGTGATCGCACCGCTGTGGGCGCAGCCGGTGCCGATGATCTTGCCGCGGCGGATGGTCGGGCTTTCGTAGTGGCTGATGCCGTCCATGGCGGCCAGCAGGTCGACGTGCTTGCCTTCGAAGCCGCCGCCGGTGACCAGGATGGGGCAGCCGTAGCGCTTGAGCAGCTGGGTGGCGGCCTCTTGCATGTCGCCGACGTCGAGGCACTCGTCCATGCCCGCGAGGGTGGCCGCCTCGAAGCGGTTGGGCGTCGCCAGGGTGCCGCGCGGCAGCAGTTCCTCGCAGATGGCGTTGATCACCTCGGGCTGGGTCAGGGCGACGCCCTTGTTGGTGGCGATGATCGGGTCGACCACCACTGGGATGCCGGGCGATTCGCGCAGCCAGCGGCCGACCACACGCGCCACCTGGGCGTTGGGCAGGTAGCTGACCTTGATCGCCTTGATCGGCAGACTTTCGGCGATGGCGTCGAGCTGGGCGCGGACGTGGCCCTCGGGGATGGGCAGCTGCGAGTGGATGCCCGACAGGCTCTGCGCCATCACCGCGGTGATCACCGAGGCGCCGTAGCAGTTCAAGGCCATAAAGGTCTTGAGGTCGGCCTGGATGCCGGATCCGCCCGAGCTGTCGGAGTCGCCGATCGTCACGCAGACGGGGTGGAAGCTGCCGCTCATGGTAGGAGTATGTCCTGGGCGTCGTCGGGGGGCAACCGGCGAATCGGTCGCCGGCTACAGCAGTTTGAACCGCGTGAGGTCGTCCAGCTCGTCGTCGTCGACGGTCAACCAGGCGCCGTTGTCGAACTCCAGGTCGTAGCAGAAGCCTGGGTCGCCGCGGTCACGCTCGTTGCCGATGCCGGTAATGCGGCCGACGGCGCCGACGGGGGTGACGCGGTCCTCCTCATCAGCGTCGAGATCGGTGATCTGCTCGACGAGGACGACCTTGGTGCCGCGCGGGAGGGGGTGCTGGATGGCCATGTCCGGATGCTCCATGATCGCCTGCCACCGCAACCGTCGTTCGCGCCGGTGCCCTCAGCCGTCGCCGAAGGCCGGGATGGGGACGCCGAGCTGGCTCGCGACCAGGCGCAGCAGCTCTGCCTCGCGCGGCTGGATGTCGCCGTCGGCGGCGACGGCATGGGCGCAGGCGTCGACCAGGGCGCGCATCCCCGCCGCATCCAGGCCGCACAGGCGATCGAGGGCCGGACCGAGGGCGTTTGGTGTGCAGGCAGACGCTGCGGGCCGGGTGGGCGCATTGCCGGGGATGGGTAATCGCGACCAGCCCGCTGCGAAGGCCGTCTGCTGCACAGCGGAATCGGCTCCGGCGCACAGGGCGATGGCGCCGAGGACGATGGCCGCGTCGGCGGCCCGTTCGCGCAGCCGGCAGCGTGGCGCGGAGGGGCGCGAGGCGCCGAGGACGAGACCAAAGGCGCGCAGCACGCAGAACTCGTGGAGGGTGATCACGCCATCGTCGGCTGCCAGGGCTTCGCACAGGCGCAGGTGGCTGGCGCGCTGCCGCTCGCTGAGTGCGGCGAGGGCTGGGCAGGCCAGCTGCACCAGCGGCCAGCGCGCCCGGTCGGCATCGACCGACAACCAGATCGGATGCAGTCGGCGGACCTCGGCGGCCAGCCAGGGATCGCGGGCATGGATGGCGGCGACCTGACCATCGAGCTGGGCGGCATCGCGGTGCAGCAGCGGCAGGACGCTGATTGCCCGGGCGGTCACCGGTTCGCGTGCGGCCTCGACCAGCGGTTTGGGCAGGCGATCGAGCAGCGCCGCGCCCAGGTGCAGACGGTCGGGCGAGATGGCGCCAGCGAGCTCGACCACGCGGGTCGAGCCGGTGCCGCCGCTGCCGCTGGCGAAGCCCATGGCTCCGGCGGGAGCGCCGCCGGTCGATGCGGCGGAACCGGTCGGCGTGGGCAGGCCCTTGATCCGCGCGATGCGCTCCGGCAACGGCGGATGGGTGGCGAACATGCCGGCAAAGCGGCTGAGCATGGCGTCGGCGAAGAAGAGGTGGGCGACGTCGCTGGCGCGGCTGGCGGTGACGCCGCTGCCGCTGCCGGAAATCCGGGCGAGCGCATTGCCGATGCCGTCGGGATTGCGCGTGAACTGCACCGCGCTGGCGTCGGCGAGGAATTCGCGCCGGCGCGAGAAGCCTGCCTGGATCCAGCGGCCGAGGAACCAGCCGACGATGCCGATCGCCCACAGCGCTGCGCCGATGGCGATCAGCGGCAGGGGGCTGCCGCCCTTCTTGCTGCTGCGTACCCGGCTGCCGCGCAGGGCCATCGCCAGTACCACCCGGCCGACTCCGGCCACCGCCAGCAGGCCGGCAACCGCCGCGATCAGGCGCATGTTCAGACGCATATCGCCGTTGAGGATGTGTGAGTACTCGTGGGCGATCACGCCCTGGACCTCGTCGCGCGGCAACTTTTGCAGTCCGCGGGTGACGCCGATGGCGGCGTCGGTCGGGCGGAAGCCGGCGGCGAAGGCGTTGATGCCGTCGTCGTCGAGGAGGAACACCGGTGGCCGTGGCACGCCCGAGGCCAGCGACATCTCCTCGACGATGTTGAGCAGTCGCCGGCCGTCGGCGTCGGCGGTGGCGTAATGGAGCTCGCGTCCGCCCAGACCCTCGGCGACCGAGCGTCCGCCGCCGCGCAGGCCGAACCAGCTAACCAGTCCGCCACCGCCGATCACTGCCACGGTGCCCAGCGAGACCCAGCCGACGATGCGCCAGTCGATGCCGGTGCCGTCCTCTCCGAACATGTCAGGGTTGTAGTGGTGCCCGGCGGAGAAGGCGATGATGAAGACGACGTTCACCGCCACGACCACGACGGCGATGGTCAGCACCATGATCACGATCAGGCGTCGGCTGGCGCTGCGGGCGGCGTCCTGGTGGGCGAAGAAGTCCATTCAGGGTTTCGGGTTTCAGGTTTCGGGTTTCGAGTCTCGAAACGTGAACCTCAAAAATGCTTCAGAACTTGACCTGCGGGGCCTGCCGTTCAGCGGCGTTCTCGAGCTCGAACAGCTGCGCAGCGGTGAAGTTGGCGAAGTTGGCGATGACCACGGCGGGGAACAGTTCGCGCGCCGTATTGTAGGCCATCACCGCGTCGTTGTAGGCCTGGCGCGAGAAGGCGACCTTGTTCTCGGTGCTGGTCAGTTCTTCGGACAGTTGGCGCATGTTGGCGTCGGCCTTCAGCTGCGGGTAGGCCTCGGCCAGGGCGAAGAACTTGCCCAGGCCGCCGGTCAGCGCCGCATCGGCGGCGATCAGGCCGCGCATGGCGCCGGCGTCGCCGGGATCGGCGGCTGCCTTGGCCTGGGCGCTGACCGCGCTGTTGCGCGCCTGGATCACGGCTTCCAGCGTGCCGCGCTCGTGCGCCATGTAGGCCTTGGACGTCTCGACCAGGTTGGGTATGAGGTCGAAGCGGCGCTTGAGCTGCACGTCGATCTGAGCGAAGGCGTTCTTGAAGCGGTTGCGTAGGGTGACCAGGCCGTTGTAGATGCCGACCGCCCACAGGACCACCAGCAGGGCGAGGACGCCGACGACGATGAGCGCGATGATGGCGGGACCCATAGAACCTCCAGGTTGGCGGCAAGCTATGCGCCCCGTCACCGCGAGGCAAGGAACGTCGCCGTCCGCGTGGTGGACACCGGCGTCAGGCGCGGAGAGTCCGGCCATGCTGGTGCCCTTCCCCGAGCCGCATCCGGACCTGGTCCAGCCGTCACCCGGCGACGACCCGCTCGGCGAGTCGGTACTGGATCCGAACCAGCGCGGCCTGCGCGTGTTCGAGCCGCGCGACCGGCGCGTGGTCATCGGTCGTGGGCAGGATCCGCGCCGCGAGGTCTGCTTGGACGCCTGCCGCGCCGACCGCGTGCCGGTGCACCGCCGCGCTACCGGCGGCGGCACGGTCATCCTGGCTCCGGGCATGGTGGTGGTGTCGTTGCGCCTGGGCGGTGGACTGCGTTCGCCGGACGATCACTTCGCCCTGGTCAACGCCGCCCTGGTTCCGGCAGTCGCGGCCGCCTGCGGCGCGAGCGTCGCCTGCCGCGGTCACGGCGATCTGGCGCTGTGCTGTGCTGACGGCGTCGAGCGCAAGGTGCTTGGCGCCAGCCTGCGCCAAAGCACCGCCCTGGCCGCCTATCTCGGCGTCTTTCTGATCGACGACGCGGTGCCGCTGATGGAACGCTACCTGGCGCATCCCTCACGCGAACCGGGCTATCGGGGCGGCCGGGATCACCGCGCCTTCTGTGTCCATCTCGGCGCACACGGCTGCACTGTGTCGCGATTGATCAGTGAACTGACCGTCCGTCTGGCCCCGCTGATCGGGTCACAGCCGCCAGAAGCCGCATTGTGCTGACGGTCCCCGAAACCCGCCCCCGCGCCTTGACCCCCGGTTCGGGTTTCCATGACAGCGGCATGCCAGCACTCGCCATCATCGGTTCCGGCCCCGCCGGCTACACCGCCGCCATCTACGCAGCTCGCGCCGACCTCGCGCCGGTGCTGTTCACCGGTCGGCAGGCCGGCGGCCAGCTGACCACCACTACGGAGGTGGAGAATTTTCCCGGCTTTCCCGAGGGCATCATGGGCCCCGAACTGATGACCCGCTTCGAACAGCAGGCCGCTCGCTTCGGCACCGTCATCCGCCAGGGCTGCGAGATCCTTTCGGTGGACAAGACCGCCGACGGCTTCGCGCTGAAGATCAATGACCTCTACCAGGGCACCGAGACCACCGAGGTCTTCCAGGCGGTGATCGTCGCCACTGGCGCCAGCGCCCGCTACCTCGGCCTGCCCGGCGAAGCCGAGTTCCTTGACGGCACCGGCAAGAAGACCGGTCTGACGGCCTGTGCCACCTGCGACGGCGCCTTCTACAAAAACGTCGAGGTCGCCGTGGTTGGCGGCGGCGACACCGCCTGCGAGGAGGCCAGCTTCCTCACCAAGTTCGCCAGCAAGGTCCATCTCCTGCATCGCCGTACCGAGTTGCGCGCCAGCAAGGTGATGGCGGCGCGCGTCCTGGCCAACCCCAAGATCAGCCCGACCTGGAATGTTACGCTGGGCGGTTACCAATGTGATGCCAAGGGCAAGCTGGAGGCCGTCACCCTGGTCGACACGGCGGACGGTTCGCAGCGCCAACTGGCGGTGAAGGGCGTGTTCATGGCTATCGGCCACACCCCGAACACCGGCTTTCTCATGGGCACCGGCGTCAAGCTGGACGCCGACGGCTACATCGACGTCGAGCACGGCTGCAAGACCAACGTTGATGGGCTCTTCGCCGCCGGCGACGTGCGCGACCATCACTACCGTCAGGCGATCAGCGCCGCCGGCATGGGCTGCATGGCGGCCTTGGAAGCCGAGCGCTGGCTGGCGGCCAAGGGATGACGGAGCGCGGGCGCCCCCGCCCGACCGGACCGCGGGCCTCACCGCCCGCGCCGATCGATGTCGCCATCGCCCACGCCGAAACTGTTTGGCAGCAGACCCTCGACCGCCTCGCCGCTCTCGTTCGCATCCCGTCCTGTTCCTTCGCCGGCTTCGACCCGGCGCATGTGGCCGCTAGCGCCGAGGCCACCGCATCCTGGTTCCGCGATGCTGGCTTCCCTGAGGTCCGCGTCCTGCCTGGTGGCGGCGCACACCCGGCCGTCCTCGCCATCGACCGCCGTGCCGGTCCGGGCCGGCCGACCCTACTCCTTTACGCCCACCACGACGTCCAGCCGCCGCTGCGCGAAGCCCTGTGGCGCACGCCACCGCACGAGCCGGTGATCCGTGACGGCCGCATGTGGGGCCGTGGCACCGCCGACGACAAGGCCGGGATCATGTGCCACTGCGCCGCCGCGGCAGCCTGGAACGCCACCGCCGGCGCGCCGCCGATCAACCTCATCGCCGTCATCGAAGGCGAGGAGGAGGTCGGTAGCCCGCACTTCCCCGCTTTCCTGCGTCGCCATCTCAACGAGCTGCGGGCCGACGCCGTGCTGGTCATGGACGCCGGCAACTATGCCGCCGGCCTGCCCTCGATCACCACCAGCCTACGCGGCCATCTCATCGTCGAGATCGAGCTGGCGGCGCTGAAGGCGCCGCTGCACAGCGGCATCTGGGGCGGGGCCGTGCCTGATCCGGCGGCGGCGCTGACGCGACTGCTCGCCACGCTGACCGACGCCCAGGGACGCATCGCCGTACCCGCCCTGTTGCAGGGGGTCGGTCCGCTGTCGGATGCCGACCGCGCCGACTTCGCCCGCCTGCCCTACACCGCGGCATGGTTCGCCGAGGTCGCCGGCATGCTCGATGCCACGAACGCTCCGGCCGATCCGATCGAGGCGCACCGCCGCCTGTGGCGCGAGCCGGCCCTGGCGATCAACGCCATCCAATGCGGCGAACGCGGCCGTACCGGCAACGTGGTCATGGATGCGGCCTGGGCCCGCGTCGGCCTGCGCATCGTCCCTGGTCAGGATCCGGAACTGCTGATGCAGGCCCTGTGCGACCACCTGCGCGCCCACGCGCCGGCAGGCATGCGCCTGGAACTGACCGGCCGCGAACCGGGACCGGCCTGGGGCACGGATACCGCACACCCGGTCTTCGCCGCCGCTCGCACCGCCCTCGCCCGCGGCTTCGGCGTCGAGCCGGTGGCCATCGGCTGCGGCGCCTCGATCCCCTTTGTCGGCGAGATGACCGCCTTGCTCGGCGGGGTACCGGCGCTGTTGCTGGGCGTCGAGGATCCGCAGTGCGGCGCCCACGCCGAGAATGAAGGTCTGCTGCTGGCCGACGCGCTGTCAGCGCTGAAGAGCGAGATCGCGCTGTTCGGGTTGCTCGCCGAGGGCTGACAATGCCTCGCCGGCGAGATAGAGGCTGCCGCTGACGCAGACGTTGCCCACGACGGCCTGCAGCGCGCTGCGCACATTGTCGAACCACGGTAGTCGTCGCGCCTCGGCCGGCCACATCGCCTCGCTCCGCGTCCGCGGGCTGGCGTAGCCGCAGCGCACGATGCGTATGCCGGCCGGCACCACCGCCAGCATGGCCTCGATCTCCTTGTCCTGGGCCGTGCCCAGGATCAGCGTCCAGCCATCGGGAAAGCGCTCTTGGGCCACAGCCATGGTCGCGGCCAGCGAGGGGCCGTTGTGCGCGCCGTCGACCAGGACGCGGCCGACCAGTTGGCAGCGCGCCGTCAGGGTCGCCGTGCGCATGCCGGCCAGGGCTCGCTCACGGTCGAGTCCGGGATGGAAGAGCTGCGCCGCCAGCAGAGCGGTGGCGGCATTGTCCTGCTGGTGTGCCCCGGCTAGGGCCAGCTCGATGGACTGAACTGGTCGTTGCACCCAGTGGACCTGTCGGCCAGGTGGCAGGCGGTGCCAGGCTGACAAGGCGGCGGCCGGCTCTTGCGGTGCGATGACCAGCGGCCGGCCCGGCCGGCTGATCGCCAGCTTCTCCTGCGCGATGTGCCAGACGGTTGGGCCGAGCACGTCGCGATGGTCGTGGGAGACGTGGGTCAGCACCGCCACCGCGGCGTCGAGGGCGTTGGTCGCATCCAGCCGTCCACCCAGTCCGACCTCGCAGATGAAGGAGCATTGACGTTGGTGCGCCAGCAAGCAGGCGACCGCGAAGGTGCGCTCGAACCAGCTCAGGCGCAGGCCGCTCGCCGTCTCTTCCGCCTCGACGCGTTCGCACAGCGGCGCCAGCAGCGCCGGGTCCGCGTCTCGTCCGTCGAGGCGCCAGCGTTCCAGCACGCAGGCGACATGCGGACTGGTGAAGGCGAGGGTGGCCACGCCGTTGCCGTTCAATGCCGCCTCGATCAGTCGCACCGTGCTACCCTTGCCCTTGGTGCCGGCGACCGTGCACGGCGCCGACGGCAGCAGCAGCGGCAGGCGGGACAGGAACGCGCGCATGCGCTCCGGCCGGATGGCGCGGAAATCACCGGTGCGTTCGGCGTTCGGGGCGGTGTCGAGCCAGGCCTGGATGCCGGTGGCGGTAGGAGCGATCACGGGACGGCATGATTCCGACCGGCCCGCTCCCGCCAGAGCCGAGTGGACCTGGTCGATCCCAGGGTTGTCGGTCCACCAGTCGGACCCGCAGGGACTTCTGGCGCATCCCGGCACCGCCCTATGCTCCGACCGCGTGGCCCGGCTCGGACATCGCCTCAAGCTCAAGAAGGACGACCTGGTTGGTCGCTGGTGCGTCGTGCAGAAGCTCGGCGAAGGCGGCTGCGGGTCAGTCTACCGTTGTCGGCATCTTAAACGCCCCGACGAGGAGGTGGCGGTTAAGATCCTCGAGAACCTCGCCGACGAGCAGCGCTTCAAGCGCGAGCGCCAGGTGCTGGAGGGGGCCCGTGGCCTGCATGTCGTCAAGCTGATCGATAGCGGACGTCACCAGGGCATTCCTTACCTGACCCTGGAATTCATGGTCGGTGGCAGCCTGCGCGAGGTCATGGACACGCGCGGCAAGCTGCCGCCCAAGGAGGCGGCGTGGATCCTGGTCATGGCGCTGCGTGGCCTGCGCTCGTCCAAGACCGTGCATCGCGACATCAAGCCGGAGAACCTGCTGCTCACCCGACCCGGCGGCCGCAGCTCCGAGATGCGCTTCCTCCCAGGTGACATCCGTAAGGGCGCCTGCGTCAAGGTCGCGGACTTCGGCTTGGCCAAGGCCTGGGACCCGGCCATGACCAAGATCACCAAGACTGGGCAGGTCATGGGCACGCCGCTGTACATGAGCCCGGAGCAGTGCCGCAACACGCGCGATGTCACGGTACACAGCGACATCTACGCTCTCGGCGTGATCTTCTTCGAGTTGATCGTCGGCAAGCCGCCGTTTGACGCCGACAACGCCTACGACCTGATGGCCAAGCACTGCAACGAGCAGGTCCCGGTGGTCCGCGGCCTCGATCCGGCCCTGCAGGACGTCTTCGACCGGTGCCTGGCGAAGAACCCGCGCGACCGCTTCACCAGTCTGCTGGCCCTTGAGCGCAAGCTCTCGAATATCGCCGGCCTTGGCGAACCCGAGCCCGACCCGCGCTGGGCCTGGTCGACCTGGATCATGCTTGTCGCCGGCCTCAGCTCGTTCGTCGCGATCTGCTGGATTCTTCGCGACCAGATCCGCCAGGCGCTGGGCTTTTAGCGTGGTTGGGGGGGGGGGCCCCCCCCGCCCCCCCCCCCAGGGGGCCCCCCGGAAGACCGACCGGGGGGGGGGGCGGGCCCCCCCCCCCCCCCCCCCAAAAAGGGCCGGCCCCCCCCACCCCCCCA
>JBBREK010000099.1:0-14393 GCA_038203025.1 Planctomycetota bacterium
CCCCAGGCGGCCCGCCTGGGGGAGTGTGTGGGGCGGAAGCCAGTGGGGGGAACCGGGATGCAGCGAACCCCGGCCGGGCCGGCCGGGGTGACGGGCGGGCCAGGGGCCCGCGCTCCCAGGCAACGCGTTGACGCACTCTCCTCCGCATCTACTGTCCCGCCATGGGCTTCGCGGGCAACCTTCGCACTCTGGCGCTGCCCGAGGTGCTCCAGACCCTTAACCGCATCAACGCCACCGGCGTGCTGCGACTGGCCGCGGCCGAAGGCGGACGCGACATCATCTTCGACCAGGGCGAACTGATCGGCGTTGCCTTCCGCCGTGGCGAAGAGCGCCAGGCGCTGCTCCGCCGCCTCATCCTCGAAGGTCGGCTCGACGCTACCACGGCGGCGCAGATCTCGCATTCCGGACGCGAGTCGCAGGTCATCGGCCGGCTCATTGAGACCGGGGTGATCGACGAGGCCGCGGTCAAGGACGCCACCCAGCGCCAGGCCGAGGAGGAACTGCAGAGCCTGTTCACCTGGGACTACGCTGACTTCGTCTTCCACGACGCCGGCCCTGAGGCTGAGGACATCAACAGCCAGGTCGAACACGCCAAGGCCGACGGCCTGGTCTTCAACATCAACTCGCTGCTCATGGAGTCGGCGCGGCGGCAGGACGAGTGGGAGCGGGTCCGCCAGGTCTTCCCCGACGGCGGTCTGGTGCTGGGACCACGCGAGGGGCAGGAGGCCTCCCTGGCCGAGGAGGCGCGCGAATACCCCGCCTCGGCGGTGATTCAGCTGGTCGATGCGGTGCGTTCCCTCGACGACATCGTCAAGGACAGCGTCGCCACCCGCCTCGACGCCTGGACCTGCCTGGCCGGGCTGATGGAGAAGGGTCTGGTCGTCCCGCTGACCCGCGACGACATCATCTACCACGGCGACTACCTGGTCAGCACGAACGACCAACTGCGCGCCTGCTCGCTCTACCGCCGGGCCCTGGCCGCCAGGCCGGGTGATACCGAGACGGCTCGGAAGCTGGCCGACGGCCTGGCCAAGCTTGGCGACGCGCCCGAAGCGGCGGCCTGCTACGCCCAGCTCGCCATCGGTTCGTTGAACGCGCAGGATCACGAGGGCGCGGTGGCTCACGCCCGCAAGGCCGTGCAGCTGGCGCCGAAGGATCCGGCCCTGCGTCAAACCCTGGTGCGCTGCCTCCTGGCTCAGGACCAGAAGCGCAATGCCGGCGAAGCGGTGGGCGAGCTGCTGCAGCTGGTCGAGGCCTACACCGGCCTGGACCGCCTGGAGGACGCGCGCAGCACCTGCCTGAAGGTGCTTGAGCTCGACCGCTCCAACGAACCGGCCCGCCGCCAGCTGGCCCGCATCTTCTCAACTGCGGCGCACGACGAGCAGTCCGAGGACGTCGTCGTCTGCGTGCAGTGCGGCCACGTCAACCACCGTGAGGCTCAGGACTGCGAGAAGTGCAAGGCCTCGCTCGTCCTCACCTGTCTGGCCTGCGGCCGGCCAGTTGGCGTCTCCGACCGCCTGTGCATCTTCTGCGGCGCTGATCCGCATCGCGGCTCGCAGAGCCGGCGCGCCGGCGGCAGCCCGGCGACCAGCCGCATCGTCAATCCCGACAAGACCCGCGCCGGTGCCATCACCGGCGGCCGTCAGGCCGTTGCCGACCAGCTTGACGCCTTGGTCGCCTCGGCCAAGGCTAAGGAGGAGACGGAAGACTGGGAGGGGGCCCTGGAGGCCTGGCGCCAGGTCGCCTCGACCCAGGTCGACAACGCCGAACTGACCTCCCATATCAAGAGCCTGGAGACGCTGGTCCACGACACCTTTGTCGAGCGCCAGATCGAGGCGGGCCACCAGGCCCGCCGGGTTCGCCGCTATTGGGCCGCCATCACCTGCTACAAGGCCGCGCTGCGCACCATGCCCAGCGACGATCCGCGCGCCCAGCGTCTGGTCGAGATCCTCGCCTCGACCACCAGGGTCGGCCAGCGTATCGCCCTGCTCTACGCCGCAGCCTTCCTCGTCATCCTGCTGGGTGGCGGCGTCGCCCTGATGCCGTGGCTCAAGCAGCGTCGGGTCAGCGGCGAGATCATCGTCTTGGAAGAGCGCCTGCAGCCACTGGCCGACGCCCCCGATGGCGGTCAGCTGGCGCCGCTGAAAAGCGAGATCGACAGTCTGTCCGCCCGGGTCGAGGCACTCGGCGAGGGTCCGCGCTGGGCTTCGGCGCGCACCCGCTGCGTCGAGCTGTCCGGGACCTGGGCGGTGGCCTGGCAACGTGCCATGGCCCGTTCGCTGGAACAGATCAACGCCGCTCTTGAACAGGGCGACCTCAAGCGGGCCCGCGAGATGCTGGCCGGCCACAGCGCCGTCTACCGCGACACCAGCCCGCGTATCGGACAGATCAACACCAGGCTCGAGTCGGCGCAGAAGCGTCGTGACGAGATGAACGCGAGCATCCAGGACGCTCCGCGGCTGATCGCCAGCGCCGAGACCGAGGAGGCCGGTGGCCGGCTTGGCCCCGCCCTGGCAGAGTTCCGCAGCCTGGCGGAGAGTCCGAATGCCGAGGTTGCGGCCAAGGCGAAGGCCGCCGTTGCCCGTCTAGCGCCGCGCGCCGACGCCGTCGCCGCCACGGCACAGGGCGCACTTGATGCGGCGCAGAACCTCAAGACCACCGATCTGGTCAAGGCCGACGCGGTCCTGACGGCAGTGTCCGAGGAGGCCGGGGTCTGGGGACTGGGCGAGCGCGTGCGCGAAGCGCGCGTCGGCATCGCCGCCGAGCTGACCGCGGCCAAGGTCGACGCCGGACGTCTGGGCGGCAGCGCCACGATTGAGCAGATGGCCGAATTCCTGCGGCGTCACCCCGGCGCCCCCGAGGCCGTCGCGGTGCGCCAGCGCCACGACGCCTTCCTCCGCGCCCAGGCGGCCCGGACCCAGGCGATCACCCGCTACCAGGCCCTGATCGACGAGCAGAAGTGGGAAGCGGCCTGGATCGCAGGCCGCGACCTGGTCTCGGGCTATGGCGCCCAGGCCGGCGATGTGCAACTGCCGCTGTGGATTGAATCCGTTCCCGCCGGCGCGGCTGTGCGGTTGGACGGCAAGCCCGTCGGGACCGCGCCGTGCGTCCTGCGTTACCTGCCGGGGCAGAAGGGCGAACTGGTCATCAGTGTCGCCGGCTGCCAGCCCCTGATGCGTCAGCTCGACGAGGTGACCACGGCCTGGCGCTTCGCTCCCCAGCTGGCCCGCGCCCAGGTGTGGCGGGCCGATCTGGGCAAGTCGGTGGTCGCGATCGGTGCGATGGCGGCTGGCGACATCGTCGTCTCGACCGGCGACGGCCTGGCTCGCCTGTCGGGCAAGGGACAGGTGTACTGGCGGGTCGCCTTGGGTGGCGATGATCTGGGCAGCCGACCGCGCAGCGATCCTCCGACCATTCTCGAGGAGGGCCGCCTGGCTTTGGCCCTGCCCGGCAGCGGCGTGGCCCTGGTCGATATCCGCGGCGGCGCCCAGCGCCTGCCCACCTCCGCCGAGGTGCGTGGCCGTCCGATCGGCTACGTCAACGAGGTGCTCGGCGTGACGCCACGCGTCGCCTTCGCCGCCGAGGCCATCTACAGTGGCTCGCCCGGCAACCAGTTCATGCGCATCCCGCTGCCGGCACCGGCGATCAGCGGGCCGGTCGCCCTGGTCAAGGACATCGACCGTGTCCTGGTCATCGCCGACACCCGCGGCCGACTGGTCGGCATCGAGGAGTCGACCCGCCAGGTGCTCTGGGAGCTGGACGTGCAGGCCGCCGACATCGGCCAGTTGTTGCCGGTCTCGGACGGCGACATCGTCGCCCTGCTCGACGGTTCCCGTCTGGCCTGCTTCGGCCTTACCCCGAAGGGCGCAACCTTGCGCTGGACCCACCAGCTCGAAGCGCCGGCGGCAGGCGATCCGGCCTTCGCCGACGGCATGGTACAGATCGCCATCGGCAACAAGGTCGTCCGCATCGGGGTCGAAGGGACGGTGCAGGCCTCGCTGACGCTGCCCGCCGCCGCTTCCTGCGCCGTCGCCGTGGCCGGGGACCGGGCCGTGGTCGGCACCGCCAACGGCATGATCCACGTGTTCAAGGCCGGTGAACTGCAGTGGTCCTCGCCGATGTCCGGCGTCCCGACGGCGGTCGGCCTGGGTCCTAATGCCGTCTATGCTGCTAGCGGCAACGGCTCCGTCGTGGCCTTCCTACCCTGAACTGACGGTTCGGTACGCGCTAGCGTGACTGCTTCCAGTACTCCCAACCTCCAAGTAGATCAAGTGTTTGGGAGGGGAACGTGGAGGTTCCGGGACCAGATGGCGGGGCCCGGGACCAGCCCGGTCCCCACTGGCAGGTCCCTGTCGGGTACCTAGATTCCCCTGGCCGGGACAGACCTCCCGGCAGCGGAGTCCACGATGCAGCTTGATTCGCACCTGGTTGAGAAGTTCCACGCCCTGCATCGTCAGCGCCTGAGCGGCGTGCTGCAGGCGACCGGCGAGGGTTTCTCCCTCGGCCTCTGCCTGGTCGAGGGCGAGCCGGTGGCGATCGATCTCGGGGAGAATCTCGAACAGGCCTTCGCCAACGCCTGCGCGACCTACCACAAGCTCGACGATGCTGGGATGGCCGAGCTGTCCGCGGCCATCGCGGGCGGCGCCAAGGCACGCGAGTATCTGGTCGAGCGCCAGCTGATCAGCGAGGCAGAGGCCGACCAGGTCGCCCAGGCGGTGGTCGAGGACTCGCTCACCCGGGCCTTCCGCGGACCCTGCGGCGGTCTGGATTTCCGCGAGGGCGTGGGTCCGGACCAGCTCGCCATCGGCGCCACGGCATTGAAGATGCGCATCGGCGTGGAGCCGCTGATCCGCACCTGCGACCAGCGGGTCGCCGAGCAGCAGGCGGTCGAGAGCGAGGTCGGCGACTGGCACGCCGTCTTCGCCCTGACTGAGGGCGAGCACACCTCCGGCCAACTCTCCGAGTACGAGAAGATGGTGTTGAACTTCATCGATGGCAAGGCGAGCGTCGATGAGATCGCCACGTTGTGCCGCGACAGCAGCATGAATCTCGGCCGGGTGCTGCGTTCGCTGATCGCCAAGAGGGTGATCCATCGCACTGACCAGCAGCGTACCAGCGGCGTGCGCCAGGCGATCAAGTCTCCGACCTCAGGCGCGCATCCGGCAGTGGCCGCAGGCCAGGCCGACCAGGGCCTCCAGGCCGGGGTTCCGGCGGCTGCGCCGGCCACAGACTCGGCGGTCAGCACCATGCAGCCCTACCGACGGGCCCAGGCCGAGGGGACCGGCAGCCGCCCGATCATCATGGTCGGGCTCATCGCCCTGCTGGCCACCGCCATCGGGGTCGCCGTTCTGGTCGTCCAGTATAACCAGAAGCAGTCACAACTGCGCAAGGATGAGACCGAGATCAGCCAGCTGCTCGGATCCCATGCCTGGCGCGATGCGCGTGGCATGATCGAGAAGCTGCGCCGGGCGGCGGGCAATGACCTGACCGCCATCCGTACGGTCGATGGCTTGGAGAGCCAGGTCGAGGCCGCCATCCTCGCCGAGCGCACCAGCATCGCCGATCTGATAGAGGGAGAGGACTTCACCAGCGCCCGCGCGGCCATTGCCGTCCTGCCGGATGACGGCGATCTTGGCAAACGCCTGCGCGACGCCGAGGCCGAGCAGCGTGCTGCCGCCGCCGCCCTCGCCGATGAGGTGCGCGGTCGCCTGTCCGCCGGTGATGTCGCCGGGGCGCTTGCTGCCCTTGACGAGGCCAAGGGCCCGCGAGCTGCCGAGGCCGCCACCGTCTTGAGCAACTGGCGCAATGACACCCTGGTCATCGCCCGCAGCCAGACCCATCCGCTCCAGCTCCGCCTGGCCTCGGTGGCACGTCTGCGTCAGGCCCGGCCGGATGCGCCCCTCGAGGCGCAGCTGGTCGCACTCGACGGCGAACTGCAGGATCAGGTGCAGGACCTGGCCCGGAAACTGTCGCGCCTGGAGAATCTGGCCAACGCCGGCGCCTGGGAAGAGGTGCGCGCTGAGATGGCGACCCTGCGCGTCGGCAGCGTCGGCGCCGGTACCGCGGTCGAGATTCAGGCCACCCGGACGCAGACCGCAGTGGACAAGGCCGAGGCCGACCTCGGCGCGGCGCAGAAGGCAGCCCTTGCCGCGCTCGCCTCCGGCACCGGTGCGGATGGCCTAGAGGAAGCCCGCGCGCGACTGTCGGCCGTCCTGCAGAACTACCCGCAGGCTTCGCGACGCGATGCCTTCGATCGCATGGTCTCCAGCCTGGCGGCCTGCAGCGGCGTCGGCGAGCGGACCGCCGCTCAGCGTGCTGCCGATGCGACCGCCCTGGCCAGCCAGGTCCCGGCAGGCGAGACCGCCCTGATCGAAGCGCTGAATAGCCGGGCCGCTGCGTTGCAGAGCATCGAAGACCAGGCCCGCGTTTCGCTCGACGAGGCCCGGCGGTTCGGCCGCGTCGGCGATTGGGACGCGGCGGTGAAGACGCTGGAATCCATCGTCCGGCAGCCCAACTGGCAGCTCACCGCGGTGCGCGCCGAGGCCGAGCGGGAGCTTGATGCGGCCCGGGTCAAGGCGGCCCGTCGCGTCCAGCTCAAGGAGGAGTTGCACACCGCCCTGCTGCGCGGAGATCTCGCCTCGTGCGAGAACATCGCCCGGGAGATCGGCCTAGCCTACCTGCCCCTGGTCGTCTCCAGCAGCCCGATCGGGGCCGAGGTCGTGCGCGCTGATGGCAACGTGGTCGGAAAGACTCCGTTGATCCTCGACGTCACTGCTGACGAGCGGGTCGAGTTGCGACTGCAGGTGCGCAAGCCGGGTTACCAGACCCAGGCCGTCACCGGGGCTTCGGCCGACGGTGGCTGGCGCCTCTCAGTCGTGCTCGAACGCACGCTCCTGTTCAGCCAGCAGTTCGGCCATCCGTTGACCGCCGCTCCCGCAATCATCGACGGGACCTTGTGGCTGGCGGACCGTGGACGGGTCGTGGCCCTGGCCCAGCCCAAGGCTGCGGCGCTGCGGACCATCCCGGCCGGCGTGCCGCTGGGCGAACCGGTCAAGGCACCGGTGACCAAGGTCGGCGGCGAACTGCTGCTGGCTACCCGCGAGCGCCTCGCCCTGCGGCTGGACGGTGCAACCGTCGAGCGCATCCCCTTGCCGGTCGCCACCGACTTCGCCCCCTTGAGTTATCGCAGCCCGCTGATCGTCGATCGCGAACTGCTCATCATCGCCGGCGCCGATGGCCGCCTGCACGCGGTCCAGCGTGGGACGACGACGACGATCTGGGAGGGCCAACCCGGCGCATCGTTCGCGTGCGCTCCGGTGCTGGTGGGCGAAAGTGTGCTGGTCGCCAGACGCGACGGGCGGCTCGAACGCCTGCATGTCGAGAACGGTGCTCCCGACGTCGGTGGTGCCCTCGATCAGCCGGTGGTGGCGGCTTGGACGACGCCGACCGGGATCGCCGGACTGACCACCAGCCGGGCTTGGGCCTGGGACGGCACGCTCAGCGGCGAGGATCTACCCGAAGCCTGCCTGGGCGGTGGCCCCGGCGTTGCAGTCAGCGTTCTGGGCAAGGTGCTCCGTCGTGGCGAGAAGGATTGGACAGAGGTCGGTCGCCTCGATCCTCGGCCGCAGGCGGGGGCGATGATCTCCGGCCAGCTGTGGGGCGACCAGGCGGTCATCGCCCATGACCGGGTCCTCAGTGTCTTCGGCTCTACACCGTTCCGCCTGGATGCCGGCAGCGCCCTGCTTGCGCCGGCGGTTTGGGATGGACGCCTGGTCGCTGCCTCGATCGACGGCGGCCTGTGGGTGTGGGCTCCGTAGGCCGCCGCAGCCCAACCGACCCTCGCTTGCCCCTGGCCTCCCCGTCGCGTATCCTGCGACGACGGAGGCTCCATGGGCGATCTTGACGGCTTGGTGAAGGAATTTCTGGTCGAAAGCTACGAGAACCTCGATCGGCTGGACAAGGAGTTCCTGCAGCTGGAGCAGGATCCGGCCAATCGGGAGGTGATTGCCTCCATCTTCCGCACCATCCACACGGTAAAGGGGACGAGCGGCTTCTTCGGCTTCGAGAAGCTGCAGAACGTCGCCCACGCCGGCGAGAACCTGCTCGCCAAGCTGCGTGATGGTGTCTTCGTCCTCGACCAGGACATGAGCAGCGGCCTGCTGCGCACGGTCGACGCCATCCGCGCCATCCTCGGTGAGATCGAACGCACCAATGTGGAGGGCGAGCAGGCCTACCCCGAGCTGATCGCCGAACTCGAGGCGCTCATCCACGGCGCGCCCGCACCGGCCAAGCCTGTAGCCCCTGCACAGACGGCGGCGAAGGCCGATTCGCCTGAGACGTCTACCGTTCCGGCGCAAACGGCGGCGGTTGGCGGCTCGCTCGCCGACCAAAGCCTGCGCGTCGACATCCGCCTGCTCGACCGGCTGATGAACCTGGTCGGCGAACTGGTGCTCACCCGCAACCAGATCCTCCAGCACGTCGGCGCTTCCGCCTCAGGCGGCCTGGCGACCACCGGCAAGCGTCTCGACAACATCACCTCGCAGCTGCAGGAAGAGGTGATGAAGACCCGCATGCAGCCGATCGAGACGGTGTGGGGCAAGCTGCCGCGCGTGGTCCGCGATCTGTCCAAGCAGATCGGCAAGCAGGTCCGCCTGGAGATGGAGGGCAAGGACACCGAACTCGACAAGTCGCTGATTGAGGCGATCAAGGATCCGCTCACCCACATGGTGCGCAACTCGGTCGACCACGGCGTAGAAATCCCCGAGCGCCGCACCGCCGCAGGCAAGCCCGCCGAAGGCTGCATCCTGCTGCGCGCCTACCACGAGGGCGGCAAGGTGACGATCGAGATCCGCGACGACGGTGCCGGCCTTGATCCGACGCGGCTCCGCGCCAAGGCGGTGGAGAAGGGTCTGATGACCGCCGAGCAGGCCGCCAAGCTGCCCGAACGCGAGGTCTTCAATCTCATCTTCGCCCCCGGCTTCAGCACTGCCGCGCAGGTGACCAACATCAGCGGCCGTGGCGTCGGCATGGACGTGGTGCGGACCAACATCGACCGCATCGGCGGCACCGTTGATCTGTCGAGCGTGCTGGGCAAGGGCACCACCGTCACGATCAAGATCCCGCTGACCCTGGCGATCATCCCGGCCCTGGTCGTCACCAGCGGCGGCGAACGCTTCGCCATCCCGCAGGTCAACCTGCTGGAGCTGGTGCGCATCGAGAAAGATAAGGCGGCGACCGCCATCGAGGATGTCTACGGAGCTCCGGTCTATCGCCTGCGCGGCCAGCTGCTGCCGCTGATCTACCTCAACAAAGAGCTCGCCCTGGGCGAGAGCCAAGCCAGTGCGATCAACATCGTCGTGCTGCAGGCCGACGAGACCCAGTTCGGCCTGGTTGTCGACAGCGTGCTCGACACTGGCGAGATCGTGGTCAAGCCGCTCGACAAGCAGCTCAAGAACCTCGCGGTGTTCGCCGGGGCGACGATCATGGGTGACGGCACGGTCGCGCTCATCCTCGATGTCTTTGGCCTGGGCACCCGGGCCCACGCCGTGGGCAAGGGCCGAGAAGCCAAGGTGGCTGCTGCGGTCGCGCCTGGCGAGGCCAAGGAGGCGCTGCTGCTGTTCCAGAGCCCGGATGACGGCCGCATGGGCATCCCGCTGTCGCAGGTCGTCCGTCTCGAGGAGATGGATGCGTCCAAGGTCGAGGCGGCGGGTGAGTCCGAAGTGGTGCAGTATCGCGGTGAGATCCTGCCGCTGGTGCGCGTCTTCCAGGTGCTGCCTGAACGCCGGAGAAATCCACGCAATCCAGAGGCGGGGGTGCAGTCGAACATGCTGCCGGTGGTGGTACATGGCCACAACGGCCGGCATGTCGGCCTGGTCGTCGGCCGCATCATCGACACGGTCGAGGAGTCACTGAAGATGCAGCGCGCCGCCGGACGGGCCGGCATCAAGGGCTGCCTCGTGATCAACGGCAAGGTCACCGAGATCCTCGACGTCGAATCCGTAGTCCGCACCGTTGTGCCCGACTTCTACAAGGCCCAGCCATGATCGATATCGTCGCCCAGCAGCGCCAGTACTGCACCTTCCGCCTGGCCCAGTATCACTGCGGCATCGACGTCATGGCGGTGCGCGAGATCCTTCGCCACCAACCGATGACCCGTGTGCCGCTCGCCCCGCCAGCGGTGAAGGGCCTGATCAACCTGCGTGGTCAGATCATCACCGCCCTGGACCTGCGTCTGCGCCTCGGTTTCCCGCCGCGCGAGGACGGCAAGCAACCGGTCAACATCGTGGTCGGCCTGCAGGACGACGGCGAGGAGTGTGTTGCTGCCCTACTGGTCGACGAGATTGGCGATGTCATCGATATCGATCCAACCACCTGCGAGACCCCGCCTGACACCATCCGTGGCGCGGTCCGCGAACTCATCTTGTCCGTGAGCAAGCGCGAGAAGGGCCTGTTGCTGATCCTCGACACCGCCAAGGCGATGCGGATCGACTAACCCTAGAAAACGCAGATGAACAGGAGGACCAGAGATACCAGAGGTAGAGGCCGAGGTTTATGGCTCGCGGGCAGATCCTCCAATGGGTGATACTGTCGTCGTTGCTTAAACCCTTCCTCACTCTGGTCGCTCTGGTGCTCCGTGTGAATCCCATCGCCGATTTTAGGCTAACAGGCCCGCGGGCTTCAGCCCGCGGGTGGTTTTTCCACCAGCCGCGCCGCCAGCGCGCTGAACAAGTGCCGGTAGGGCACGCCACTGGCTGCCGACACCGAGGCCCCGCAGGTCAGACTGGTACTGACGCCTTGAACAGGTTTGGTGTGAGACACCTCGGCCGCCTCGCGGGCGGTCGCCGCAGCCGTCAACTCCGGCACGTTCCACGCCTTGTCCCCAGCCGTGCCGCAACAGCCCCAGGCCTGTGGGATCGACGCTGCGGCCACAGCGTTGCACGCGTCCAGCAGCTGCGGGGCCCAACCGGCCTTGTGTTCGCTACAGGTCGGATGCAGCACCCAGGATTCGGCATCGCGGCGCAGTAGGCCGAGCGCCAGCAGGCGGGGGATCAGCACCCGGGCGGCGAAGCTGGCAGGATCGTGCACCGTCACTGCGTTCCAATGTCCCTGCAGCGCAGCGGGCAGGGCGACCTTGCCGAGGAATGCGGCACAGGTGCCGGTGTCGATCAGCACATGGCTGCAGCCGGTGGCCAGCAGCGCGGCGACGGTGCGCTCGGCCATGTCGCGGGCCTGGGTTGGGAAGCCCTTTGAGGCGAAGGGCTGGCCGCAGCACAGGCCGTCGATGTCCTCAGGTACCACCAAGCCAATGCCGGCCGCAGCGCACAGCCGGGCCAGGTCCCCGGCCACCGCATCCGGACCGAAGGTGCGGGTCAGGCAGGTGAGCATCAGCGCGACGCGTGGTTCACCTGTGGGCCAGGCTTTCGGTCGCGCCGGGGCTGGTGGCGGGATGGGCACCCGCCGGCCAGGCAGCCGCCAGCCGCCAACCACATGCAGGCCGAGTCGGGCGACCCGGCCGACCAGGGCGAAGCTGCCCAGCACGCGTCGCGCCGTCCAGTACGACAGCGCGCCGCGGCGCAAGCTACGCTCGACGCGCACCAGTTCGCCGGTGTCGATGCCGACCGGGCAGGCGCTGGCGCATAGGCCGTCGCCGGCGCAGGTGTCGAGCACGTCATGCGCGGTGCGGCGGTCGATCGCCGCGCGTTCCGCCCCACCGCGGGCGCGATTGCGCCATTGCACGATGCGCTGGCGCGGGCTGAGCGTGGCATCGCGGCTGGGGCAGGTCGGCTCGCAGAAGCCGCATTCGATGCAGCGATCGACCAGCGGGTCGGCCGCCGGCATGGTCTTGAGATGGGCGAGGTGGGCCTGCGCATCGTCCGACAGCAGTACGCCGGGGTTGAGGATGTTCAGCGGGTCGCAGGCCGACTTGATCCGCCGCATCAGAGCCACCGCATCGGCGCCCCACTGGGCGGTGACGAAGGGGGCCATGTTGCGGCCAGTGCCGTGCTCGGCCTTGAGGTGGCCACCGGCGGCGAGCACGCAGGCGACCAGCTCGCGCATGAAGCCATCGTAGCGTGCCACCTCTGCCGGCTGCGCCAGATCCGGGGTGAGGGTGAAGTGCAGGTTGCCGTCCTTGGCGTGGCCGAAGATCACCGCATCGGCATAGCCGTGTGCCTCGAACAAGCGGCGCAGATCGCGCACCCCGGCTGCCAGCTGCGCCACCGGGAAGGTGACGTCCTCGATCACCACCGCCGTGCCCAGGGCGCGCACCGCTCCGACGCTGGGGAACAGACCCTTGCGGATGGCCCACAGGCGCGCCTGCATGGCACCATCGCGGATAAGCTGGGCCGGGGCGCACAGGTCGAGCCCGGCCAGCATTGGCTGGGCCGCCGTCAGGCGGGCAGCAAGAGCCGGCTCGTCGGCCTCCTGGTACTCGATGAGCAGGGCGGCGGGTTCGCCCGCTGGCACGGCGTCGGGCAGCTTGTCAGCCACCCGGCGCAGGGCGACGGCGTCGAGCAGCTCAACCGCGGCGCAGCCGGATGCTGCCAGCCCCGCTACCGCGGCCGAGGCCGATTCGACCTCGCGGAAGACCAGCCAGCCGGTGGCCCGGCAGCGTGGCAGCGGCAGGGTGCGGAAGGTGGTCGAAAGGATGCAGGCCAGCGTCCCTTCGCTGCCCACGACCAGGCGCTGCAGGATCGCCAGCGGATCGTCGGCGTCGAGGAAGGCGTTGAGGCTGTAGCCGACCGTGTTCTTGGTGGCGAAGGCGCGTTTGATCCGCTCGCTCAGGGCGGCGTCCCCGCGGATGGCGTCGCGGATCGACAGCAGCTCCTGCGCCAGCGGCCTGGGCAGGCGGGCGGCCGGATCGGCGGTGTCGAGGCGTGAGCCGTCGGCCAGCAGCAGCTCCAGCGCGGTGACCGTCTGATAGCTGTTCTCATGCACCCCGCAGCACATGCCGCTGGCGTTGTTGGCGACGATACCGCCGATCTCGGCGGCCTGGAGACTTGCCGGATCCGGGCCGATGCGCCGGCCCAGCGGCGCCAGTGCGGCATTGACCCAGGCGCCCACCGCACCGGGTTCGCAGCGCACCCGCACGCCGCCGTCGAGCACCGCGATGCCGCGCAGATGGCGCGAGACGACGATAAGAATGCCATCGGTCACTGCCTGACCAGACAGCGACGTGCCCCCGGCCCGCAAGCACACCGGTGCGCGGTGCGCCCTGGCGACGCCCAACACGGCAGCAATCTCATTGCCATCGCGGGGGATGACGACGACCCGTGGGACCAGGCGGTAGATGCTGGCGTCGTTGGCCCAGGCCAGGCGGTCGGCCAAGGCGTCGAGGACGCTGCCGGTGGGCAAGGCGGCGTGCAGGTCGCGGACCACGGGATCGCTCATCGTAGGCATGTCATGGGCTGGCCACCCAGTGCAACACCGGATGATTTCAGCGGGGATGGATCGGCGACTGTGCCGCCCGGTGGCATGTCAGCCGTGTAGCGAGGTCGCGATCGCCTGGGCGGCCGGCATCAGGATCCGCGCCACCGCTGCGGGTGGGTGCGTGGTGTAGTCCGCCATGGCGGCCAGGCCGGCAACCGACGGCGAGCTGGGCGAGGCTCCTCCAATGGCGACGGCGACGGAACCGGTCCGCCCATCGGCATTGCGCTGGATGGCATAGCCGCGGCTGCGGATGGCGGCGAGTTCGGCCGGATCCGTTCGCGCCGGGGTCTCCGAGAACGCCTCCAGGACCATGCCGATCGAGGAATGTTCGGCTGACAGGGGGGCGTTGCGGCGCAATCCCTCTTCGATGGTCCGGCCGCGGCCGGCATGCAGCAGGTAGCACACCTGGCCCTGCCACAGCACGCCGAGTGCAACGCCGAAGGTGGCGCGGAGTTCACGCACCAGCGGCATGGCCGCAGCCAGCAGGCCCGAGCCGTTCAGGCACTGCGCCGCCAGCAGGTGGACGCCAGGACCGGGCCGGTAGCGCCGCTCGGCGTCCTGTTCCGCCAGGCCGAGATCGCGCAGGGTGCCCAGCAGCCGGTTGGCCCGGGTCGGTTCCCAGCCCATCAGGCGGGCGAGTTCGCGCGATCCCAGGCCATCGTGGCGGCTGCACAACGCCTGCAGCAAGGCGACGCCATCGGCGAGGGAGCGATTCGGCTGGGCTGGCATGACTTCCCCCTGGGACCGACGTGCTCCAGCTCGTCGGTGCGGTCGCCGACGAGCTGGAGCTCGCCGGTCCCAGGCTGCTTGCCTTTCCGTATGTGATGCTACTATAGCACCACTATGCCAGACGCAACCCTGCCCGCCGGCTCCGCCATCTCCGAGACCCTCACCGCCGACCTGTGTGTCGTCGGGGGCGGGCGGGGCGGGCCCCGTTGCGCCCACCCCCCCCCCCCCCCCGGTCA
>JBBREK010000100.1:0-14283 GCA_038203025.1 Planctomycetota bacterium
GGACCCGCACATCCACCTCCTCCTGCAGGCCGCCACGCACGCCCCAGTAATAGTAGTGGATGCCGCCACCGCTGCCGATGCCACCGGCGAAGGGCAGCGGTTCGATGGCGAGCGTACGCGCCCCGGCACGCGCGGCGGCGATCGCCGCCAGCGACCCGCCGGTACCAATGCCGACCACCGCCACATCGGCCGACTGCGTCTCGGCCGGCAGCGCCTCGGACGGAGTGCCAGGCCGGGGTGACGAGGCCGGCGCCGCACGCACGCCTTCAGCCGCAGCCAATCCGCCGGCGTAGCGTCCACCCAGCGACCAGCCGCCACCCGCCAAGGCCGGCGTGGCAAGGACGAGGTTGGCCGGCAGGCCCTGTGGCAGCCAACCGCCAGTCCAGCGGCCGAGCGGCTCGACCGAACCATGCGTGACCACGGCCCCATCGCACGGACGGGTTCCGCGCAGCGCCGTAAGCGCCGGCAGCCACACAGCATGGTCGACCGGCCTCGAGCCCGGCAGCTCGATGGCCAGCCGACGCTCGTTGGCCCAACGGGTCGGCTCCAGGCTCAACCGCGCTCCGTCCAATGCTGGACAGTCCACCGGCCCCTCGATCCCCTGGTCCCAATCCGACCGGCGCAGGATGAGGCTGACGCGCCGCCATTGCGGTGCCGGAGCGTGCGTTCCGCATAGCACGGCAAGCTGCGCGGCATCGCTGGCGTCAAGCCAGCGACGGGCCGCCAGCCGGCGCAGTCCACCCTTGGTCGCCACCGTCACGGCGACGAGCAGGCCATCACTGCGTTCGACCGCTACCGGCACCGCGTAGAGCAGCACCGGCAGACCCTCGGCGATGAGCAGTTCCGCCATTTCCGCCTCGACCACGCCAGGGTCGAGGCATCCAGCCACCGCTGCGCAGCGCGCTTCCAGACGCGAGAGCCATTCCAACCAGTCCCGACCGGCACACCCGGTGGAGTCGTCGCCGAATGCCCAACCCGCCTCACGCAGCAGGGCCGGGCCGGCCTCCACCAGCAGGACGTCGGCACCGTCCCGGCGCAGGGCCCGCGCCGCGGCGATGCCGGCGTGGCCGGCGCCGAAGACGATGGTGTCGTGGATGCGGTCGAAGACGGTCATGGGGTGCTCCGGAGATCAGTGTAGCGACCGAGCGCCGGCCAGGGCATGGACAAGGACCCGAAACGGACGACAATGTGCGGAAAACGGCTATGGACCCAGACCTACCCCGACGCGCCATCGCCACCTTCGAGCAGTTGACCGGACTGGTCGTGTCCTGCCACGACCACACCGGACGGCTGGCCGGACGGATCGGCCAGGAGCGTGGGAGCCATCGGAATCCGTGGTGCAAGGCGGTGAAGGCCGTCGCTCAGCCTGCCTGCACCACTTTCTGCTGCCGTCTGGTCTACGACGCAGTGGGCAGGCCCGAGCCGGTCTGCACCCGCTGCCATGCCGGCCTGGTGCAGTGGGCCGTCGCCGGGGTGTTGGAGGGGCGTCGCACCTGGGTGCTGTTCGCTGGCATGCGACGACCCCGTCCAGGCCTGCGCATCGACCTGCGCGATCCGGCTGCACCACCCGAGCTTCCGGGTTGGCTCGACGGACCGCAGCCACCACCGCTGGCGGATCGGCCCGAGGTCATGGCCGAAGCCCTGGCCCAGCTCAACGACCGGCTGCTCGCGTGGCTCGTCACCGCTGCTTCCGAACCGTCGGGCACGGCGCCCCAGCAGCGTGACCAAGCCATCCGCAGCTTCCTCCGCGCCCGCTACGCTGATCAGATCGGCCTGGTCGACCTGGCACGGCATCTCGGCCTGTCGGTGGACCGCACCCGGCATGCGGTGCAGGAATCCTGCGGCGTGGGTTTCGCACGGCTGCTCGCCGAGGAACGCCTGCGGGCCGCCGCCGAATTGCTGCGCCACACCGATCTGCCGGTCGTTGAGGTCGCCCGGCGCAGCGGCTTCGGCAGCATCGCCCACTTCCATGCCCGCTTCCGCCTTCGTTGGCGCTGCACCCCGGCGGTGCTGCGCGCCAGGGCCCATGCCTGAACCTAAAAGTGCAGAAACAACTCAGGCCCGGGGCCTGAGTTGTTACCACCGACATAGGTGATCTCCGGGGCCTGCAGACCCTCGATGTCCCTGAGCAAGGCGCCCTGGCACCCTGCGCGCCGCAGCTGGACGGCAACCCGACGGCCCTCGGCAGCCAGGCGTGCCGTCATTGCCGCAGCATCATGGAGCGCGTCGAGGCCGGCGGGAACCATGGTGTAGGCGCGGGGGTTCAGCGGGGTGACAGACGGCAGCACGGTGTCCGTGTCGGTGGAGGCCGTCAGTGGCACCGGCACGGTCACCCGGGTCGAGTTGCTGGTCGACGGCGTAGTCGTCGCCACCGACACAGGCGATCCACGCAGCGGTCCCTACCAGCTCAACTGGACGGCCGGTCCCATCGGCAGCCGGCAGCTGCGCGCCCGCGTCACCGACAGCAGTGGCGGCGCGACCACCTCCGCGCCCATCACCGTCACCATCGCTGACGGTCTGACCGGCGACGTAAATGGTGACGGCGTGGTCGATGCGACCGACCTCGCCCTGGTGCGCGGCCAATTCGGCCGCAGCGGCTCGGCCATCACCACCGCCGGGGCCGATCTGGATGACAATGGCCGGGGCGATGCCGCCGATCTCGCCGCCGTCACCCGGGCCCTGACCCCATGATTACCCAGATAACTGAGTCACTCACAAGGCTGCGGTATAGTCGCTCCGCTGAAATTCCCGGCTCTGCTCCGGCACATAGGTATTGAGGCTTACCATGTCTACATCTCTCCTGGGCATGCTGTCACCGGCTGCGAGACCGCTCAAATCGGCCTCGAAAAACCTCGTAAGTGTTTTTATATCAATAGCTTTCATGCTGCTTGCCTGGCTGCCAGGGCAGGCAGCCGACGGCGCCTCACTGTCCTCGACCAACATGGCGCCGGCAGTCAACGCAACCTTCACCGTCAGCGTCACCCTGTCCGAAGCCTCGGCGTTCTCCTGCTGGGGCGAGGCGGTGCGCTTCGATAACGCCAAGCTGCGCCTGGTCGCGATGGCGACTGGTGCCTTCACCACCTTCGTCCCCGACAGTCGCGCCACCGACGACATCAACACCAGCGGCGAGGTGCGCTGCGGCGGCTTCTACCAGACCGGCAACCCGGCGACCTATCCCGACAACACCTTTACCGCGGGCACGGTTGCGCTGCTAACCTTCACCCGCATCGCCGCCGGCAGCACCACCGTGGCAACCTTCGCCAAGGACGACGCAGCCGACGGCTACGCCAATGACGAGTTCGGTTGGGTGCTGATCAGGGCCGACAACACCGCGCGTACTCCGAGCGGCTGTCCCGCGGCGATCATCCTCACCGATCCGTTGTCGACCTACGCCGTGACCTACAGCGCCAACAGTGCGACCAGTGGCACGGCGCCGGCTGCACAGACCAAGACCCAGGACATCGCGCTGACCCTGGCGACCAACAGCGGCAGTCTGGCGCGGACGGGGTACACCTTCGCTGGTTGGAACACCGCCGCCAACGCTACGGGGACGGACTACGCGGTAGGCGCGAGTTACACCGCCAACGCGGCAGTGACGCTCTACGCGAAGTGGACGGCGTCGACCTACGCCGTGACCTATAGCGCCAACAGCGCGACCACTGGCACGGCGCCGACTGCGCAGACCAAGACCCAGGACATTACCCTGACGTTGGCGACGAATAGCGGCAGTCTGGCGCAGGCGGGGTACACCTTCGAGGGCTGGAACACGGCGGCGAATGGCACGGAGACGGACTACGCAGTTGGCGCCAGTTACACCGCCAACGCAGCCGTGGTGCTCTATGCCAAGTGGAGCGTAGTGACCATCCAGGATGGAGTCGAGACGCCCGGCATCGTCTCGGTCGACGGTACCGGTGGTGGCGGCTGCGGGGCCGGAGCCATCATGGGACTGCTGATCGCCGCCATCAGTGCTGCCTCGCTGCGCCGCCGGCGCGAAGGGATCATCTAGGCATGCGTCAACTGCTCAGGGTAGGACTCAGCCTGCCATTGCTGATCGCCACTGGACTGGCGGCGACGGACGTGACGGACATGCCGTCCGGCACCACCGACGAGGTGATTCTGCAGGGCGGAACCACGATCTACGGCGAAGCCATCGAGGACGGCGACTGGCTGCGCATCCGGCTGCCGCACCAGACCGTGTCGTTCGAGCGTTCGCGGGTGGTGCGCATCAACCGCAGGGTGCGCGTCGAGCGGAGCTTGCTGACGACCCCCCTCGGCGGCCACCGCGAGGAAGCTTCCCCGCCGCTTCATCCTCCGCCGCCGCATGCCAGGCCCGGGATCAGCGCCGAAGCCACCGCAGAACTCGCACTCGGACTCACGCTCGGCACCGATCTCGCCACCGACGACGTGCAGGTGGAACTCGGCAGCGGCGCCTCGGCGGACGACACGCAGCGCGTCGGCGGCCTCACCACCGGACTGGACCTCGAACTGCTGCATACCGGCGGCACGGCGGGGGGGTTGTGGGGAGCCGGGTTCACCATCGGACGTGCGGACACCGACCGCATCACCGCCCTGCGCCTCGGCCTTGAGCTGCGCGCCGGCTGGCGCGTGGCCACCATCGGCGGCTGGCGCCTCGACACGCTAGCCGGAGCCGGTGTCGCCTGGTCGCGCCTGGAGCACGACCTCCTGGTCGACACCGGTGCCGGCGCGACATCCGCAGTGACGGTCTCGGGCAGCGGTTTCGGTCCAATTCTGCGCATTGAAGCCCGGTTCGGGCCGGCGCTGGCGACCGGCGCCTATGGCTGGGCCGTGGTCGGCGGCGTGGCGTGGTCTTCGGTGGACGTGCACAGCGACACCACCACCGCGACCGGGACGCCGATCAGCGTCGACGAGACACTGACCGGTCTGCAACCGTACCTAGGCGTCCGGCTGCGCATCGGCGGCTGACCAGCGTCTGGCGGTGTGGAACAACGCGAGGATCCGGCATGCCGCGGCCCTCGCCGAAGACCGCAGCGGCGCGACCGGGCAACTGGCTGCCTCTGCGTGGTGAACCTAGAAAACGCTGATGAACAGGAGGACCGGAGATACCAGAGAGGCAGAGGCAGAGGCAGAGGCAGGGATTTATGGCTCGCGAGCAGATTCTCCAATGGGTGAGACTGTCGTCGCTGCACAAATCCTTTCCCACTCTGGTCACTCTGGTGCTCAGGGTGAATCCCATCGCCGATTTTAGGCTAAAGGCGACTGCCGCGTATGCGACATCGGCAATATCTGGGAGGCGTCGTCGCAACGGACGAAGCCACCTACGCTGCGCCGAACTGTAGGATGCGTGCGGCATGGCCGGTGCTGCGGGGATGGTGGTGTGCACTCATGCGCAGTCTGGCGGTGTGGCCGCCCGGGGGCAGTCCCTGGGCCAGGATGTGGAAGACCGGGCGATGGAACATCGCGCAGTAGGGTTCGTCGAACAGATCGTAGTCGGGCAGGGCCGCGCCATCGATGGTGATCTCCAGCACACCGGCGTCGAAGCCGACGATCGCGCCCACCGCCAGCGTGCTGCCTGAAAAGCTGCATCCGGTGATCGATCCGCCGGGGAACGCCACACGACCGCTCCGGTCGCGTAGAAACCTGCCGGCGCAGTTACGCAGGCCGTCACGCCGCTGCCAGATGGGCGTGGACGTATCTGTGGGATCCCGGCGAACGACGGCATCCTTACGATGGGCGATGCTGGTCTCGGTGTGCGGATCGGGCATGGGACAGGCCGTGTAGCCATCGGATGGGCAAGGGAATCCCCACTGCCTATCGGCCTTGCCAGACTGTTCGGCTGTTGCGGCAGGGCTTCGCCCCGCACTCCACGCACGTTTCGGCAGCGTGCGGTTCCGGGAGTGGGCGCCCCCCTACCCCGTCCCCATCCCGCAGTTAGCATCCGGGTATGCGCGTACTCAGTGGCATCCAGCCCTCCGGGCAACTCCATCTCGGCAATTTCTGCGGGGCCGTGGCGCAATGGGTCGACCTGCAGGAGGACAAGGCCGGACACGAAAGTTTCATCTTCGTCGCCAGCTACCACGCCTTGACCACGGTGCGCTCGGCCGACGACCTGCGTGGCTTGATCCGCCAGATCGCCATCGACCTGATCGCCCTGGGCATCGACCCGCAGCGCACCTGCCTGTACCGGCAGCAGGACGTGCCCGAGGTGACAGAACTGCTCTGGCTGCTCTCCTGCGTCTGCCCGATGTCGCTGGCCGACAAGGGCGTCGGCTTCAAGGACAAGACCGCCAAGGGCTTCGAGGCCAACCTCGGCCTCTACACCTATCCGGTCCTGCAGGCCGCCGACATCCTGGCCCCGCAGGCCGATCTGGTGCCGGTCGGCAAGGACCAGATCCAGAACGTCGAGATCGCCCGCGATCTGGTGGCCAAGTTCAACCACCAGTATGGCGAGGTCTTCCGCATGCCGGCCTGGCGTCTGGCCGAGGGCGCCGAACTCCTGCCCGGCATCGACGGCCAGAAGATGAGCAAAAGCTACGGCAACACCATCGATCCGTTCCAGGAGGAGAAGGCACTGCGCAAGCGCATCATGTCGATCAAGTCGGATTCGACCCCGGTCGATGCCGCCAAGGATCCGGAGACTGACGCGACCTTCTGCATCTTCCGCGCCGTCGCCGGACGCACCGACCCGCGCACTGTCGAACTGGAAGCGAAGTACCGCACTCCGCCGGCCGGCGGCTTCGGCTATGGCCACGCCAAGCAGGCCCTGTTCGAACTGCTGCTCGACCGTTTCGGGGCCGCCCGTCGTCGCCGCGCCGAACTCTTGGCCGATCCCGCCGAGGTCGACCGCATCCTCGCCGCCGGCGCATTGCGTGCGCGAGCCGTCGCCGCCGAGACCGTGGACCGGGCGCGGAAGGCCTGCGGACTGGGGTGAGAGGGGCATTGCCCCAGTTCGCCGTTCGTCGTTCCGCATAGAACTACCACGAGAAAACGGTCAACATTTGTGTCGCTTGGATGGTGACGGGTGTCCCTGAGCGCACTCAGCGTGGCCGCAACGACGAACGACGAACGCCGAACCGTGGCAATGCTAATCAGCGTGGGTGCCCTTGAGCACCGAGTAGAGCAGCACCTGCACCTTGTTGGCGAGGTCGTCGAGGCTGGCCTTGGTGACGCCCAGCGGCAGCGGCTGGTTCGATTCGCTCCAGCCGCGGATCTCGTCGCGCATGCGCCCGAGTTCGGCCTTGTTCGCGGCCATCACTTCGCTGTCAACGCGGGCATTGCTCTCGGCGCCGTGGTCGGCCAGCCAGCGCTGGATTCCTTCGTAGCGGGCACGCTTGCGGCGGTCTTCGGCCAACACCGTACTCCAGCTGCCACGCCGTGCCGCCGTCACGATGTCATCGCGCTTGTAGACCGTGCCGACGAGGATGCCGAGGGCAGCAGCGCCATCGTCACCGTAGGCGGCCAAGCCGTCGAGGGCGATGCGCAGGGCCGGGATGCTGGCCTCCTGCACCCGCGATAAGGCGACGATGGCCAGGACGCGGGTCTCGGTCCGGTCGAGGGCCTCGGTCAGGGCGGTGATCATCTGGCCGGCGACGGTGGCCGCCTCCGGGGTCCGGGCGCTGACCAGCGACCGGGCGAGCAGGTCGGCGAGGTCGTCCTTCGACAGCTGGGCCGGGCGACGGGTGGCCAGGCGCGGCAGCAGGGCGATGACCTGGCTGGCCGAACCGATCAGGCGCTGGCGATGGACCACCAGCAGGGCTCCGGCAAGGACGGCGTCGTCCTGATCCGCGACGAGAAACGGGGCGAGCTGCTGGGCCAGCTCGGCGCGCTCCTTGCCATCGCTGTCGCTGAGCTGGAAGCGCTTGCCGCCCAGGCCGGCGAGGCCAAGAGCGACGCTGTCCGGTTTCTCCAGCAGGGCGAGCAACTTGCCGGCATCGGCGGGCAGGGCGTTGTTGCGCACCACTTCGGCGACCGGCGCAGAGGCCAAGAGGGCGGCGCGATGCGCCCCGCCCAAGGCGGTCAGCAACGGCGCGACGCCGAGGTTGCGCTTCTCCAGCAGCAGTCCGAGGGAGACCGCGACCGAGACGGCACGCTCGTCTGACAGGTTGCCGTCCGCCGCGGCGCGGGAGAGGTGGACTTCGGCGTCCAGCGGGGCCATCGCCACCAGCAGGCGCAGGGCCGGCTCGGCCAGCGCCGGATCGGACGCGGGATCGAGGGCCCAGGCCGGCAATGACGGCGAGACACCGGGTCCGCTGCCGTCATCGGGCCACAGCTCGCTGAGCGCGGCGCAGACCAGGCCGCGCTGGGCCGGGGTCAGCTGATCATCGCCAAGCATCTGGGCGAGCAGCCGGAGATGCTTGCCGGCCCGGCACAGGCGCACCCGCGCTTCAAACGGACCGCGTCCGCTGGTGATCGCGGCGACGACGTAGTCCGAGCGTTCACCCCACTCGCTGGCAAACTGGCTGGCGAGTTCCAGGGCGGCCTCCAGCTGGGCCGGGTCGCGGCAGGCGTCCAGGGCCGCCAGCTGGCGCGAACGCTTCATCGGATTCCACGCCGCAGACAGAGCGATCACCGCGATCAGCGCCAGAGCGGCGCCGCCGAGGATCAGGATGAGGCGACGCTTGTCGCCTGAGGCCTTGGCGCGCAGCGCCTCGGTTCGCCGTGTGCCAGGGCTGGTGGCGACCGGGGCTGCGAGCTGCCCGTCATCGACCTCAATGTCGTCGACCTCGGGATGGGGGCGGGGCGGCGGGCGGCTACCCCGCCTGGTCGAAACCGTGCCGACGCGGGTGGCCGGCCGGGACTGAACCGGCGGCGGGGCCGGGGTCTTGAGGGCAGGTGGCGGCGGCGGAGCGCGCTTCGGGGGAACTGGTGGCTTGGCCGCGGCGATGCGCGTCGACGGCTTCACCGTCCCGAGAGTGGGTGGTGGTGGCGGCGGGGCGGCCTTGGCGGGTAGCGGGGCGCTGGGCTTGCCCGGCGGGCCGGCCTTGGCGGGCAACGGACCGGGCTTCACCGGCGGCTTGCCGGCGCGGGGGGGAGGGGCTCGGTTGGGGCGCGGGGGCGGCATCGGCTGTGCAGGCTAGGATGCCCCGGGAGGAGGGCAGTGCAAACCAGGAGGGCCGGCGGCCAGCGTGTAGTCCAGGACTGGCCTTCCCCGTCCATCCACGCAGGCTGGCGCCATGCCGATCCGTTCCGCCGTGGTTGCCGACGACGAAATCCTCAACCGCGAGCTGCTCGCCGAGATGCTGCCGCGCTTTGACGTGCAGGTGCGCACAGCCAAGGACGGCGTCCAGGCGCTGAAGGCCCTGGAGGCCGAGCCCGCCGACCTGCTCATCACCGACGTGCGCATGCCCGGCATGGGTGGCCTCAAGCTGCTGGGCAAGGCCAAGGAGAAGTGGCCGGAGATGCCGGTGGTGATGATGACCGCCTTCGCCTCGGTCGAAAGCGCGGTCGAAAGCATGCGTCAGGGAGCCTACGACTACCTGATGAAGCCCTTCGGGGTCGAGCAGGTGGAGGCCCTGCTGCTGCGCCTCAACGAGCGCCAGCAGTTGGTGCGCACCGTCACCGCCTTGAAGAGCGAGGTGCGCGACCGTCATCGCGGACGGATGATGCTCGGCGATTCGCCGGCCATGGCGGCACTCAAGCAGACCGTCGAGCGCGCCGCGCGCGCCACCGCCACCGTGCTGGTGCGCGGCGAAAGCGGCACCGGCAAGGAACTGGTCGCCCGCGCCCTGCACGAGCAGAGCCCGCGCGCCGCCGGCCCCTTCGTCAAGGTCAACTGCGCGGCGCTGACCGAGACCCTGCTGACCTCGGAACTGTTCGGCCACGAGAAGGGCAGTTTCACCGGCGCCACCGAGCAGCGCCCCGGCCGCTTCGAACTGGCCGACGGCGGCACCCTGCTGCTCGATGAAATCAGCGAGATCTCGCCCGAACTGCAGGCCAAGCTGCTGCGTGTGCTGGAAGAGCGCGAGTTCGAGCGCGTCGGCGGCGGCCGACCAATCAAGGTCGACGTCCGTGTCGTCGCCACCACCAACCGCGACCTGGCCCTCGAGGTCGCCGAACGCCGCTTCCGCGAGGACCTGTTCTACCGCCTCAACGTCGTGCCGGTGCAGATCCCGCCGTTGCGCGAACGGGCCGCCGACGTGCCGGACCTGGTGCGGCATTACCTGACGACCTTGGTCGGCGAGACCGGCTCGACCGTGGCTCTGACCGACGACGCGCTGGAACTGCTGGCGGCCTACCGCTGGCCGGGCAACGTCCGCGAACTGGTCAATGTGGTCGAGCGCTTGGTCGTGCTTGGTGAGGGCGAACTGGACGCCGCCGCCCTGCGCGCCCTGCTCCCGGAGGTCGCGGGGACCGCGGCCTTCAGCCCGCGCCGAAAGCGCTAACGCAACAGGCCGCGGCTTGCGCCGCGGCCTGTTCGAAACGCGGGCTGAAGCCCGCGGTCCTGTCGACCTGCCTTACTCGGCGGCCTTCTCGGTCTTCTCGGCGGCCTTCTTGCAGTCGGCGCATTCCTTGGCCTTGGCCAAGCACTTGGCGCAGGCAGCAACCTTGGGGTCGGCAGCCTTGGCGGCGGTGCAGTCCGGGCACTTCACCATGACCGCTGCGCACTTGTCGCAGTTGACGGCCTTGGCAGGGGCCTCCGCGGCGGCGTCGGCTGCGAAAGCCAGGGCAGGGATGAGGAGGAGGGCGGCGAACAAATGACGCATGTGGATAGTCTCCATGCTGGGTGAGCTGGGTTTTTTATACACCGGAAATGCATTCACAAGATCCACACCGTGTGTTAATGATATGATATTATCATTTATAGACTGTGTCGACCCCCTGTGTTCCAGCGACTTTCAACCCCGTTTCGCCACCTACCGTCCGGCCCATGCCCCAGCCTGAAATCCTTGCCCCGGCAGGCGGCCCCGCCGCCCTGGATGCCGCCATCGCCGCCGGGGCCGACGCGGTCTATCTCGGCCTGGGCGAACTCGATGCCCGTCGCGGCGCCGATGGCTTCGCGGTCAAGGACCTGCCGGCCCTGGTGGCCAAGGCGCACAGCGCCGGAGTCCGCGTCCACCTGACCCTCAACATCACCCTGGCCGGCCGCGAGCTCGGCCGCGCCGCCCGCACCCTGGCCTGGGCCGAAGAGGCCGGAGTCGACGCGGTGCTGATCTGCGATCCGGCCCTGCTCGACCTCATGCCCGCCTTCCCACGGCTGCAGGTGCATTGGAGCACGCAGGCGGGGATCGGCTCGTCGGCCGGGGTCCGTGCCGCCACCGCCCTGGGCATCGTCCGGGTGGTCCTGGCCCGCGAACTCAGCTTGGCCGAGATCGCCCCCTGCACCCGCCAGGGGACCGAGGTCGAGGTCTTCGCGCAAGGCGCGCTGTGCTTCGCCGTGTCGGGGCACTGCTCGATGACCTCGTGGATCGGCGGCCGCAGTGGCAACCGCGGCACCTGCACCTCGATCTGCCGGGTCAACTGGAGCTGCAACGGCGGCGCCCACGCCCGACCGCTGGACATGAAGGACAGCAGCGCCCTGCGCGTCCTGCCCGAGCTGATGCGCCTGGGCGTCGCCAGCCTGAAGATCGAGGGCCGACTGAAGACCGCCGACTGGGTCTCCACCGCCGTGGGCCTGTACCGCCGTGGCGTCGCCGGCACCGCCCCCGCCGACGAGCTCTGGCGCGAGGCCGAAGCGCTCGGCGCCTACGCCGGGCGCGACCTCACCGACGGCTACTTCAGCGGCGAACGCAGCGGCCTGGTCCATCCCGACGAGGGCCGCAGTTCCGGCACCTCCCCCGCCTGCGACGACCAGGACCCGCCGCGCGAACTGCGCGTCGGCTGCGACGTCGACGGCAAGAGCCTGCGCTGGAGCGTGGACTGCGGGACCCGGCACGAGGTCTTCGCCAGCAACCGCCCGGTCGCCCACCCCGGCCGCGACGCCGTCTGGCTCGACCTGCGCGCCCGCATCGTCGAGGGGTTGCCCACCGGCGTCAGCCTGACCGCCTGCGAAGACCGCACCGGCGGCCTGCGCCTGCCGCGCCGCACCGCCAACGAGATCGCCGCCCGCATCCTGCTCATCGCCCGCCCGCGCGAGGACGGTGTCGACCGGCTGAAGGTGGTCATCCCCGAAGCCGCCCGTGCTGTGCTGGCGCCGCGTCCGCCGCACCCCGGCAATGTCCGCACCCCGCGCGAGACGCCGGACCGGGCCCGGGTCGACCTGGGCGACGCCGCCACCTTCGCCGCCGCCATCCCGGCCGTGGCCGTGTCGGTCGAGGTGCGCGACGTGGCCGAACTGACGGCGGCCCGCACGGCGCTCGGCAACCGCCTGATCGCCGCCCTGCCGCCGGTGCTCTACGAGGGCGACCTGCCCGGCGCCGCAGCGGTGTGCGCCGCCTGCGCCGCCGACGGCATCCCGATCGAGGCCAACGGCTGGGATGGCTGGCAGCTGGCGCGCGAGGCCGGTTGCGTCCTGTTGCACGGCGGTCCCGGCCTGGCGGTGGTCAACGCCGTCGCCGCCCGCGCCCTGCACGCCCGTGGCTGCCTGCTGGTCCACGCCAGCGCCGAGGCCGACGACGGCAAGCTCGGCGACCTGTGCGCCGCCGCCGACGTGCCGCTGGTCCTGCCGGTCTTTGGCCGGCCGGCCCTGATGCTGACCCGCGCCTGGTCCAAGGCCCCGCCCTGGGAGATGACCGACGCACGCGAGAGCATCCGCATCGCCCCGCGCCAGGAGGGCCCGGTGGTCGCCTTGCGTCCGACCGCACCGTTCGACTGGCGCGGCCTCGACCTGCCGACGCTGCGCGCCACGCATCTGGAGCAGGACCTGTGCGCCAGCCCCGACCCGGTCGGCGAATGGCGCAGCCGCCGCCAGCCCGGCGCCCATCGCTTCAACCTCGGCCGCGATCTGGCATGATCTTGACCGGGCGGGGTCGACGTTAGCATCCCGCCCGTTAGTCGGACTGGGCCATCGTCCAACGGTAGGACAACAGACTCTGACTCTGTTGATCGGGGTTCGAATCCCTGTGGCCCAACCAACGAAAAGCCCGGCCTCACGGCCGGGCTTTTCGTTGGTCGGGCCACGGGAATTCCCATGCCCCCGGTCTCGCAGAGCTCGACCGGTCGCTCGGCCGAACGCCACGCAGGTGGCGTTCTACCGCCGAAGCGGCGGTACCTCACTCCGGTTCGAATCCCTGTGGCCCAACCAGCGAAAAGCCCGGCCTCACGGCCGGGCTTTTCGTTTGCGGGGGACCCGGGGACCGCGCGCCGCTGGCGCGCTCGTGGCAATGTTGAAGCCCTACCGCCCAGCCCACAGCGCCGCGAACACCCCGGCCACCGCGATGGCGGCGATCGCTGCGCCCATCCACACCCAGGTGGCGACGCGCTGCTCTTTCAGCTTCTTCTCCAACGCCGAGATGCGCTCCTTCTCGGCGTTGATGACGTTGAGGATGCCGCTCTTGCTGGTCGGCAGTTCGCCGCTGTGGCCGGCGAGGTCGAGCTTGAAGACCTCCAGCTCTTTCTGCACGTCGTCGGGGCTCTGGTAGCGGTCGATCGGCGACTTGGTCGTCATCTTCGCGACGATCTCGACCAGCCGCTCGGGCACGTCCCCACGCAGGTTCTTCAGCTTGGGCGGCTGCGAGTCGATGTGCGCGCGCATCACCGACGAGCACGAGCCACTGTACATGGTCTTGCCGGCGAGCATGTGGAAGACGCTGGCGCCGAGCGAGTAGATGTCGCTGCGCACGTCGAGGTCGCGTTCGCCGCGCGCCTGCTCGGGGCTGATGTAGTCGGGAGTGCCGATCGTCGTCCCTTCCTGCATCAATTCGCGGTCGACCACCGCCTGCTGGATGAAGCCGAAGTCGGCCAGCTTCACCGTGCCGTCCTTCATCACCATGATGTTGGCCGGCTTGATGTCGCGATGGACGATGCCCTGCTCGGAGAGGTACTCGAGCGCCTCGCACACTTGCAGGGTGACGTCGATGACCTTCTCCAGGCCAATCGGTCCCTCGTGGCGGATGAGGTCGTCGACGGTAACTCCGTCGATGTACTCCATCGAGAAGTAGTACAGGCCTTGGTATTTGCCGACGTCGAAGACCTGGATGATGTTCGGATGCGACAGCTTGCCGGCAGCGCGCGCCTCAAGCAGGAAGCGCTTGCGGAACTCCTCGTCGTCGGCCCACTTCTGGTGCAGGATCTTGATCGCCACCGTGCGATGCATCGACAGCTGCTCGGCAAGGTAGACCTCACCCATGCCGCCTTCGCCGATGCGCCGGATCAGGCGGTAGCCGCCGATCTGCTTCTTGACGTGGACGCCGCCCTCGCTGCGCGCCC
>JBBREK010000101.1:0-14224 GCA_038203025.1 Planctomycetota bacterium
CTCGTCGGTAAGAATTAGGCCAGTCAGTCAACTCGTTGGGGTCCTCAGGCATGCTGATGATGGACCGGTTCACGATTCGTCCTCACATGATACGTGAGTCATGCGTTGAGGACCCCCCTGAACCGTCAGAGAACCTGGGGACGACGAAGGTGTGCCTGCGGCTGGTGCCGGGTCGGCTCTGCGAGAAATACGACAAGGCGAGTCCGGTGTCCCAGACCGAGTCGCTAAGTCTGAGACTGCCGGATTTGTAGTAGCGCCGCGGTGCCGGCGGGCGCCGGCCAAACCTACCGTCTGCGTCTGGTGCGGGCGAATGCGGGGGTGCTGCAGAAGCTGCGGACCACGGGCGTGGATCAGCACGTACGCTGTCTGCCGGACTTGGCCAAGGCGACGGCCAACCTGGCCACCAACTGGATGCAGGTGGTGGAGACCAACGTGGTGTGAGCCGACCGCCGGTGGCTACAGTTCGCGCCCGACCGCCTCGGCCAGCGATCCGATGCGGTGGCGGTCGAGGCGCTCGCGCAGGCCGTCGATGATGGTGCGCACCAGCCACGGTCCGCGCATGATCAGCCCGGTGTAGACCTGGACCAGGGTGGCACCGTGGCCGATCTTCTCCCAGGCCGCTTCGGCCGAGTCGATGCCGCCGACGCCGACCAGTGGCAACCGGCCGGCAAGTCGGCGGGCGACGCGCGCTAGCACCTCGGTCGAGCGGCCACGCATCGGGGCGCCGGACAGGCCGCCGGCGCCGCGTTCGGCCACCCACTGGTCGTCGTAGGACAGGTTGCTCCGGCTGATCGTCGTGTTGGTGCAGATCATGCCGTCGAGGCGCGCCTCCAGCGCCGCGTCGACGGCGGCGTCGATGCCGGCGTCAGCCAGGTCGGGGGCGATCTTGACCAGCAGCGGCTTGCCCGGCGCCACCGCGTCGAGTTCGGCGCGGATGCCGGTGAGCAGCGTGCGCAGCACGCCTTCGGCCTGCAGGTCGCGCAGGCCCGGGGTGTTCGGCGAACTGACGTTGACCACGACGTAGTCGCCGCGTGCGCCGAGCAGCCGCACCGAGGCGCGGTAGTCGTCGAGCGCCTGGTCGTTGGGCACGATCTTCGACTTGCCCAGGTTGATGCCCAGCACGCACGGCCTGGGGCCCAGGGCGTCGAGGCGATGCGCCATTGCTGCAGCGCCGTGGTTGTTGAAGCCGAAGCGGTTGATCAGCGCCCCGTCGCGCGGCAGGCGGAAGGCGCGCGGCTTGGGATTGCCGGGCTGCGGCCGCGCCGTCACTGTGCCGACCTCGACGTGGCTGAAGCCGAGGCGGGCGAAGCCGCGCACCGCTTCGGCATCCTTGTCGAGCCCGGCGGCGAGGCCGACCGGATGGGCGAACTCCAGACTGCCCAGGCGGACGCGCAGGCGCGGATCGGCGGGGATGGCCACGCGCGGTCCCAGCCCGGCACCGAGCATGGTGACCGTGGCATGGTGCGCCGTCTCTGGCGGCAGTTGGAAGATGAGCGGTTTGGCGAGGGCGTACCAGTCCATGGTCGGGCCAGCATTGCCTTCTTCCCTGGCGCGCCAGTGCGACCATCTTACCGGCGTGCCGCATATCCGCATCGCATGGATCAGCGCCGACGGCGAGGAGCGCGAGGAGGCCTGGCCCTCGGTCGAACGCTTCCGCGCCTGGGCCATTGGCGAGGGGATCAACTGCGATTGGCGGGCCTACGAGGAGGACGACGAAGGGGAGTGGGTGCTGGTCGACGAGGGGCGGACCTGGGACCGCGCGCGGCCCACGCGCCCGGGGCATTGAGGGGCCTGCCGAGGCCTGCGGCTTCCGGATGTGCGTTGCCCGCCACCGGCCCTAGTTTGCCCGCATGTCAGCTATGAAGCCCGCCGCCGCCGAGGCCCTCAAGGCCAAGATGCAGACTGCCCGCTTGAGTCGGTTGGCGGTGCCAGGCCCCGACCACCTCGGCGTCTTCCGTATCTGCCTCGACGCCGGTCATGTGCCGCTTTATCAAGCCGGGCAGTACCTCGTCCTGGGCATGGAGACACCGGCCGGCTTCGTTGCGCGCAGCTACTCGATCGCCTCATGTCCGCTCGACCGCGAGGCCTACCAGCTGTACGTGGTGCGCGTCGATGGCGGCGCCCTGACCCCGCACTTGTTCACCGCTGCCGCCGAGACGCCGGTGTGGGTGATGCCGCCGAAGGGCCACTTCACCCTGGCCAAGGCCCAGGGGCGCACCGTGGTCATGGTCGCCACCGGCACCGGGCTGGCGCCGTTCCTCGGCCAGATCCGCACCCTCTATCGGCTGCACGAGGTCGGCGTGCCGGCCGGCTATCGCGTCGTGCTGATGCACGGTTGCGCCCACGCCGACGAGTTCGGCTACCGCGACGAACTACGGACCTACGCCCAGGCGCGGGCCAGCGACTTCGACTTCACCTACATCACCACCGCCAGCCGCGCCGATGAAGGTCATGGCTGGAGCGACGCGCACGGCGCTGGCCGGGTCAACGAGTTGTTCCGCAGCGTCTTCGATCTGCCGACCGATGCGCGCAAGCCGGTCAGCCTGCCCACGGATGTCGACAAGGTGAAGCTGCGCAACCTCATCCGGGCCGAGCCGGCGGTGCTGATGGTGTGCGGCAATCCCGGCATGATCGACCATTTGCGTGAGCCGGCCCGCCAACTTGGCATGGGCGGGTTTATGGTCGAGGAATACTGGCAGGGGTAGCGTTGCGATCTCGCATCCCGAAACCCGAAACTACTTCTGCCTGCGCTGCTTGATGACTAGTTCGGGGTCTTCGGCGCGGACTGCCGAGCCGGGGGCGACCGAGCGGGTCAGCCAGACGTTGCCGCCGATGACGCTGCGGGCGCCGATCACCGTGTCGCCGCCGAGGATGGTGGCGCCAGCGTAGATGGTGACGTGGTCTTCGAGGTCGGGATGGCGCTTGTTCGAGGTGCCGCGGGTCAGCTCGCCGTGATCGTTCTTGGCCAGCGGGTTCCAGGCCACCAGGCCGACGCCCTGGTAGAGCAGGCACTTCTTGCCGATGCGGCTGGTCTCGCCGATGACCACGCCAGTGCCGTGGTCGATGAAGAAACTTTCATCGATGGCGGCGCCGGGGTGGATGTCGATGCCGGTGCGCCCGTGCACGTGCTCGGTGAGCATGCGCGGCAGCACCGGCACGCCGCGCCGGTACATGCGATGGGCGAAGCGCTGCACCGACACGGCCTCAATCGACGGGTAGGACAGCACCACGGTCTCGCGTTCGGCGGCGGCCGGGTCGTTGCAGAAGGCCCAGTCGACGTCGGTGATGACCAGCTCGCGGACCTCGATGAGGTCGAGCAGCAGCTCGGCAACAACATCGCGGATCTCGCCCGGCGGGACCTCGCGGCCGTCGCGGCGGGCGTGGAAGCGCAGCGCGCGCGCTACCTGCTCGATCAGGGTCGCCTCCAGGCCGGCGAGGTGCGAACGCAGGTAGGTGTCGAGCTGTTCGCTGGTCACCGGCTCGGAGGAGAAGTAGCCGGGGAAAAGCAGCGCGAGCAGCTGGCGCGACAACAGTCCGGCGCTCTCGCGATCAGGCAGGGCGACGGCGGTGGCGTCGTTGATGCCCGGAGAACGGTCGTAGGTGGCGCGCAGCCGGGTGGCGATGCGATCAAGATGCTCGGGCGAGGAGCGGCTCATGGCGTGGACTCGACAGGGAAGGTCAGCGGCAGGGGCAGGGGCTTGCCGCTGCGCGAACCGGCGGCGATGGCTAGGTTGGTGGTGCAGGCGTCGAGGCGGCGGCGGTACAACGCGGCGCAAGCCTGGCGGTCGGATTCACTGATGTGCTCATCCTTGGGCAGTGCGGCCAGCGCGGCCTCCCAGGCGCGCCGCGCCCCGTCGAGATCCTGGCCGACGAAGCGGACGCAGGCGATGGTGTCCTGCACGCTGTGCAGCAGGCCGGGATCGCTCAGGCGGGCGGTGGCGGTCTCCAGGCGCGTCAGCACGACGCGGGCCTGCTCGATGTCCTGTGGTGACGGCCGCGAGGTGCCGGCGACCAGACCGTAGGCGTAGATATTGTCGATCATCAGGCCGAGCTCGCCGCCGTCATCCATGCGCGTCACCGCCAGGGCGGCGAAGCGATAGCGCAGGCGCCACGGCGTGCGGTCGTCCGGCGGCAGCGGCTTGCCATCGACGGCGGTGCCGCCGCTGCGCTCGACCAGCTTGAGGTGGAGGATGGCGAGGCGCTGCCGATCCGGCGACCCGGCGTGACCTAACCAGGAGATCAGCGGTCCGGTGTCGCCGGCGTCCGCCGCCTTCAGGGCGGTGTCGAGCTCTGGCGTCTGCGTTGTCCAGGTGCTGATCAGGGCCGCCGGGTCCTCGGTGGTGCGGATGTCGCGCAACGGATCGAACCACACGCTGGCCGCCATGGCTGCGAGCAGGGCAAGTGAGGCGATGATGGCCAGGCGCATGTCGCGGACGTACCGTCGGTGGAGGGGCGCCAGGCCGGGAGTCCTGGCCAGAGCGCGGAGGAAGAGGATACGCTCGCGGATGGGACGATGCCGCCAGCTGGGTTCATCCTCGGGAGTGCCGGACAGTCGCGCAACCGTCCGCAGGGCCCCGGCCATCGCCTCCGGGCCGGCCACCGCCGCCCCGGCAATGTCGGCTTCCCGCTCGCAGGCCCGGCTGAGAGGGCCGAACAGGCCGCGAATGCATACGGCCGCGCAGGCCAGGACCACCACCCACTGCACCACCTCGCCGGACAGGGCGTCGATCCCGGGCAGGCGGAAGAGCAGGCCGGGACGCAGGTCGCCGGCGATGCCGAAGCCCAGGCTCAGCTCGCGTCCGGCGGCGTCGGCGGTGCCGACCAGGAGGCTCAGCGCTCCCCACGAACCGGCCATGGCGGCGAGGGCGAACCACAGGTAGGTGCGCAGGTGGCCGAGGCGGTGATGGCCCAGTTCGTGCCCGATCACCGCCCGTACCTGGTCGGGTGGCAGGTCGTGCAGCAGGTCGTCGCTGACCAGCACCCAGCGCAGGCCGGGGATCAGGCCGATGGCCATGGCGTTGTGCACCGACCCGCCGGGCGACCGCCATAGCCGCAGCCTGCCCTGGTTGGCGCAGTCGGCGGCGAGCATCCGGGCGAGGTCGTTGTCGGGCAACCGGCGCGCGCCCCACAGCGGCAGCAGGATCAGCGGCAGCAGGACGAGCAGGGCCACGACCAGCAGCCAGCCGCCGAGCAGCGACAGCAGCATACCGTCGGGCCCCTCAAACCAGGCCATGGTGCCGAGCTGGTTGCCAGCCCACTCGCATAGGTCGAGCACCGGCAGCACCAGCAGGGCGGGAGCCAGCTCGAAGCGCAGATGATGCAGGATCAGGCCGCCGCGGCTCCACCCGCTGCCGGTGATGCGCCGGATGGCCGGGGCCAGGTTCCACCACAGGGCGATCTGCATAAGCAGCCATGGCGCCAGGGCTGCCACCCAGCCTGGGGCCCAGCCGGCCCAGCCCTGCTGGCGGCACAACCACAGCAGCAGACCGAGGCAGGCGCCCTGGCCGAGGTGTTCGACTAAGCGCAGACTACGGCGGCTGCCACGCACCCGCAGGGCGCGGCCGACGGCGGCGCTGATCAGGAACAGCAGGGCCACCGCCACGCCAGCGGCGGCCAGCGGCTGGGCTCCGGCCACGTTGTGGCCGTGGTGCAGCTGGATGATCAGCAGGGCGATGAAGAGGGGGATGATGGCGCCCACGGCGGCTAGCATGATGGACGCCGGCCGGCCGGCTCCAGTACGACCACTTGTGCGGCTCGACACCGTCTGCGACCATGGCGCCCATGCCGGAAGACCAGGATCCCGAGCAACTCGCCACCTGGCGGGCCCAGGCCCTGGACGCGCACGTCCTCGGGACGCCGTCGCCGCTGGCCGCGGTGCAGCAGTTGGCCTGCGCGGACTGGCTGGCCGAGGCCGCTCCGTCCGACCTGGCGCCCGCCCTCGGCATCGCCGACGTCCCCGAAGACTGGATCGACACGCTGGCGTGGAGCGGCATGCCGCTGGCGCCGGGGCCGCTGCACTGGGGCGTCGATATCGACCGGGGCGAGGTTGATTGTCCAACCCTGCGCGACGGCCGCCTGCTGCTACCGGCACCCGACGACCTCGCCAGTCTGACCAGCCTGGCGCTCAAGCCGTTGCGTCTGTTCATCGCCGAGCGGTTGCACTGCCGCCTGCAGGCCGCCCCGAGCATCCGCCTGTGGCTGTGGCCGGGGCGTGCCGTGCTGCAGTCGCAGTCGCCGATCCCGCTGGCCGGTTTCCTCTACGGCCCGCCGTCCGGGCATCGCGCTTGTCTGGCCATGGATCCGTGGGGCAGCCAGATCATCACATGGTAGGCAAGGGCGAGCTGCGCCAGCGGCTGCGCGCTCTGCGTCGCGAACTGCCCGCCGACCAGCGCCGGGCCGAGACGGCTGCCGCCGTCCAGGTCTGCGCCGGGTTGATCCTCGACGTTCCCGCCAGCTACGCCGCCCTGCCGGACGAACTCGACCTTGGCGCGCTGCACGCGGCGCGCTGGCGCTCGCGCCAAGCGGTGTTCCTGCCGCGCGTTGTCGGGCCGGGTGTCATCGCCTGGCACACAGTGATCGATCCTGGGCAGCTGCGCCCTGGCGCCTACGGCATCCACGAGCCGGACCCGTTGCAGGCCGCTGCCGTCGAACTGCCCATCGGCACGATCCTCCTCGTGCCCGGACTGGGCTTCACCGCCGACGGGCGGCGGCTCGGTCAGGGCGGCGGCTACTATGACCGGCTGCTTGGCATCCGTCCCGACCTGCACGCCATCGGCGTCGGCTTAGCCTGCCAGCTGCTCGACGACCTGCCCTGCGAGGCGCACGACGTCCGCCTCGCTGGCGTGGTCATTGCCGGCCGCTGGCTGGGCGCCGGCCAATCAGCTTGAAGTCGCAGATCCGCGCCTCGATGTCACCACTGGCGTCGCGCACCAACTCGGCCTCGCCCGTGAACGAGACGATGAAGTCACGCAGGCCGAGCCGGCTGCCGTCGAAGCCTGCTTCGGCCAGGCGCCGGCGCAGGCCTTCGGCCAGGCCCTCGGCCTGGGTCAGGTCAAGCGGGCCGGCGGCGACAGCGGACGCCAAGTCGACCGGTCGACTGAGTGCCCGCGCGTCGTCGTCACCGCCGTGGCCGTCGCTGCCGTTGAAGTAGCCCTGGAGGATGACGTAGTTGCGGTTGTCGCGCAGCACGGCGGCGCCATCTGGCGTGACCAGGCAGGCGTGGCTGGCATAGCGCCGGCCATCCTCGCTTGGCTCCAGCTTGCGCGAGCCGGTCATGTAGATGGCGCGGACGTTGGTGGTGGGGATGCCGGCCGCGGCCAGTTCGGCGGCGATCGTTGCCTCCTCGAACGGGCTGTTGAAGCCCTGGGCGCGCTGTGCCGGGTCGGCCGGCAGCTCGCCGACCACCGAGGTCTTCCACACCAGGTGCACGTTGTCCTTGGTCAGGGTGTATTGCACATCGTTTAGCACCGACAGCCGGGCACCCGGGGTGCGTCGCCAGCGTTCCGGCAGGAAGTAGTCGAACAGTCGGGCGTTGCGTCCGACCACCCACAGCCGACCGCCGGTGCTCTCGACCCGGCCGTGGATATAGGGCACGCCGAGGATGTCGACCTGGGCGAGATGGCCGGGCATTGACGTGGGCTCGAAGCGGCAGGCCAGATCGTCGAGATAGGAATGCCGGCGATCACGCTTGACCCGCGCCTCGTGTTCGGGCGTGCGCAGCAGCAGTTCGTAGTCGATGACGGCGTAGCGACGTTGCGCCACCAGACCTTCGACCGCCGCGCCGGCGGCGTCCGGCTGCGCCTGCATGCGGGCGATCTCCTCATCCGGCAGGATGATGTGCACCGGCTTCATGTCGGCGACGGTGTAGCCCTTGCGTTCGAGATCGCCGAGTACGCGCTCGTTGAGCAGCCACGGCAGCTCCTCGGCGACCTCGGTCGGTGCGCTGAGATCGCCGAGCATCTCGACGACGTTGCGGCCGTGAATCCAGCCATAGATCAGCTTGTATTGCTTGAGGATGTCCAACTCGACGCCGGGATGCAGGCGCTGGATGCGGTTCAGCCGGTCTTCGCTGCGTCCGGTCTGCCACTCCTGCATGCGCTCTGGCGGCACATAGATGGCCAGTGGCTCCTGGGTGCGCATCTCCTCGGCCGCCGGGTCGTGCTGGCCCTCGCGTAGCTCCATGACCAGGGCGAACTCCTCCCACGGGCTGTTGAACTCGGCGTCGATGAACTGGCACAGCAGGTGCGCGTCGACCGGCACGTCCTCGCCGACCCGGCAGTTCTTCACCACCAGGTCGATGCTGCTACCGTTGACCGGTTTGGTCGGCACGCGGAACACCGTGCTGGTGCCTTGCAGACGCTGGCGGTGGGCCTCGAACCAGGCCGGGTCGAACCAGTTCTCGACCTGGAGGTGGTGGCTGTAGGCCAGACCGTAGCGGGTCAGGTAGAGGTCGCCACCATCGCTGGTGACCTGGCGTAGGTAAACCACGCCAAGGACGTTGAGGAACGCCTCAGGCGGATGCGCTCTGGATTCCTGGCCTGCGGGCATTCAGGGTCCGGTAGCAGGTGGTGTGGTGGCACGCGCGATCGCAGCTTCGTAGCTGCCGAACACCTGGTCCTCGCCAACCAGGGCGAGCAGGCCATGACGATCAAGGTCGGCGAGTGGCCGGGTGTGGCAGTCGGACAGCAGCAGCGCCGCACCGCGCCGGCGGCAGGTGGCATACAGCTCGCGCAGGCTGTGGGCGGCGGTGGCGTCGATGAACGGCACGTTGCGCAGGCGCAGGATCAGGGTCGAGGCGCGCTTGCCCATGCGTCCGTCGATGTCGCGGATCAAGGTGGCAGCGCCAAAGAAGAATGGGCCACGCACGTCGAACACCTCGACGCCGGGCGGCAGCTCGGGGGCGCGCTCGTCCTCGGTGCCGCTGTCGGCGGCGCGACGTTCGATCTGCACGCTCTCGCTCATGCGCTTGACGAAGAACAGCATCGCAAGCAGCACGCCGATGGTCACCGCCCAGGTCAGGTCGACCAGCACGGTCAGGCTGAAGGCCAGCGGCAGGAGGAAGGCGTCGCTACGGCCGGCGCGCAGGATGTGCGGCCAGTGGCGCAGCTCGGCCATGCCCCAGCACACCGACAACAACACACCGGCCAGCGCCGCCATGGGGATGTGCAGCACCAGCGGCGCCGCCACCAGCATGATCGCCAGCACGGTCAGGCTGTGGACGATGCCTGCCATCGGCGATCGCGCCCCGGCGCGGATGTTAGTCGAGGTGCGGGCGATGACGCCGGTGACCGGCAGGCCGCCAAAGAACGGCACCACGATGTTGGCCACGCCCTGCGCGATCAGCTCGGTGTTGGAGTCGTGGCGGTCGCCGCACATGCCGTCGGCGACCACCGCCGACAGCAGCGATTCGATCGAGCCGAGCAGGGCGATGGCCAGGGCCAAGCCGGACAGCTCCTGTATGCGCTTGAGCAGGTCGCCGGCGCCCCAGCCAGCTGGCAGGCCGACGTCGGGGAGGAACGGTGCCGGCAGGCCATGCGGTATCGAGCCAAACGCCGTGCCGATGGTGCGCAGGCTGCCATCGGCCTCCCAACCGCCGAGCATCGAGACCGCGGTCGCGGCGACCACCGCCAGCAGCGCCCCCGGCAGTAGTGGTCGCCAGCCGCGCAGCAGCTGGATCATCGCTAGCGAACCGAGGCAGATCAGCACCGGCAGCCAACGTGCCTGGTCGCGGTGTGCCCACAGCCAGACGACGCGGTCCTGGATGTGCGCGAAGCTCTTGTCGGGGATGCCGGTCATCGGCCCGATCTGGGTCGAGGCGATGATCACGGCAATGCCGGTGGTGAAGCCAATGACCACCGGGATGGGGATGAAGGTGATGGTCCGGCCGAGGCGCAGCAGGCCCAGGCCCAGGACCAGGACGCCGGCCATGATCGTAGCCAGGGCCATCCCGCCGGGACCGTACATCGCCACGCCGGCAGCGCACAGGCCGACGAAGGCGCCGGCCGGACCGCCGATCTGCACCCGGCTGCCACCGAGCAGACTGACCAGGATACCGCCGATGATCGCGGTGTAGAGGCCGATCTCAGGCGCCACCCCCGAGGCGATGGCCAGACCGATCGACAGGGGCAGGGCGACGACGCCGACCAGCAGGCCGGCGAGGACGTCGGCGAGCAGTTCACGCCGGCCGTAGTCTGCATGCAGGCAGCGCAGGATCGCAGGGCGGTACAGGCCCGGTTCGTTACTCATCGGAACCAAGTAGCATGCCCGGCGGGAGGCTTCCGCAAGGACACCGAGTCCAGCCCGCGTCAGGCGGTCGTGGCGACCCGCTGGCGGACGCTCGCCCACAGCCACAGGCCGATGGCGAGCACCACCTCAGCGGCAGCGACGCCGACCAGCGACCAGAACGTGCCGCTGGCGAAGCCGTAACTGTGCAGGCCGATGCCGAGCAGATTGACGCCGAACCAGGCCACCGCGACGACGATGTTGCCAAGGACCAGGCCGGCGGCGAAGCCGCGTGGACCGGCGACGCCCGAGCTGCGCAGGTGCAGCATCATCAGCAGCCACAGGACGATCAGCAGGGCGCCGTTCTCCTTCGGATCCCAACCCCAGAAGCGGCCCCACGACTGGTCGGCCCAGATGCCGCCAAGGATGGTGCCGAAGAGGGTGAAGAGCAGCGAGATCAGCGCCAGGATGAGCATGGCGCGGTCGTGCTGGATATGCGTCGGGCTGTCCTGTGGGCGCAGTCCGCGCGCTGCCAGAGCGACGTGCGCCACCACCCCGGCGACCAGGGTGCAGCCGTAGCCGGCGGTGATGGTGAGAACGTGGATGGTCAGCCAGAAGTTCGAGTTCAGCACCGCCACCAGCATGCCCATGGTGTCGCCGTCATCGGCGTAACTGAGGCCGACGGTGTGCAGGACGATGGCGAGGACGGCGCCGACGAAGGCGCCGTCGCCGCGCCGGCGGAACCACTCGACCATCAGGCCAAGCAGGGCGGCGACTGCGCCGACGAAGATCACCGACTCGTAGAGCGTGGCGACCGGCGGCCGCTGCATGATCCACATGCGCAGGCCCAGGCCGGCGACGTGCGCCAGGGTGCCGGCGGCGAGACTGCCGACCGCCACCGCCCATAGCCAGCGCCGGTTGAGCAGCAGGCCGACGCCGAGCAGGACGAGGCAGAGGATGTCGAGGGCCAGGCTCCAGACGAAGAGGTCGAGGCGGTGGTAGACGACCTCGGCGTGCAGACGTTTTTCCGGCGCGATCGGCGCCAGGCCCTGGGCAAGGGCGCTGGCGATGCGCTGCACGCCGGCGGCGTCGTTCTTCTGCGCGGCGGTGAGCAGGTCGATCCATCCGGAGATGGCCGTGGTCTGCAAGCCGTCGGGATGCGCCACCTCAGGGATGGGCAGCCAGCGTTCGCGGGTCGCCTCTGGCCCGGGGATCAGGGCGAGGGAGCGGCCGCCGATCAGGTCGAGGATGCGGGAGAGGTTGTCGCCCAACTCGACCAGCTGCAATTCGGCCGGGGCCAGGCTCTGGCGTTCGCGCTGGAACAGCGGGTCCAGCTGCGCCTGGTGGGCCTGCAGTCCGGCGCCCACCTCGTTGATGGTGTAGCGCAGACCCGGTCGTACCGCCAATCCCAGCGCCTCGGCAACCTCTGGATTGCGCAGGCGGATGGCCGACCGCTGCATGGCTGCGGTGGGGTCGATCAGGCCTTCGAGCAGCCATGCGCCAGCCGACAGGGCCGGACCGCCTTCGACCGGGATCGACGAGCGTCCGGACAGCGACAGCACGCAGTGGCGGGCGACGCTGGCCAGCGGCTTGAGCCGGCCGTCATGCAGCGCCGGCAACCCTTCCACCGACCGCGCCATGCGTTCGAGGTCGGGCTGGTCGGCTGCGCTGAGGCCGGTGACGAGGACGAGCAGCAGGACGAGATATCGCATCATCCTAGAAATCGCAGTTCGCGGTTCGCAGTTCACGGTTCGCGGTTGTAGCGATACGTGTTGTGTGTGTTGCGGGTGTTCACCAAACGGGTGACCAAGAGTAAACCCAATATAGTCCGTAATCGATGGTCCAACCATGAACCGCGAACTGCGAACCGCGAACCGCGAACCCACGGTGGCATTTAGGATCATGCTACCCCCGGCCGGCGCATGCGCAGCACGATGTGCAGCAGCAGGCCGAGCAGCATGATGCTGCTGGCGACATAGGGCGAGAGCGAGAATCGGTCGCGGACCACCGACAGGACGCTGGTCATCGAACCGTCAGGAGCCTCGATGTAGGACGACTGGTAGAGCGTCCATGGGCCGATGCGCAGGGGCCGGTTCATCGAGATGATCACCCGGCGCGAGGACCCGGCTTCATGCACCAGGACTTCGGAGGAGAAGCGGCGCGCCATGCCGGTGCCGGGATGGTTCTCGCGGGTGAAGTGGACCAGTTCGGTGGTGAACGGCATCGCTGTGCCCATGCGCCGGACCCCGGCGCGCACACCGGGGGCCAGCTCCACCACCGGGCCGTTCTCGCACACCGCCACTTGGCTGCCGTCGGGCAGGCGCAGCACCACACCGGGCGCATTGCGTTCGACTTCCTTCTCAGGCAGCAGCGGATCGAGACCGCCACCAAGCCGGGGGCGGCAGTTGGCCTGGTGGTCAACCACGGTGAGGGTCAGCGGCAGCTCGGCCTGGGCGATGGTTCCGCCCTGGTGCAGCAGCCCCTCGCCGACCCTGACCAGGCGATCATGTTCCGGGCCGTCTACCAGGATGGCGAGTTCGTGATGGCGCCACGAGCGCATCTCGTCGCCGCTTTCCCCTTCCGCCAGCGCCAGCGAGCCTTCCTGGCGCAGCGCGCCCCCAAGCATGCAGCCGGCGAGCAGGGCCAGCGTGCCGGCATGCAGGATGAATAGCCCTGGGCTGCGCGCGCTACGCCGGGTGAACAGCACGGCCAGCAAGTTGAGGCCGGTGATCGACAGGGTCAGGCGGCCGCCGGGCAGCAGCGGGGTCTGGCCGAACCACAGGAACCACGCGGTGAAGTAGCGTTCCTGCGCCAGGTACAGGCCAACGTCGCGCTGCGCCCAGGTGCCGGCGACGGTGAGGATGAACAACCAAGCGCAGGCGATGGCGAAGATGCGTGGATCGGCGACGATGCGCAGCCAGCGTGGTTCGTCGTCCCACAGGCTAGCGACGCTCAAGGGGCACCGCCGGCCGGACGCAGCGAGGTGGTGAAGGCGAGGAAGGCGTCACGCAGATCGTCCAGGTGCTCACCGGTGGCCTCCAGCTTGACGAAGCACTGCCCTGATGGCGTCGGCACGATGGCGGCGAAGAAGGCCTTCGATGCGCCCCGCACCGGCAGCCATTCGAAGGGGCCGAAGCCGCAGGTGCCGGCGGTCAGTTCGGGCGCGAGGGCGGCCTCGTCCAGCGGCGCCAGTCCGACCTGCCCACGCCAGCGGTTGACGTTGGCCAGGCGGTCGCCGCCGCCCGGGAAGAGGAACAGGCCGCACTCGGCCCCGTCGCCGACGCTGAAGCTGGCCAGGCGCATCGTCTTGGTCGGGATGACGGCCCAGCCTTCCGGCAGGGTCCAGGCGATCGGCCCGTCGCTAGGCACGGCGGCTGTTGGCGGGGCCGGCATGGCGGCCTGGGCCGGCGGTTTGGCGACGGTGCGGACGCTGATGCGGTCGAGCGGTTCGGCCGCGAAGTAGGGGGTGGCGATCGTGGCTAGCGTGGCGGCGATCAGCACGCCGGCGGCGATCATCCACCGCGTCGAGGAGGCGTTGGCAGGCATGGAGGAAGGGACGCTACGGTCCGCCCCGGATTGTCAGGCGGAAAGCGCCAAGAGGCTGACGGCGAGAAGATAGAAACGTGTGCGGTGTGGGAGGTGCTCTACCTCCTGACGTACTCCGCCAGCGCTTCGCACTACGCCCGGAATTCTCCAGACGAACACGAGAAATGAGGGCAGGTGTCCGGCCCAAGGGCCGCTTCGCTGCGTACACCTGCCCTCATTTAGCGTACCGACAGGATGTCCGCCCCCACTGGTTGTGGTCAAGGCTGGGGGAGGACACCAATGGCATGGATTATGCCCATAGTACAGCGCTCACTGGCTGAACCGACCCCACGGGCGGATGCGAGGTCTCCTTCTGGATCGCCCGGGCCGGCGCTTTTGAGCCCATTTCACCATCAAAGCGATGCGTTCCATCAAGATGGCCTCCGCCGTCTGCCTGGACAACCCTGCCTGGGCGTGT
>JBBREK010000102.1:0-14098 GCA_038203025.1 Planctomycetota bacterium
TGGGCAAGGGTGGCAAGATCGTCGACGTCACTGCCGAACGCGTAGACAAAGGCTGATCCGCCATGATGCAGAATCTGCGCCAGAGCGCCTGGTATGTCGGTGATCTGGTCGGCATCCCGATCTACCTGCACTGGACGATCCTGCTGCTGGTCTACAACGGCTGGCGCATTTCCGAAGGCCGTGGCATCGATGGTTTTGTCATCGTGCTCATCGTCCTGCTCATGGGCATCGTCCTGCACGAGTTGGGTCACGGCCTGATGGCCCGGGCGCTGGGCGCTCGCGGCCTGACCATCACCCTGTGGGCCTTCGGCGGCCTGTGCGAGGCCCGGCGCGACCATTCCCGTCTGGGTCATGAAATCGCCATCGTCGCGGCGGGGCCAGTGGTCAGCCTAGTGCTGTGGGCGGGCAGCGAATTGACGCTGCGCTACCTCTTGCAGGCCAATCCTGGTCTGCTGATCAGCGCGAATGGCGTGACCTTGCTCGGCCAGTTCCTGAGCATGTCCTCGGCTATCAACCTGTTGCTGCTGCTGTTCAACATGATGCCGATCTTCCCCCTCGATGGCGGGCAGTTGACCTACTACATCGTCCTGGCGGTGACCCGGAAACCCTTGCTGGCCCGGCAGGTGTCCCTGTTCCTGGCGGTGGTCGGGGTGATCGCGGTGTTTCTGTGGTTCACCGGCTTCTTCACCGCCATGGGCCAGCCGGATCCAATCGCCACCTGGACGCACATGCTGAGCCAGAACACGTACGGCACTCTGCTGCTCATGGTTCTGCTGTTCCTGGTCCTGCGCAGCGCCTTTACCTACCTGTACTGACGGCATCGACCGAAGGACCGCGGGCTGAAGCCCGCGTCGGGACGCAATCGCGGGCTGAAGCCCGCGGTCCTGGAAATGAGCAACAGCGCTTCCCCCGGGCCAAAGCGGGCCTAGAACCCCGCCCCGCATGACCGCCCAGCCCCCTGGCGACCACCCCCGCCGCGCCGACATCCGCAACATCGCCATCATCGCCCATGTCGATCATGGCAAGACGACGCTGGTCGACGGCCTGCTTAAGCAGGGCGGGGCGTTCCACGCCAAGCAGCAGGTCGTTGATTGCGCGATGGACTCCAACGACCAGGAACGCGAGCGCGGTATCACCATTCTGGCGAAGAACTGCGCTGTCCACTACGGCGACCTGCGCATCAACATCGTCGACACGCCGGGACACGCCGACTTCGGCGGCGAGGTCGAGCGCGTCATGCGCATGGCCGATGGTGCCCTCATCCTGGTCGACGCCTTCGAAGGGCCGCTGCCGCAGACCCGCTTCGTCACCCGCAAGGCGATCCAGGCCGGACTCAAGCTGGTGCTGGTGGTCAACAAGATCGACAAGCCGCGCTGCGAGCCCGAGACCGTGGTCGACAAGATCTTCGACCTCTGCGTCGAACTCGGCGCCGAGGACTGGCAACTCGACTTCCCGGTGGTCTACGGTTCCGGCCGTCTTGGTTTCATGCACCAGGACCTCGATGGGGCGCGCAAGCTGCTCGACATGCCGGCCGGTCCAGGTCGTGATCTGCAGGCACTCTTCGAGGTGATCAAGGAGGAGATCCCCGGTCCGGTGATCGACCCCGGGGCGCCACTGCAGATGCAGTGTGGCAACATCGACCACAACGACTTCGTGGGGCGTATGGCCATCGGCCGGATCAGCGCCGGCGTGATCAAGGCTGGCCAGGCGGTGTCGGTGATCAAAGGTCCTGAGGCCATCCCGTCGCGCGGCCGGGTGCTGCAGCTGCACCGCTTCGCTGGCATGGGCCGTGAGGAGATCAAGGAGGCCAAGGCCGGCGACATCGTCGTTGTCACCGGCCTCGAGCAGATCGGCATCAGCGATACCATCTGCGATGTCGAGAATCCCATTGCCCTGCCGCCGATCCCGATCGACGAGCCGACCATCAAGATGACCTTCGGTGTCACCACCAGCCCGCTGACCGGCACCGAGGGCAAGCCGCTGCAGAGCCGCGAACTGAAGGCCCGCTTGGTGCGCGAGGCGCAGAAGAACGTCGCCATGCGCTTCGCCGACACCGATGCTCCGGATGTCTTCGAGATCTCCGGCCGCGGTGTGCTGCACCTGTCGGTGCTGATTGAGACGATGCGGCGTGAGAACTGCGAGTTCCAGGTCGGTCCGCCGCGGGTCATCTACAAGGAGGATGAGCACGGCAAGCGCCTCGAACCGATCGAGCTGGCGGTGATCGACGTGCCCGAGCACCACTCCTCGAAGATCATGTCGCTGATGCTGTCCCGCCGCGCCGAGCTGGTGGTGATGGATGTGAAGGGCAACTTCCAGCACCTCGAGTTCACCATCCCGTCGCGCGGCCTGATGGGCCTGCGCAACCTGCTGCTCTCGTCCTCGCAGGGCGAGGCGACGCTGAACACGCTGTTCCAGGGCTACGGACCATACCGCGGCGACATCGAGAAGCGGGTCAACGGCGCCATCATCAGCGGCAACGTCGGCAATGTCGTCGCCTACGGCCTGTTCATGCTGCAGGACCGCGGGACCTTCTTCGTCGATGTCGGCCAGCCGCTCTACGAAGGCCAGGTGGTCGGTGAGAACGCCAAGGACAGCGACATGGTGGTCAACCTGGCGAAGGAGAAGAAGCTCACCAACGTGCGCTCCTCCGGCGCCGACGAGGCGATCCGCATCACCCCGCCGCGCAAGTTTTCGCTGGAAGAAGCGCTGGAATACATTCGCCAGGACGAACTGGTCGAGGTGACGCCGAAGTCGATCCGCCTGCGCAAGGCGGCGCTGAGCGAGAACGAGCGCAAGCGCCAGTCGCGCGCTTAGTTCGTGGGGCTCTGCCCCACGTCCCCGCCGGGGACCTTCGTCCCCGGAGCCCCTGCTCGACACGCTGCGCATACGCGCATCGAAACGGCAGACGGCGTTAGTCGTTCCAGCTTCGCTACGCGCTCGTGGCACGACCACACAGGGGCTGCCAACCCGCTCGCCACTCGCTTGGTCGCTACGTCCACCAACAGTAAGCCATCCGCTCCAGCGGCCGCTGAATTAGTTCGGCGGTGGGGGTGGCGGCAGCGGCAGCGCAGCGCCGCCAGCTGGGGTGGAACCACTGGACTGCGCCGCCTGGTCGCCAAGAGATTCCGGTGTTGAGCCGAGTTCGGACAGGCTGTCGACCAGATCTTCGGCCAGGCCACTGAACAAGTTGATCTGCTCGCCGCCGGCGTTGGCGACCTCACCGAGGCCGCTACCTTCCAGCATGGCCCCGGTCAGCTCTGCGGCGAGGTCGAGGTCCCAGCCGGTACCCTGATCGCTGAGGCCGCTGCCCTGGTCAGCGACCGAGGCGCGCAGGCCGGCGGCAAAAGCGATCTGCGGTCGGGCGGAGAGCGCGGTGGGCGCGCCGACCCCGGTGGTGGTGTCGCCGGAGACGCCTTGGCGTTCGAGCAGCTCCAGTTCGCCGGCTTTACCCAGGGCCTTGGCCACGTCCGGGCGCAGGCCGACGTGGACCTTGCCGCGCACCAGGGCGACGTAGTCGGCATCCTGGCGGGTGCGTTCGACTACGAACAGTGTGCCGGTGACGCGCACGTCGAGGGCTGCCCCGCGCACGCGCACCGCCGTGTACGGGGTCTTGTCGGTGATGTCGAGCTGCGCCGCACCGCGCTCCAGATCGAGGATCAGCTGACGGCCACCGGCGCCGTCGGCTTCGATGATGAAGCGACCTTTGGAACCCGCTGCCAGCACGGTGGTGATGCCGGGCGCCTCACTGCAGATCAAACGCAGTGGCGCCGCGTCGGACGCGATCACCTCCTGGCCGGTCAGCACGACGGTACCGACCTTGGCCGGTTGGCCGTCGACCGAGCCGACGCCAAAGCGCCAGGTGCCGACCGGATCGGCAGCGCACAAGGCAGCATGGAAAGCCAGAAGAGGGAGGAGGAGCAGGATACGCATGTTGTCATTCCTCCGCGGAGAAGGTCCAGGTAAGTCGGGCGCCGGCCTGCCAGCGCTGGTAGTCGCGATCGGTGTAGTTGCTGTCGCGGGCGCTGAGGCCGGTGTAGCCACCGAGCCACAGGCCGTGTCCGAGGCGGCGGTCGGCGCTGGCAGTAAGCGTGGCGAGCACGGCGTTCTCGTTGCCGTCGCCGTGGGTGCGTTCGCCGTCGTAGGTGCGGGCCTCAATCGTGCCACGGGCCTCGATCTGCCAGCCGTCCGGACGCAGGCGCAGCGCGAGCCACGGCTGCACCAGGCTGTAGGTCTCGGGGTCGCTGTTGGCGAAGAAGCGGCCGGCACGCACCGCGCCTTCGAGGCGGTTGCCACCGCCCAGCTGCCACCAGTGGCGCCAGGCGACGGCGCCGAGGGTGCCGCTGCGGTCGTCGGCGTCGCCCAGGCCGATCACGCCTTCGGCGCCCGCGGGCCGGTCACTGGCGAGGTCGAAGTGGATCAGCGCCAGTTCAGCAGCGAGCAGATCGGCGCTGGTCGCGCGCAGCCAGGCGAGGCTGCCGCCGCCACGTAGCTCGGCTGCAGCGCCGTCGCCGTCCAGCCAGTAGCGTGCCGTGGAGAGGCTGGCGCCGGTGGTCAGCGTCTCGCCCTGATGTGCACCGGATACGCCCAGCGCCAGCTTGCCGGAGTCGAGGTCGGCGAGTTGCGGTCGCCGATCATAGCCGATGGTGGCGGTGGCTTTGACGAAGTCGGTGTCGTCGGCGACCGGGCGCCAGCCGAACTGACCCTCGCCGTTGTAGACCGCGGTGGCGGCCTGGGTGGTGTCGGGATCGCTATCGAGCAGGGCGTTGCTGTCCCAGCCCGCGCCCAGGCGCAGACGGCCATCCCAGGTCGGGGCGGTGGCACTGACGCGCGCCACGCGCACGCCGGCGCGGCGCTGACCGACCGGTGCCGATGGCGGAGCCTCGGCCGATGATGGTGGCGGCGGCAGCGGCAGCGGCAGCGGCGTCTCGGCCGGGGCCGGCGGTGGCGGCATCGGCACCTCGTCGACGGCTGGTGGCAGAGCGCCTTCGGCGGCGATGCCGAGGGAGGCGAGCAGGAGCAGGGTGGTGGTGCGGTTCACGGTTGGACCAGGATGCGGAAGCCGATGGCGTTGAACGAAGCGGAGGCAGGCAGGCTCTCGACCGCGTCGCTGCGCAGGCGGGCCAGATCCTCGTCGGTCCAGGCGCCGCCAGCGATGCGGGCGTCGTAGACTAGGCCTGGATCGCTGACCCACTCGCGCACGCTGCCGGCGAGGTCGCGGTGGCCGAAGGGTCCGCGGTCGCTGGGCGCGCTGCCCACCACGGGTGGATGCTGCTTGGGCGGCACGGCGCAGCTGGCCAGGGCATGGTCGGCACCCGGTCCCCAGGGATAGACGCGGCGATCGTCGCCGCCAGTGGCAGCGAAGCGCCACTCGGCCAGGGTGGGCAGACGCACCACCGCGCCGGACTTCTGCGACAGCCAGCGGCAGTAGGCCTGGGCATCGTCGCGCGAGACGCCACGCACCGGTTCGGCGAGATCACAGAGCGGTTTCCACGAGGCGAGCACGTCGCCGGCCACTTCGCTGAGCTTCCACACCACCTCGTCGGCTGCACCGCCCTGGCGCGGAATCAGCGACAGCACGGCGTTGGTATCTGCCTTCCAGGCCTTCCACGAGGCACGTAGCTGCTCGGCCACCGCCGGGTCAGCGAGGAAGGTGGCGTACTGCCGCACCGTCACCTCGTCCTCGGCCAGCCAGAAGCCGGGGTCGGCCGGGACCCAGCGCAGCCCGGGGATTCCGGGCTTGGCCGTCGGGGTCCAGCGCAACCGGAGGCTCTCGCCGGGCCGGACCACGACGCAGGCAACATCGTCGCCAGCGCGCAGCTCGTAGCGGCCCTGGGGCAGGGCCAGCGGCAGGCCCGCGGCGACGTCGGTCTTTGGACCGCTGGCGACCAGGCGGCCGTTCCCATCCACGGCCAGGCTGCGCGCGGTCACCTTGGCATCGACGGTCAGCGTGCCGGCGGTCGGGGCGCCGACGTCGACGCCGAGCCGGCGCAGGAGGTTGGTGAAGGCGGCGACCTCGGGCAGGGCGCCGTTGCTTTGCGCGTCCTCCAGTCGGCCACGGTACAGTCCGATCAGCAGGTCGCGCGCCGCCACCGCATCGGGCTGCGTCGGTTCACCGGCCAGGGCATCGAGCGCCGAGCGCGCCGCGCCCTCGGCCAGGGCCCATTGCTCAGCGACCTTGGCGCGTGCTGTCTGGGCCGCGTCGCGCGCCGCCACCAGGGTGGCCTTGCGTTCCAACGGCTGGGCCGCCAGCTCGCGCTCAAGCCGTTGCGCCTCGCTGCTGCGTGCAGCGTGCTCGGCAGCGGCGGTGCGCATCGCCTCGTCGGCGGTGCGGGCCCGGGCCAGGGCCTCGCCGGCGGTGGCGCGGGCTGTGGCGCGGGCGGCTTCGCCGGCCCGTGTCGTCGCGCGCTCGCGCAGGGCCTCGGCGATGCGCTCACGCAGGGCGTCGGCGCGGGCGTCGCCGGGGGCCAGCTTGCGCGCGGCGGCGATCTGCTCGTTGGCTGCGTCGAGTTCGCCGGCGTCGAGCGCCGTGCTGGCGGCGATGATGGCCTGGTCGGCCTGGGCGCGGCGCCGGGCAGCCTCGGACGCGGCAGCCTTGGCGCGTTCGTCGGCCTGCAGCGCGGCCTTGGCTGCCCCTTGCAGGTTGCCGAGCTGGGCGAGCGCCTGGTCGACGCCGGCTACAGCGATGCCGTCGGCGGCGCTCTTGGCGTAGGCCTCGCGGGCCGTGTCCAGGGCCTTGGCCAGGCCGGAGTCGAGCGGCGGCAGAGCCTGAGCCCGGGCTAGCTCGGCATCGCCAGACGTCTTGAAGTCCGCAGCGGTCCGCTCCTGTTCGGCGCGTTTCGCGTCGGCCAGCTTGGCCGTGGCAGTGGCCAGCAGGTCCTGGGCTTCGGGCAGTGTTGCCGCCTCCAGTGCGGCTTTGGCTTTGTCGCGCGCCAGCTGCCAGCGGTTAGCGCCAGCTGCTTTGCGAGCCTCGGCGGTCAGGCGCACGGCGGTGGCGCGGTCGGCCTCGCTGCGCGCTGCGTCCTCGCGGGCCTTGGCCGCCAGGGCGAGGGCGGCGGCGGCGCGCTCCTTGATCGCCAGCGCCTCGGCCCGCAGCGGTGCGGCGGCGGCGGCATCGTAGGCGGCCTGCCACGAACCAGCTTCGGCAGCGGCGCGAGCGGTCGCGACTTGGGCGTCGATCGCCGCTTCGGCCTGGCGTTGCGACCACCAGCCGGCGCCCAGGGCGGTGGCCACGATCAGGGCGGCGACACCGGCGCCGATGGCGACCTGGCGTCGGTTGCGGGCGATCCAGGCGCCGGCGCGTTCGATCAGGTTGCGGCGGCGGGCCAGCACCGCCTGGCCGGCGAGGTAGCGGCGCAGGTCGTCGGCGATGTCGGAGCAGCGCTGGTAGCGGCGATCGGGCAGGAAGGCCAGCATCTTGGTGACCACCGCGGCGAGGTCTTCGTGCAGGCCGCTCCGGGCTTCGCCAATCGGCTGCAACTCGCCGTTGACCACCTTGGCGATGATGTCGGCGGCGCTGCCGCCGCCGACCGGACGCTTCAGGGTCAGCAGTTCGTAGAGCGTGGCGCCGAGGGCGTAGATGTCACTGCGGGCATCGACCGCGGCGAGCTCGCCGCGGGCCTGCTCGGGCGGCATGTAGTACAGTGTGCCCATGGCGGCGCCTTCGCGCGTCAGGCTGACGGCGTCCTCGTCGCGCAGGTGGACGACGCCGGCGGTGCTGCCACCCTCATCGCGGCCAAGGACCTTGGCGATGCCCCAGTCGACCACCAGCACCTCGCCGTGGCGGCCGAGCATGATGTTGTCCGGCTTGATGTCGCGATGCACCACGCCCTTGGCGTGGGCGTAGGACATGCCATCGAGCACCTTGAGGAAGGTCAGCAGGATGCGCTCATCGGGCCACTCGTCGCGCGCCTGCTGCGCCACCGCTGGATCATCACTCTTCAGCCGCTTGACCACGCCGCCGAGGGATTCGCCCTCGATGAACTTCATGGTGAAGTAGACGGTGCCGTCCTCCATGATGCCGAGGTCGTGGATCGGCACGATGTTGGGGTGTTCGAGCTGGGCCGTGACCTGGGCCTCGGCGAGGAAGCGCTCCATCGCTTCGGGGCTCTTGGCGTAGCGCGACAGCATCACCTTCATTGCTGCCGGGCGCTGGAAATCGCCGTCTTTGATCAGCAGCACCGCGCCCATGCCACCCTGCGCCAGCGGCTTCTCGACGGCGTAGCGGCCCTCGGTGCCGTGTTCGTCGATCAGCTTCTGCACCCCCGGGGGGATGACGCCGCCACCGACTTTGCCGAGATCGGCCAGCACGCTGGGCCTCGACATCTGCAGCTTGAGGTCGAGCTGCTGGGTATCGTGTGGCAGGTTGGCGTTGGTGCGGGTGCGGCCGAGGCGGGTGAAGGTGCCAGTGATGCGTCCGGTGCCGCTGCGCGAGATCGAGGCGGTCGACGGGTGCTGGTCACCGACAAGTGTGGGTGCAGCCGGGTTCGAACCGGCGCTGGTCGACGGCCGCGTGGCCTCCGGATCATCCGGGGTGGTATGGCGTGTCTCCGCCTCAGCTTCGGTTGGACGGGTGTCGGCCTGCGCGGGAGCCACCGGCACCGGCTGCATCTCGCCGGCCATCCGCGTCTGGATGATGTCCTGCACGTCGCGTGGCGACGGCACCCCGTCCTGGGTCACGTCAGACCCGGCGCCTGGGCCGTAGTCCGATCAACGCCAGCCCGGCGAGGAGCAGACCGGCAAGTCCGCCGGTTCCACAGCCGCCGTGACCCCCACCGTCGGCAGCCGAGCTCACCGAGGATCCGGCCGGTGGCGCTGGAGGCTGGTCGATTGAAGCGATTGCCGTCGGGACCAGCTTGGTCGCGGCGAAGCGCAGGGTGCTGGCCGGTTGGCCCCCTCCGACCTGGGCGGTCAGGCGAACCAGGCGATAGTCCTGGCCGCTGCGGTTGCGGATCCAGTAGCCGGTGCCGCTCTGCACGGTGTCCGTCCGCTGATAGCTCGCCGGCGTCAGGTCCCAGCGGTAGGCGAACGGCTCGGTATCAGCATCGCTGCTGCCGCCGCTGAGCGGACCGATGGCAGCAAGTTTGGTTGACAGATCAACAGCAGTGCCGTCAGGCTCCTGCAGCTCGATCTCGCTCCACAGATGGCTGGTCACGTTGCCGCCGCTGCTGCTGAGCAGGAGCGGTGGGATGCCGAAGAAGGTCCACTGCCCGGCGCGCAGGGTGATCGCGAATGGCGCCGGCTGGGTCGGCGGTGCGAAGGTCAAGTCTGGCGCCACGGTCGAAGCAAGGAAGACGCCGGTGCGCAGCGGATCGCTCACCGTCGTGCCGGGTAGTTCGGCGTAGCCGGCGCCGGTCCACCAGAAGGCCCGTGCCACGCTGCGCGGCTGGCCGGCGAGGAACGTGCTAAGCAAGGTGAAACCGCCCTGGTATCCAGGGGCGAGGGCGCCGTAGACGATGTTGCCGGGGGTGGAAGACGGAATGCTGGCTGACAGCACCGCTGGAGCTGGGGCGGCGACGTAGTCGAGATAGATCTGGCTGGAATCCGAGAGGGCGCCCGGATCGGTCACGGTCACGGTCACGCCGTGCTCGGAGCTCTCTATCGTCGGCACCCAGCGCAGCTGCCACAGGCCGTCGGCCAGCTTACTGGCGGTGACGTCAGATTCGCTGGTGCTGATGGTCAGCAGAGGCAGATCGGTGGCATTTGGATCGGAGGCCCGCACCACCATCTCGAAAGGCTGGCCGACGATGGCGAAGTTGCCGTTACTGACCTGGTCGATGCTTGGCGCCTGGTTGGTCGCCGGCAGGACGGTAATGGTCAGGACAATCACATTGGTGCCACCGTAGGAGTCGTCGACGGTGACGGTCACCGTCTCGACGCCGACTTGGGTTGGCGTGTAGCTGAGGAGGTTGCCGCCGTCGGCGGCGGTTGAGGAGGCGTCGAATCCGAGCGTTCCGTAGTTCGTGGCGATGCTGGACCAGTACAGGGTGTCGTTGTCGGCATCGCTGGATCCGAGATCGATCTGCGTCGCGCCACTGCCTAAGGTCACGGTTAGGGTCTGCTGACCGAGCACCGAGACAGTGGGGGCATTGTTGTCACTGATCACCACCGGTATCTGCCGGTAATCCTGATTGCCCGCGAGGTCGGTGATGGTCAGGGTGATGGTATCGCTGTTGTCGTAGCCGTTGTCGGAGTAGGTGGCCTCTGTCCAATCAGCCTGCACGGGGTCGACCGAGACTGTGCCGCCGCCGCTATAACCGCCGGTCGCCGCCGACCAGGCCAGCACATCGTCGGAGTCGGGATCGCTGGCATTGGCCGTAAAGGTAGCCGGCGTTCCGCGTCGGACGTGCAGGGCACCATTCCCATCCAGGCCCTCGATAGAGAACTCGATGCTCGGCGCGGAGTTGTTGCTGACGTCGACCCCGAGGTAGTCGGATGACACGCTGTCGTCGATGGCCTGGGTTACCAACGAGCCGCCACTGGTCTGGTCCCAGGCATGAAGGCTGAGCAGTCCCTGCCCGGCAGCACCGCTGTAGCGTAGCAGCACGTCTGGTCCGAGGAGGAACGCCTCGCTGGACTCGACGCCTGGCTGTTCATCCAGCAAGGAGGACCACGTCGATCCGCCGTCATCGCTGTATTCCCAGCCGGCGTCGACGTTGTCGAAATCCGTTATGGCGAGGCCGAGATCATCGCCATCGGCATCCGTGAACGGCGAACTGGTGAGCAGCAGATCGCGAACCGTGATCGGGATGTAGGCAATGGCAGACGGGTTGCTGGGCTCGCTGTTCAGTGATGGGGCATCATTGGCTGCCAGCACCTGCACGGTCAGGGTGCGCGTCTCGGCCGAGTACGCGGTCGGCGAGCCGCCGAACAGTTGTGCCGCGAACAGGTCGGTGTTCTGCGTCGAACCCAGGCTACGCGGCGTCGCGCCGTCGGAGCCGTCCCATACGCGGAAAGTCAGCGTGGCGGTGCCATCGGTGGCGTCAGCATCGGGGACAAAGCGTAGCTGTGCAGCATCGCCAACGTCGACCATGGTCAGCAGATAGGCCAAGCTGGAGGACGGAGCTGCGGCATCCTCCTCGACGGCGGACAGGTCCAGTGGCGACCACGCAGCTGCTATTCCGGCACGATATTCCCAATGGCCATAGGCCCCGCCCGTGATAGATGCAGCGGTGATGGCGATGCCGGCTGTCGAGTTGGCACCGCTGCCGATGGCCGCGGCGACGTTACCGGTCACCGTGGCCCAGGTGGGCGGAGTCCCCGGCTGATAGGTGTAGACCAGGTCCTGCAGGTCGGTCAGGTCAAGAGCCGGCGCCGGATCGACGTTGGCCAGCGCATCGACCGTCGCCTGACTGAGCAATAGATCATTCGTCGCCAGGCTGGTCACCGGAGCGACCCCGTCCTGCGCGGCAGCCTGCCCAATCAGGACAAACATGGCAATGGTTGGGACGAGGCGGCATTGTCTCACGAGCATCTCCGGTCGCGAGAACCCGTATAGGATGCACCCAGTCCAGGCAAGTACCGCATGGCCACACCTGCTGCACGGCGATGCTGCTTGCATCATGCGTACCGGCTGCGCATCAGGGGGCATGCTGCGATCGCTGCGGGTTACCGTTGTCACCACCACCGAGTCGGCCGCCACCACTGCCGGGGCCGGCCTTGCCCTAGCCCGTTGGCGTGCGGCCTTGATCGCCCGTGGCCACCGTCTTGAATTGATCACCTGTCCGGAGTCGCTTCCGCTCGGTCCGCTGCTTCCAGCTGCAGCTGCAGCTGCAGCTGCGGCTCGGCTGGGCGCTGCCTGCCGTGCCTTCACCGGCGAGCTGGTTCGCCGCTGGACCGCCGAGCGGCCCGACTTCGTCCATGTCGAGCTCGCTGGTAATGTCGGTCTTGCCGCCCTGGACGCCGCCGCTGTCGTCGGCCTGCCTACCACCACCATGTTCCATCATCTCCATCTGTATGCCGTGCCAGGAACCGAGAGCAGGGTCATGGGCCTGCTCGCCAGGTTCCATGGCCGGTGCGGTGCGACGGTGGCCGAGCAGCCATCAAGTGCCAACCTGCTTACCGCCCTGGGGGTCTCCGGGGTCCGGATCATCGGCCGTGGCGTCGACGCCGAAGTCTTCCATCCGCGCTGGCGCGACGCCGCCCTGCGCGCCAGTTGGGGGGCGGGCGACGGCGATCCGGTGCTGCTGTCGGTAGGGCGCCTCATTCCGACCAAGGATCCGCCGGGATTCGCTGCCGCCTGCAACCGCGCGCGCGAGCGCAACCCGCGCGTGCGTGCCGTGGTGGTGGGCGACGGCCCGGAGGCGCCGGCGCTGCGCCGCGAGCTGCCGTGGGCGACCTTCACCGGCGTGCTGCACGGCGAGGCGCTGGTCCAAGCCTATGCCTCGGCCGACATCTTCGTCGTCGCCAGTCCGGCGGAGCCCTTTGGGAACGTGGTGCTGGAGGCGGCAGCCTCCGGACTAGCCATCGCTGCGCGACCAGGCGGGGCGGTGAACGAGGTGCTTGCCCCGGCAGAGGCCTGCGTCTTGCCGCTGCCACTCGATCGTGACAGCCTGGCTGCAGCGGTGGCCGACCTGACTGCCGATGCGGGGCGCCGGCAGGCCCTTGCCGGTCGGGCGCGAGCCGCCGCCGAGTCCTGCACCTGGGACGCGGTGGCGGTCGCCTGGGAAACGCTGTGGCTCGGGCTGCTCGCAGGTCGTGGCTAATCAGTTCCCGCGCGGTTCAGGTCCACCGCCGGGTCGCGGATTCGGCGCCGTCTCCAGGGTGCTTTGGTCATTCAGCAGACGCAGACGCAGGGTCGGCTTGGCCGGATCATCTGGGGCGATGAGGTAGCGGCGGGTGCGGTTGCCCTGACGGGTCAGGACGAGGAGGAAGCCATCGGCATCGCGCTCGGTGCCGGTGATGACCACATAGGGGTCGCGCACGAGGTAGGCGAGCAGGCGTCGTTCCTCGTCGGTGGCATCGCTGCGGCTGGCGGTGGTGCAGGCGGCGAGAAGCAGGAGCGTCAGGCAGAACGGGGCTCGGAACATGGCCGCGGAGTACACCTGCCGGCGCCGGCTGCACAACCGGGACGCGCGCCGTCCTCAGCCAATGCCACCGCGTCGCCGCCAGCGCCCCGGCGGCAAGCCGAAATGCCGGCGGAAGGCGCGGGAGAAGCCGGGGTTGTCCAGGTAGCCGCAGCGTGCGGCGATGGTCTCCAGGCTGGCCGCTGGTTCGCCCAGCAGTAGCGCCGCCGCCGCTTCCAGACGCAGGCGTTCGTGCAGGTGCGCGACGCCGCAGCCGTGGCGCACGCGGCACTCGGCCTGCAGTCGCGAGCGCGAGGTGCCGAGGTCCCGCGCCGTCCTCGCCACGTCGATGGGCTGGCCGGTGCGGGCGGTCAGCCAGGGGATCAGCCGATCGATCGGCCGGTCACCGCCGTCGAGCAGATCGAGGGCCGCCCGGTCGAGAGCCTGGGCGATGGCGAGCCGGTCGGTCAGACCGCCGCGCACGGCGTGGGCGGCGGCCACGCCAGCCGGCCACGAGCGCACCGCCGGCCGCGCACCTACGAGCAGCGCCGTCAGCAGGCCGCGCTCGTCGCCCTGCGTCCGGCAGTTGATGCCGAACTGGCCATGTCCCTGCGGACTGCGCAGCCGGTGCGGGCGGTCCGGCGGCAGCACGTGCACCTCGCCGGCACGCACCGCCTGCCAGCCCTCGCCCCAATCGACGTCGAGCTGGCCGCGCAGGACGAGGATGAGTTGCAGGTAGGGGTGGGCATGGCGGTCGAGGGTGCGCCCGGCGCCCCAGGTGTGGAAATTGATCTCGGTCCAGGGCGGGCAGCCAGCCAGTCGGATGGATTGGGATGAATCGCCAATTGGCAGGGATGGACTGTGATGGATCACGGACATCTGGGATCATAGGATCGCAGACGAACCGCCAAGTCCGGAGACGATCATGGACGCCCGTCGCCGCCAGCATGCCGCCACTAGTGTCTAATTGCGTAAGTTGACAATTGTATTCCTCAGCTGCGCGCCCTTCACCTCGCGCTTCCTCCATACAAACGGCGCCGCCTTCTGATTGTGAACCCTGATGAAGTCGGTGATGGCTTGGATAAGTTGAGCTATAT
>JBBREK010000103.1:0-14074 GCA_038203025.1 Planctomycetota bacterium
GGCCGTCGACCAGGCAGCGCAGCGATGACAGGTCCTTCTCGTCCTCCCAGGCGGCGCGCACCCGGGTGTGGCCGCCGGCAGGCAGTGGGCGCAGGTCACGGTCGACCAGCGGCAGGCCTTCCAAACCGGCCGGCGTCGGTGTGCCAAGCAGGCTGGTGATGGTTGGCAGGAAGTCGACGGCGCTGGTCAGGCCGTCGCAGACTGTGCCGCGCTGCACGCCGTCGGCGCGGGCGGCGATCATCGGCACGCGCAGCAGGTCATCGAGCAGCATCGGCCCCTTGTGCAGCAGGCCGTGGTTGCCGAGCAGTTCGCCGTGGTCGGAGGAGAACAGGAACACGGTGTCGCGCTCGAGGCCCAGGGCCCGCACCGCTGCCACCACCCGGCCGACGCAGTCGTCGACGTGTGCGACCATGGCGTGGAAGGCGCGGATCACCCCGGCCATGGCGGCGGGATCGCGGGTGGTCTTGCGCTTGTTGGCGAACCAGCTGGCGTACTGCGGCGGCTTGCTGGCGAACTCGGTCTCGTCGAACACCGGCTCCTCGATCGGTGCGTCGGCGAAGCGGCTCCACCAGGGCTCGCAGGGATTGAAGGCGTGATGCGGGTCGAAGAAGCCGAGGCTGAGCAGGAACGGCTTGGCCGGATCGCGCTGTTCGCGCAGCCAGGATTCGGCGCGCATGGCGACGAAGCTGGAATGGTGCCACTCCTCGGGCAGCAGCGAGCGGTAGCCGCGTTCGTGGCCGTTGCCGTACATCTCGTTGATGTAGCTGAGGAACAGGTCAGGCCGTTCGCGCCGCATCCAGGCGAAGTGTGCGTCGGCGGAGTGGGTCAGCTGCTGGTCTCCTTCGGCGACCTCGGCATGGGCGAAGCCGTAGGGATGCGAACCGTCGACGCGGTTGAGGATCGGTTCGAGGTGCAGCTTGCCGATGTGCGCGGTCTGGCAGCCACCGGCCTCGGCCAGCGAGGCGATGGTCGCCGCCTGCGGATCCAGCCGGCAGCCATTCTGCCACACCCCGTGCTCGGTGATGTGCGTGCCGGTGAAGATCGAGGCGCGCGAGGGCATGCACACCGGATTGGTCACGTAGTGGCGGTCGAAGCGCACGCCCTGCGCCGCCAGGGCGTCAAGGTGCGGGGTGCGCGCCATGGTCGAGCCGGCGCAACCCAGCGAGCGGTGGTGCTGCTGGTCAGTGAGGATGAGGATGACGTTCATGGGGTGGCGCCAGCATGACCTTCCGCGCCGCCGTTGCAGCGTATGTTCCAGGGGTGGAACGCGCCCCGTCCCTTGCTCGCGGCCTGCGCCTCCTCGCCATCCTCGGTCGCGAGGGCAGCTGCACCCTCGAACGCCTCGCCCGGCTTGGTGGCTGGCCGAAATCCTCGACGCATCGCTTGCTGCATGTCCTGGCCGACCACGGCGCGGTGGCGCGCGATGGCAGCGGCGGCCGCTGGCGCGCCTTGGTCGGCTTGGTGCCGCGCGGCCCGGAGGATCTTGCGCTGTGCCGGCGCTGGTCGGCCCTCGCGGTCGAGATCGCGCGCGACACCGGTTGTCCAGCCGAGCTCTACCGCTTCGCCGGCGGCACCCATGTCATGGTTGACCGTGCAGATCCACCGGGCGCGGCAGCGGCAGCGGCAGCGGCGCCGATCGCCCGGGTGGGCTTCCTGCGACCGGTGGGTGAGGCCGATGCCGTGACCGTCACCGCCTGGGCCAGCGGCATCGCCATGCCACGTAGCATCTGCCGGGTTGGGCCGCAGGGGCCGGAGCCCTGGCCGCGCGCCGAACGTCTGCTTGCCATCGCCGCCTGTCGCCGGGACGGCGTTGCGGTCGACGCGCTCGACAACCCCAATCGGGTGCGCCGCGCCGCCATCCCGTTGTCCCTTGGTGGCACCTATGTCGGAGCCCTCGCCGTGGCCTGCATCGGTGAGCCGCCAGTGGACCGTCTGCAGCGGATTGCCGCCAGGCGCTGATACGACGCGCGCGGCGTCGGCGCTCCGCCGCCTCCCCAGGACCGAGCGCTGCCGTTCAGCCCTTGCTGAGCGATCCCTGCCCGGCGCGATAGCGCGACGGGGTCAGGCCGAAACGTCGCTGGAAAGCCCGGCACAGATAGCTGGCGCTGCTGAGTCCGCAGGTGATGGCGATGGCGGTGCAGTCGAGTTCGGTTGCCAATAACAACTGCGCGGCGCGCTGCAGTCGGCGTTCGCTGCGCCAGGCCCCTGGCGTGGTGCCGAGGCGGTCGCGGAAGCGACGCTCCAGCGTGCTGCGCGACAAACCACAGCTGGGCAGGGTCGCGGCCACCGCCAGGCCCTGATCCAGCAGCCGCAGCGCCGGACCCAGCCCGGGGACGAGGTTGTGTCGCACGTCGGTCGAGCGCCTGGCGACGCAGGCCAGCGGTCGGACCAGTGTCTTGCGCGCCAGCGTCGTCCCGGTGGTGAGATGGCGGTGCAGGGCCTGCGCCGCGGTCACGGCCATGGCCGGCAGGTTGCGGTCGATGCTGGTCAGTGGGACCGGCGAGCACAGCGCCTGGCTGCGGTTGTTGTTGATGCCGCAGATGGCGAGGTCGTCCGGCACGCCGCGTCCGGCCGCCAGGGCGGCGTGGATCAGCTCCACCGCTCGGCCATCATTCTGGCAGAGCACCGCGCAACCCGACGGCAGGCGGCGCAGCGCCGCCGTCACCGGCCCATCGACACGCAGCACCAGCGCCGGGTGGCAGGCGTCCCGGAAGGCGGCGTGGACCTCATCGGCGGATCCGAGATAGGCGAGGTGCGGACAGCCCAGGCCGGCCAGATGCTCGGCCGCCAGGCGACCAATGGCGCGCCGGTCGCAGGCGACATGCGCCCCGCGCCCGAGATCGGTCTGCAGGTTGATCCACGGCAGGCCGGTGGCATCGAAGCGCCCGGCGGCCTGCGCATCCTTGGTGTTGGCGATGATGCCGGCGGCACCGTCCAGCGGCAGCCGGCCAAGTCGCAGCAGATGGTCGCTGAAGGCCACCAGCTGCCAGCGGTCGCGTAGTCGGGCCGAGGACACGATCGCCTCCAGGATGGCATCCCCGGGCTGCTGGACGAGCATGCGCAGGGCTGCCATGGTGACGTAATACCACACATGACCTGACGCAAAAGTGACATCAACCGGGTCGGTACCCGGCATGCTGGGGGCATGACCGCAACCCATCCCGCCGATCGCCTGCGCCGACCCCTGCCGGCGCCCAGCTTGCACACCTATTTCGATGTCAGTCCCGAGAGCCCGGATGGGCGTCATCTTGTCTGCTTCGTTGCCGACGGTCCGCCGCTGACGGCGGGGACGGTGACCATCACCGGGCTCGACGGCAGCGACTCGGTGAGGGTCGCACATTGCCGCGGCACCGCGCACGGCGCTGCGCAGCAGGGCTGGCTCGATCCCGGTCATGTCTATTACACCGCCAACGGCGAGGTGCGCATCGTCGATCTGCGTGGCCGGCAGGTGCAGTGCTGTCCGGGCTCGATCGACACCTTGCACCAGGCCAGCCGACGCGGCCTGGTGACCAGCAACGGCTTGCGCAAGACCGGGGCCACAGCCCCGCACGAGCAGGCCTGCTATCGCGTCGACCTCGACAGTGGCCGGCTGGAACCGCTGGCCGAGCGCGCGGCCTTCCTCGCGCTGCTGGCCGAGCACCTGGACCTGTCGCAGGTGCCGGCCGAGACCTGCTATCTCCAGCACAGCAAGTGGTCGCCGGATGGTCGGCGCTGGCTGGTGGTGCTCAGCAACGAAGTCGTCCGGCGGACGCAGCCGGATCTTCCCCGGGTCAAGGCGCTGTTCACCCTGGACGATCAGGGCGGCGACCTGCGTTTCATTGATCGCTTCAACCACCATCCCAACTGGCTGCCGGACGGCTCCGGCGTCTATGCCTTCGCCGACGACGGCCCGCATGCGGTGGTCGCCTGGGGCGCGCGCGGCGGCAATCGTCGGCGTCTGGCCAGCCTGCCCTGCGAGGGGCATCCCAGCCTCAATCCCGACGGCCGGCTGCTGGCGTGCGACAGCCAGCGCTATCCGGGCCCGGGGCGCGCGGGGGTGATCCTGCACGATCTCGACACCGGCGTCTGTCGCGACCTGGCGGTCTGGGATTTTCCCGTGGTGCCGTGGCAGCAGGGCCACGTACCCGGCCAAGTGTGCCACGCCCATCCGGTGTGGTCGCCAGATGGCCGGCGGTTGTATCTCAACACCGTCGACGGCGACCTGCCCCGGCTGGCCGTGTGGGACCGCCCGCAGGAGCCGGCATGAGCCCGGTGATCTACGCAAATCCACTGGCCTGTGCAGCCGATCTCGCCGATTGGCTCCTGGAGGGACCCGGCGCGCTGAGCTTTCCACGCGGCCGGTTGCGCCTGGAGAGTCAGCGGCCGATGGGCGACGGCCAGGCTGCCAACCTGGTGCTGTGGTGTCCGCTGGAACTGCCCGACCGGATACGCATCTCGTGGTCGTTTCGGCCGCTATGCGAGCCCGGTCTGGCGATGGCCTTCTTCGCCGCTCGTGGCCGCCACGGCGGATCGATCTTCGCTCCGGAGTGCGCTGCGCGCAGTGGACCGTACCAGCAGTACCATTCCGGCGACCTCGACGCGCTGCACGTCAGCTTCTTCCGCCGACGCAATCCCGACGAGGTCGTGCTGCACACCTGCAACCTGCGGAAAAGCCACGGCTTCCATCTGGTGGCGCAGGGGGCCGATCCGCTTCCCGGGGTGTTCAACGCTAGGCCTGACGGTTATCGTATGGTCATCGAGAAGGACGGGCCGGAGGTGCGTGTCGCCATCGCTGGCCTTGAGGTCCTGCACTGGCGGGATCCAGGCGTGGCCCCGACCGGCGCCGTGCTCGGTGGCGGCTGGTTTGGCCTGCGTCAGATGAGTCCGCTGATCGCCGAACATCACGATCTGGTCATCGAACACATCTCGACGAGGCCACCGGCCTAGAGTCCAATCGGCGCCGACGGAGCCACCACGTCCAGCTGACGCTTCCAATGGGGTTGGGAACAGGCATCATCTCTGTGATGGCTTCCCGCCGTGCTTTCACCTTGATCGAACTGCTGATGGTTGTGGCGATCATCGCACTGCTGGCGGCGTTGCTGCTGCCGGCCATCGGCCTGGTGCAGGGCGCGGCGCGGAGCGTGATGTGCAAGCGTAACTTGTCGCAACTCGCGGTGTGGGGGTTGGCCTATGCTCAGGATTGGGAAGGGGTGCTGCCGACGGAGGCCTCCACGACAACCGTCCCTGACGATAAGTACTACAGTAACCTTACTGGCACTGGCAAGACTTCGTACTGGTACGCCAAGATCGACGGCGTGCGTCCCCAGGAGCAGCATGGCAATGGTCTGATGTGCCCGCAGGCCAGCGTGTCGCTGAAGCCGCGCTACGTCGACCACACTAACATGCTGTTCTGCTATGATTACTCGATCAGTCGTTTTCTCGGCGGACAGCGGTACATCGCCGGTAAGCATGATCTCCAGGTGCCGACGACACGGAACCTGGGTGCTCGGAAGTTCTGGTTCGTCGACGCGAAGATGCAGAACGGCTGGGGGGGATTCTATCCCAACGCCGTGGCTGAGGCCTCGCCCACCTACATGACGCCCTGGTGTTGGCGCGGCCCCGCTGATGTCGGTGGGGCCGGTGCCAATCTGGGCAATCCCTGGATTCCGGCACCCAGCTCGCATCCGCACTGGGCCGCGAACTTCGTCTTTGGCGACGGTCACGTCGAGTCGCTCAGCTACAACGAGGTCAACGCCATGAGCACCACTTATCTGACTAAGACCTTCCAGGGCCGCATGCCCTGACCGCGGTCAGCGCAGCAGCAATGCGCACACCGAGGCCGGTGGCAGCGTGCAGGTGAGCGAGCGACCGTCCGCGTCCAGTTCCACCTGTTGTTCCTCGATGCGCAGGACCTCGCCAGCGAAGGGGTCGCCGGCAGGATCGCCATGCAGGACGCGCAGGGTTGCGGTCCGGGCCGCCGGCATCGCGGCCTCCAGCAGGACCCGCAGGGTGATCGCGCTGGTGCGGTCGCGATGCACCAGGCACAGCGTCGCGCCACTGTCGTCACCCACGGCGACTGCATCGACCAGGGCCAGCCGGGACGCAGCGGGATACCACGCGGCGAACTGCACCGGCTGGGGCACGCCGGGCAGGTGCTCCTCGCGCAGCGCCAGGATGCGATCGCCGGGGATGGCGTTGTAGAAGGCCAGCGCCTGGCCCTGCGGCAGATACCACGGTTCGCGGCCTGGTGGGGCGCGTACCGCGGTGATCCCCCAGGAGGTCCCAAGCATCATTGACTGGCAACCGATGTCGGTGAAGGCCGCCTGCCGCAGCAGGCCATGCACATAGCCGGCGGCACCCAGGGCCATGGGCAGGGCGTCGCTGAAGGGACGCTGGCCGAGGCGCTTGCGCACCCCCCAGGCGTTCCAGTTCCACTCCGTCGCTGCCACCCGGTAACCGGCAGCGATGAGGCCGTCGTACCAGCCGCCGAAGGCGACGTTGTGTCCGGCGTCGTCGATCAGGCCAGGGGCACCGAGCAGCCCGTACCACGCCTCGTCGTCGCTGAGTTGCTCGCCCGGCACCACTTCGCCCCGGCGTAGCGCGGCCCACATGCCCATCGGCGCATACTGGTGGATGGTGACATAGGCGCAGCGGCTGCGCACCTGCGGGTCGAGCAGCACGCGGCGACGCAGCAGGTTGGTGGCGCGGTTGGCTGGATTCCAGGGATCGTGTAGGCCGTCGACGATCAACTGCACCGACGGCGAGACGGCGTGCAGGGCGTCGGCGTAGGCGACCAGACAGGCGACGTGGCGGGCGACCACCGCGTCGTCGTCGGCCAGGCCCAGGCGCTGCTGCTCAGCCGGCTTCGGCGGCCAGTAGAACTGCGCCTCGTTGCCCACCGCGATCAGCGGCACCGGAGTCGGTATCGGACGACCGTTGGCGGCGCGGATCGCACCCCAGTCGGCCTGGCCGGGCGCGACGGCTCCGGGCTGCGCCACGCAGTAGGCCAGCATCCCGGCGGCATGGCGGGCGGCCTCTTCTGGCGTCTTCAGCCCGTAGAGGGCATCGCGCAGGTTGACCACCAGCAGGGGCGCAAAGCCGAGGTCATCGCGCAGGGCGAGGAACGCGTCCAGACCGAAGTGGTTGGTGTACTCGCCGCCGCGATGGCCCTTGGTCACCGGTCGGGCTGGATCAGCGCGGCCGGGCGCGCGGTCGATAAGGTCGGTCCAGTCGTTGAAGTCGATGCCGGTACCGCCGGGGAAGCGCACCACCGGCGCCCCCAGACCGCGCAGGCGCTCGACCACGGCGGGCGGCAGTCGTCCGTCGGCATCGCAGACCGCCTCGGGGCCGTGCTCATCGCTGAAGGTCGGGCGTTCGAGGAAGCCGCCAAGCAGGCGGCGGTCGAACCGCGCTTCGACTGTGGCGGTGATGGTGATGGTGGGCATGCTGGTTTCTGCTGCCGCAAGGACGGTTGCGAGACAGCAGGCGATGGCGATCAGGCCTCGTCTCACGGCCAGATCTTGCCCTGGAAGGTCTTCTTCAGGTAGGTGGGGCTCATGGCACTGACGTCCTCGTAGTTCAGTGACTCGACATGTCCATCACCGAAGACGAAGTTCGCCGCCCAGCGCGGATGCGAGCTGGGTGCCGGCAACCAGTTGCCGCCGGAACTGGCCCCTCCAACACCGGCTGGACCACGCCAGCACCACGGTTCCATGTAGGCGGGCGAGGCCGCGACCTCGGCGTTGGGATAGAAGCCACCGTAGGCGTATTGCATGATTGCGTCAGCGAACCAGAAGGTGTGTGAATTGAGGTTAGATAACGTCGGCACCTCGAGGTGGTGCTGATTGTTGATGAATCGCCGGCCACCGAGATGACGGTTGATGCCGTAGTCGTAGCAGAACAGCATGCTGCTGGTGTTCTTTTGCCGGGGATAGAGCGAGACCGACGCTTGCGGGCACATCAGGCCGTTGCCGTGCTGCTCCTGCGGCCGCACGCTGTCGATCTTGGTGTACCAGTACGAGGTCGTGCCGGTTCCGGTGAGGTTGCTGTACCAGTCCGGATCGGGGACGTTGGTGGTGGCGGCGTGGTTGGGCAGCACTCCACGCCAGTCCTGGGCGTAGATCAGGGCCCAGGCGGATAGCTGGCTGAGATTGCGCTGGCAGGCGGCGCTGCGCGCCTGGCCCAGGACCTGACTGGCCACCGGGGCGACCAGGGCGGCCAGCATGGCGAGAATCGCCAGCACGACGATCAGCTCGACCAGACTGAATGCGGCGCGGACGGCGGTCATGGCGGCTCCTTGGGGCGTGGGCGATGACCAGTCATCGCCCAGCGATGCAGTCATTCGCTGGACAGAACGGCGGTGGCAATGGGGCGTGCGCAGGCTTGCCAGCGGTGGTCGGCATCGTCCAGGGCCGGGCCCAGGCTGGCGTCGAGCGCGGCGAACGGGTTGACGATCGGCGTCTCAGTGGCAGAGCCGGCGAGTTGCGCGGCGCGAGCGGCGATGGCCGGAGCGCCAGCGCCGGTGGCCAGCCTGGCGGCCTGGCGGAGCAGGTCGGTAGCTGGTGACCCGACGGCAGCGAAGGCTGTCGCGATCGCCGCCAGATCGGGCGCTGGCTGATCCGCCGTCTTGGTTCGGGCGAGCAAGTCGAATAGACCGACCTCGCGCCAGGTTCCGGCGAAGGTGTAAGCGAGGTGGAACTGCTGGAGCGGCGCGGGCAGATCCTCGCCGGCCCGCAGTCGGCGGATGGCCTCGGCGTTCAGCCGGGGCAGCACCGCTGACGCGGACAGTGCGGCGAAGCGGTTCAGGGTCAGGGGGCCGGCCTCAGCTGGTGGGCGGCCGGGCAGGTTGAGGATGACCGCCAGAGCAACAACGGCCGGGAGGCCGATCAACCAGACAAAAGACCCCGGGATGTCGGCCATCCGGCCAGCATTGCCACGCAGGGGACGTTGGGTGGGTAGCCTGCTCATGGTAAGCTAAGGTACATGCGATTGTATGCATACAATTAAAATGCGAAAATGCGAAAATGCGATCTTGTCCACCCAGCGGTGCGACGCACACGGTCAACGGCCGGGTCTGACCCGCCTGTCGCATCGCCAGCGTCGCAGCGGTGATCCCATGCTGGATGCGATCTGTTTGGTCTTGGAGACGCAGGAAGGAACTCAATTGCCAGATACCGAAGGTGTTGCCTGCCGCTGTCGCGGCGGCCAGTCGACGTTCGATCAGCGACGTGGCGGCGCCGTGGTCGTCCGCCGATACGCCTTCCGGGTCCAGGTGGAAGTGCCGGATAGCGGCGATGGTGCGGAGTTCTTCGCTGGTCAGCCGATGGCGTTCACGGTTGGCGGCGGCGATCTCAAGCGCTTGCCTGTGCTGCGGGGTGTGTGGATTCGCACCCAGTTCCAGGCCGTCGGCGAGTTCCTCGGCTGAGGCGGTCGCGACCTGGACGCCGTCGATGGTCACGGCGTAGCGTCCACGGCGCAGGCCGACCAGGCGCAGGCTTTCGTGGGTCAGCCCGGATCCGATCGGCGCCCAGTCGCAGGCGGCGCGGGCGTCCTCGGGCAGCGGCAGCGGCAGGGCTGCCGGATGATAGCGTAACTCGATCCGATCTTCGCCGTGACTGACCACGGTCAGCTGGCAGTTGGTGTTGGCCAGCACCGTTCCGCTGGGCACATCAACCGCGATGGAGGCGACGGTCGGGTTGACGCCCAGGCCAAGCAGGATGTGGTATGCCATGAACAGGTGCCCGGCCGGGCCGGGGTGGACGCGGTCCTGACCGACCAGGGACAGGGCTGGATCCCGCCGCTGCAATGCGGCGTTGGCAGCGGCCATGGGGGTGTGCAGGTCGATGAAGCGGGCGCCCAACCGGGCGGCGAGGTCGCGGGCCAGTTCGCCGCACTCGGCCAAAGCCCGGTCGACGCCGGGCAGATTGGGGGCATGCAATAGGCCGGTGTCGTCGAAGATCGACGGTGATACCAGGATCAGGCGGCAGCCGATCGCCAGCAGCCGGTCGGCCAGCTGAGACATGCTGCGGGCATGCGTCTCGAGGTGCTGACGACGCTCGGCCAGTCGCGCGGCATCCGCCGGTTCTGGGGCGTAGAGATGACGGCCAACGTCGTTCATGCCCAGCATGATCACGGCGACGGTCGGATGGTGCGGGGCGATGTCCCAGTCAAAGCGGCGCAGGGCTCCGGCGGCCGAGTCGCCGGACAGTCCGCAATTCTGCCAGGAACAGGTGATTCCGGGGAAGCGCGTCTGGTGGTACAGCGTCACCAGGGCGTGCCACAGGCCGCCATGCGTGATGCTGTCACCGATCCAGCAGACGCGCTCGCCGTCGGCAAAGATGGGCCGCTGCCGGGCCGGGTCGGACCCGGTCACCGGCAGGGTGCTTGGCGAACCGTTCAATTGACGACCTTGACTCCAGCTTCGGTGGTGTGCGAGCGGCTCTTCCAGTCGTTGCTGCCGGGAGGCAGGACGTAGATGATGTAGACGAAGGCCGAGGCATCGGCGGGCGGTTCGAAGGCGAAGTCGGTTTCCACGGCCGCGCCAGCGGCGATCTTGACCGGCTTGGCGCGCCCAGCGCCCGGCTTGCGGTCCTTGCCGACGAACTTGTGCACATCGATGTGCAGTTCCGAATCAACCGACACGGCGCCGGCCTTGACCGCCACTTTCACGGTGGCCTTCTCGCCAACCTTGGCCGACTTGGGTACGGTGACGGTGCACCACGGGGTATCCTTGACCGTCACCTCGGCGGCGGCCGGATCTGCGGCGGGGGCTGGATCGGCGGCGGCCAGGCCGCAGGCGAAGAGGCAGAGGAGGGGGAGGAGGAACAGGTGACGCATGGGGTGGTCCTTGGTGAACGGGTCAGGGTTTGGCGGGCAGCAGGCCGACGCGGAAGGCGAGGTCATTGAGGAGGGCTCCGCCACCGCCGTAGTTGACATCGGTGTCGAGACAGGCGGCGAGGACTTCACCGGCCACCAGTTCAACGGTGCCGGTCAGGGCAGGCAGGGTCTTGTCCTTGGCCACGGCGCAGGCGACCGAGGCGCCAGTGTCCTTGCCCCAGGGGAAGTGCACCAGGTTCAGCGCCAGACGCTTGTGGTGGCTCCACACCTTGGCCGACGAGGCTTCGATGCTGAAAGCATAGCTGCCGGTTTCGGGGGCGACGAAGGTGATGACTGGCAGGTCGTTTTCGCGCGCCGCCAGGCTGGTGCGGTAGCGCAGGGGCATGCCTTCGTTGCCGTCGAAGCTCGAGCGTTCTTCCAGCCAGCGCATCGGCTGCCAGGCAGTACGCGACAGGCCGAAGCTGGCGTCCAGCTTGCCGCCAAGGCGGTCTTTACCGATTTTCCATGGCTGGTAATACAGCGCCCACAGCGCCTTGCCGTCGACGCGGAATTCGGCGTCCTGGCGCCACTGCCGACCGGCCTCGGGCAGCTCCCAGGTGGTGGCGGCGGTGCGTCCATCGCTGGCGACCAGCGGAGTGGCCGGGGTCATCGCCTCGACCGCGACGGCCGGCGGATAGAGGACCAGGCCAGGTTTCAATGTCTTCTCGGGCAGCGTGCGGCCGGGCTTGCCGGCTGCGAACGCGGCGGTCAGGGCGTCGCTGATCTGCTGGACGTAGATGGCATAGCCAGCGTCAGTGGGATGGCAGCCATCGCGCATCAGGCTCTTCCAGGTCGTGCCGGCCGCGAGTGCCGGCAGCAGGTCGACGCCCAGCGGGACGGTGGGGATGCCGTAGAACGTGGCGACGCGCTCGTGGGCGAGGGCGGCCTTGGGCAGCGTGCCGGCTTTCCACACCGGCAGCGCGTCTTCGGACACGGTGTAGATGAAGACCAGGCCACAGGCCGGATCAGCGGTCCACAGCTTCCGCACGATGCGTTCCATCGCCACGCTGCGATCGCTGGTGCCATCGTTGACCACGAATTCGACGAAGACCAGATCCGGCTTGCGCGCGATGATGTCGCGGTCGACGCGGGCGGCGCCGAAGTCGGAGTCGGTGCCGTTGATGCCGGCGTTGACCGCCGTCACCGTGGCGCTGGGGAAGCGCTGTTGCAGCCAGCGCGGCACGGCGGCGCTGAAGCCAGCCTCGCCGCCGGCCTTGGTGATCGAGCCACCAAGGAAGGCGACGGTCACCGGCTTGCCAGCGGTCAGCTTGGCGGCGACATTGGGCAGTCCGTCACGCACGGTGAAGCGCGGTAGGGCCTCACCGCCGGCAAGCAGGCCGGCGGCAAACAACGGTAGCAGCAAGGCAAGGGCGCTGGTGCAGTTCATGGCTTGGCCAGTCCCAGCGCGATCTCGGCCGTGTAGGTGGCCCCAACGGCCTTGCCGTCCGGACTAACGATGACCTGCGCGGTTATTGCGGTCACGCCAGCCTGCTTGGGCAGTTCGACCCGCAGGACATAGGGCGTGGTCACGCCGGGTTCGACCGGTAGACGCGGACTGCTGGCGATGACGCCCGTCTTGGTGTTGCCCTTCCAGCCGATCAGATCGACGCCCACCTGGGTGCGCTTGTAGTTCGCTTCGGTGCCGAAGGTGATCTGGATCTCGGCGGTCGCACCAGGCACGGTCTTGCGGGGCACCGACACGGCGCCCCACGGTTGGGCGATATCCAACCGGTCGGCGGACATGGTCGCGGCGCCAGGGACGGCGGCTGGCGGCGGCGGTGGGGTGTAGCGGATCGGCTTTTGGCCGCTGATCGTCGGGTGTTCCAGGGCGCCGATATCGCGGTGCGCGCCGGTTGCAGGGCGGCCGGCAAAGTCGTGGTCGGCCGGGCCGTTGAACTGCCAGGACATCAGTTCGCCGATGGTGGTCTTGGCGTCGGCGAGCGTGCCGCGGGCCACGCGCAGGAAGTCGAGGGCGCCGGTGAAGCCCGATCCGACCACGAAGTCGGCAGGGTTGTCGAGCGAGGCCTCGGCCGCCAGCATGGTGCCGCTGATCGCGGCCTTGGCGTCGACGCCGTCCAGGTAGATCGTCACCCGGCCGGTGCTGCGGTCGACCTCGGCCAGGACATGGTGCCAGCGTCCATCGCGCACGGCGCTGCTGGCGGTGGCCAGGACCGTGCTGCCGCCACTGCGCAGGCGCAGGCTGGGCCGGCCCTGGGCATCCAGTTCCAGGCCGTAGCCGGCGGTCGCATCCAGCTTGCCGGCAATGGTCCCGGTGCCGTCGGCGCGCAGCACCGCCTCGATCAGGAAGTTGTTGTCGGACATGGCCGCGGTCTTGCGGGCGGTGCCCGGAATCTCGTGGCTTTCCTTCTTGCCGGCGATGGTGAAACCACGGCGCAGGCGTTCGTCAGGCAGGATCACGGTCCGCTTGCCATCGAATTGCAGGGCGCCGCGCACCCAGTCTTCCAGCGGCCCATCGATATAGTCGCCCGCGGTAAGGCCGTCACCGACCAGGCGGTTGTCGGGCGCGACGCCTTCGGCGCCGTCCTTGGGCGTCAGTTGCACCACGCCGGTGCCGCCGACCCACTTCTGGGCGTAGATATCGTAGGGCAGCACCGTGCCGGGCGCCTGCGGCTGCAGGCGGAAGTGCCACTCGCCGACCGTGCCGGCCAGGCCCCAGGGCACGAATACGCGCACGCCACGATCGATCGCCGCCGAGGTATCGGTGGGTCGGAAGTCACGCTTGGCGTTATCGACCACCGGGCTGTCGTCGGTGACCCAGCCAGGCTCTGGGCTGAGATGGTTGGGCAGGGTGGCGAGGCGTTCGCGCAGCGCTTCAAGGCTGGGATACGTGTCGCCCTTCCAACGACTGTAGAGGTTTTCGCCAATATTGGCGAGCAGGTTGTTGGCGTAGGCCACTTCTTGCGATTTGTCGATGTTCCACATGCACAACGCGCCCAGTCGGCCACCCATGAACAGGTTGCCCAGGAAATGCTCCTGGTCGCCGTATTGCATGGTCAACGACTGGACCTGGATGAAGTCGCTGGCGGTGTTGTGGAACGTCTGGTTTAGACGGACCCGCACCTCGTGGATGAAGTGGGCGCCCATCGCGCCCTTCCAATAGGCCTCGCCGGTCGCTGACCAGCCGAGGTTGTTAAACAGGTAGGCCTTGATGCCGTGGTCGAAGTAATAGGCCTCGTTATGCGCGTAGACGTTGCGGTTG
>JBBREK010000104.1:0-14048 GCA_038203025.1 Planctomycetota bacterium
GAGGAAGCGGCGGATGACGTTGTCGAGCAGGCACTGTTCGATGGTGGTCAGGGCGCGCATCTTGTCGAGCGGCTTGCCAGGGCCCCCGAGCATGCGGTCGATCAGCGAGAAGGCGAGTTTCATGTCCATGGTCGCCAGCGCCCGTTCGGGCAGCGGTGCCAGCGAGAGGACGTTGATGACGGTGGGATTGGGCAGGCTGTTGCGGAACACCTCGAAGGTGAGTTCGCCCAGCGACACGATGTTCACTTCCAGGTTGATGCGCAGGTAGGTCGACAGCGCCATGGTCAGGGTCTGGGCGATCGCCTCGTGCATCCGCTGCAAGGCGCGCAACTGCTCGCCTGACAGCTTGTTGGGGCGCACGAAATCATATTCGGCGATGCGTTTCTCGCGCTTGCGCTTGCCGGCGCCGGTCTCCTCGACAGTGCTGAGCAGCGCTTCGAGCTCTTCCGCTGACAGGATCTCGTCGGGCATGGTGGATTCCTACGCGCTTTCCGTGCCTATTGGGTGAGCAGGTTGGTGACCGTGGTCTCAAGCACGAACTTGTCCTCAGCGGCCCGGCCCGGCTTGACCGTGCGCAGGAGGCGCTCGATCGCAGTGCCGAAGTCCTTCTTCATCCGCGCCTGGATGTTCGGGCTGTTGAGGTCCTCTAGCTGGTAGGTCTTGAGCGTCTCCTCCAGGCGGGACTGGATCAGCCGGCGCACCGAGGCGTCGTTGAGTCCTGGCTGGTCCCGGATGGGCACCCAAATGCCCACATCCAGGGTGAGGTAGCGCGTGCCGCCGGAACCGGTGATGTTACCTTTGAGGCTGATCGGGTCGAGTTCCTTGCCGGTGGCGAGCAGGCCGGTGCCGCCGGCATGGCCGGTATCGCCATGCCCGGCCTCCTCGCCATGCCCACCGCCTTCCACCTCACCGCCGTGGGCTTCAGCTGGTACTTGCACCGGGGCCGGGGTCAGCGACTTCAGCAGGAACATCGCCCCGCCGATGCCGACGCCGACGAGCACCACCACGGCGGCGATGAGCGGCACCAGGCCGCCGGCCTTGCCTGGCTTGGCCTCCGCCGGCTTGGCGTCCTTCTTGTCATCCTTCTTGTCATCCTTCTTGTCATCCTTTTTCGGGTCGTCTGCCATGGGTGGCTCCTACGGCTGGGGCGTGGCTGGTTGCAGCAGGTCGGTGACCTGCTTGGCGCGGCGTTCATCATCCTTGGCCAGGGCCGCGAGCAGCGCGGCGCGGTCCTTGTCGCTGGTGCCGATCTCGCCCATCGCTCGCAGCAGGTCAGCGATCAGCTGCGGATCCGTGGCCTTGAGATAGGGCAGCACCTGCTCGGGCTTCATAAAGCTGTAGAGCTGGGCCATACGCCGCAGCTGGGCCACGGTGGGCTCTTCCGGCTTCAGTTGCATGAGCTCGCGGTGCAGTGCCACCGCCATTGGGTATTCGGCGTCCTGCTGCGCCAGCTTAAGCAGATTGGCGGCCTTCTTTGCCTCCATCTTGTCGAGGATGCGCGCCACTTCGCGCGGCTCCAGTTTGCGCAGGGTTTGCCAAGCGTCGTTCTTCTGCAGTTCGTAGAGCTTGGCCAGTTCGGCGTAGCGGGCGCGTTCGGACTCCTGGGCGACAGCCAGACGGCCCTGCTCGTCGGCCTGCAGCTTGGCGAAGCGGGCGCGCTCCTCTGCGGCGCGACGTTCGCTATCGGCGGTCTCCTCGCGCTTGGCGTCAAGCTGCCGGGCGAGGCGGGCGAGGTCGGTGCGGGCGGCGCGGATCTCGGCCTCGCGGGCCTCGATCCAGCGTTCGCGCTCATCGAGCGAGTCCTTGCGTCGGCGCAGTTCCTCGACCAGGGCGTTGGCGTGACGTGCCCCGGCGATCTCGGCAAGATCGGCAAGCAGCTTGTCCTGGTCGAGTCCGGGCGTCCCGCGGGCGGTCGGCGGCTCCGGCGGCCGGGCCCGCATCTGGGCGATGTAGTTGAGCTCCTCCGGCGACAGCAGGACGTCGCGGATCTTCTCCGGGGTGATGACGCCGGCCTTCTTCAGGCCGATCAGGGCGGTGACGCCGGCCGCGAGCATGACCAGGCAGAGGGCGGCGAGGCCGTAGATCAGGTAGCGGACGAACTGGTTCATGCGAACGCCTCCTGCCGCGTCCGGGCGGCATGCTCATCGTTGGCGCGGCCTTCGCGCCGCAGTTGCCGGCGCGCCTCGGCCTGGGCATCGCGGGCGCGGATCGCTTCGATCGCCTTGACCTCGCGATGCGCCACGCCCAGCGCGTCGCGGGCTGCGCCGATGATCTGGTCGTGCTCGTCGAGCCGGCCCTCACCCTCGGCGATGACCGTGAGCATGGCTCGGCGGAAGCCGGAGAACTGCTCGCGCAGCTGCAGCGGCACGGCGGCGGACTGGGCCTCGTCCAGGCGATCGTGGTTGTGCTGCAACGCTTCGGCTAGCAGCAGGCGTTCGCGTTCGAGGCGGCCGACCTCGCGCTTGGCCGCATCCTCGGCGGCGCGGCGCAGCTCCAGGACCACGGTCAGGCGCGGTTTCATACCGCTCCCACGATCTGCTGCAGCTGGGCGATAGTGGTCAGGCGATCAGAGTTCTCGCCGATCGCCTGGCGGATCCAGTCGATCAGCTGGGGATAGGCGGCGATGGCGCGGTCGACCTTGGGATCGGCGCCGGCGCGGTAGGCACCGACCTCGACCAAGTCGCGCACACGCTCGTACTCGCTCCACAGCTCGCGGGCGCGCATTGCCAGACGGTACTCCTCCGGGCTGGCCAGGTCGACGAGCAGACGCGAGACCGACAGCGTCGGATCGACCGACGGATAGACCGCCTGGCCGGCCAGGCGGCGCGACAGGAAGAGGTGGCCATCGAGGATGGCGCGCACCGCGTCACCGACCGGATCGTTCTCGTCGTCGCCTTCGATCAGCACGGTGTAGAAGGCGGTGATCGAACCCTCGCCACCGCAGGTGCCGGAACGTTCCAGCAGGCGCGGCAGGATGGCGAAGGCGGAGGGGGGGAAGCCGCGGGTCACCGATGGCTCGCCGGCGGCCAGACCGATCTCGCGCTGCGCCTGGCACAACCGCGTCACCGAGTCCATCATCAGCAGGACGTCGAGGCCGGCGTCGCGGAAATGCTCGGCGATGGCGTGGGCGGCGTAGGCGGCGGCGAGGCGTTCGACGGCGGGGCGGTCGCCGGTCGAGACGATGACGACGCTGCGGGCGACGCCATCGGGGCCGAGGGCCTTGTCGATGAATTCGCCGACCTCGCGGCCACGTTCACCGACCAGGGCGATGACGTTGACCGCGGCCTGGGCGTGCTTGGCCATCTCGCCGAGCAGGGTCGACTTGCCGACGCCCGATCCGGCGAAGATGCCCATGCGCTGGCCACGACCGACGGTGAACATGCCGTCCACCACGCGCAGACCGGTCTCCAGCACCTGACGGATCGGCCGGCGGGAGAGGGCCGGCGGCGGTTCGGCCTGGATGCTGCGCCGCGCCGAGCCGGGGATCGGGCCCTTACCGTCGAGCGGATTGCCGACCGCATCGATGACCCGGCCGATCAGGCCGGGTCCGACCGGGATCTCCAGCGGGCCCTGGCCGGCGATGACGCGGTCGCCGGGACGGATGCCGTCGACCGCACCGAGTGGTTGCAGGATGATCTCGCCCTCGCGGAAGCCGGTCACCACCGCGATGCGCGGCCCGGCGCGGGTGTGTACGCTGACCGTGTCGCCAACCGGCACGGCCGGGCCGCTGGCGACGACGGCGAGTCCTACGACGCGCAGCACCACGCCGCTGGCCTGGCGCACCTGGGCGTTGCCCAGACGGGTGTGGTAGCGGTCCAGGGCCAGGGTGGTCATGGCTGCGCCTCTGACGGCGACGTGCCGTCGTCGCGCATGGCCAGTTGCGGCTGCGGCACGGCGGCCAGGAGGTGGGCAGCGGTACGCTCCCAACTAGTCTGCACCGAGGCGTCGAGGCGGGTGCCGCCGGCGGTCAGCACCAGGCTACCGGGCCGCAGGCTGTCGTCCTCGACCAGTTCGAGGCGCTCGGTGCCGGGAACCGATGCGGCGGCGGCGGCGAGCCGTTCGCGGATGGCGGCGGCATCAGCCGGGGCGCAGCGGACGGCGATCCGGCGGCGGTCGGGGACGTCGGCCAGGGCGGCGCTGAACAGCCCGTGCATCCACGCCGGATCGGTTGCGATCTCGCGGGCGAGGATGCGGTTGGCGATGGCCAGGGCCAGACCGACGGTCTCGGCTTCGGCCGACTCGACCATCTGCCGTTCCAGCACGGCGAGATTGGCCAGGGCCTGTTCGAGGGCGGTCGCGGCGCGGCCGAGGCGTTCCTCTGCGGCGGCCTGGACCTCGGCGATGCGGCTCTCCGCCAGGGCCTTGGCTTCGCGCACGCGTTCCTCCGCAGCGGCGAGGCGCACCTGGGCAGCCTGCTCGGCCTGATCACGACCCTCGGTGCGCAATCGCTCCTCCTGGTCGAGCGAGGCGCGTCGTGCCCGTTCGGCGCTGGCTGCCGCCAGCGAGGTCGCCTGTCCCGGCACTGCGGATGAACGGATGAGGACCATGGCTTAAACCATCGCCTCCTGCTGACCGCGGTTGACCTGGATTTCGCCCTTTTCCTCCATGCCGCGGACCTGCCCGAGGATGCGCTTCTGCGCCTCCTCGATCTCGTGCAGGGCGCGTGGGCCCATGTTCTCCAGTTCTTCGATGATACCGTCGCGGGCGCGGGCCGAGAGGTTGTTCATCATCTTGTCCTTGACCACCGGCTCGGCGGCGCGCAGCGCCAGCACCAGATCGCCCTTGTCGATCTGCGAGAGGACCTTCTGCATGTCCTTGTCGTTGATTTTGGCGAGGTCCTCGAAGACGAACATCAGCGCCTGGATCTCGTTGGCCAGCTGCGGGTTTTCGCGGTTAAGCCGGTCGAGCACACCTTTGGACAGCGACGGGTCGCTGATGTTGAGCATCTGCGCTACCGTCTTGTAGCGTTTGTTGCCCTGCTCGTCGGTCATGGCGCGGCCGAGCGAATAGGCGCGCACCTCCATCATCTCATCAACCTGACGGACCAGTTCAGAGGGCAGTTCGGCGGTGGCGGCAATGCGCTTGACCACCTCGTAGCGCAGGTCCTCGGCCATGTCCTTGAGCAGGAGGGCGGAGATCGACGGTTCGAGGTGGCTGACCACCAGGGCGATGACCTGGGGATGCTCGCCGCGCAGCAGGGTGGCGACCTGGCTGGCCTCAAGCGGCAGCAGTGAGCGGAACGGTTCGGTCTCGCGCGACTGGCGGCGGATGCGGTCAAGCAGTTCGCGGGCCTTCTCCTTGCCCAGCGCGCGCTCGAGGATGTCCTGGATCATCGGCTCGACGCTGATCTTGTCGCCGCCGACCTTCTTGTTGAAATCGCGCAGCAGTTCCTCCATCTCGGCGCCGCTGAGGTCGCCGAGCCGGGTCATCTCCTCGGAGAGCATGGCAACCTCGCGCTCGTTGAGCCGGGTCATCAGCACGGCAGCGGTTTCGCTGTCGAGCGAGAGCATGAATGCCGCCGCCCGCTTGCGCCCAGTCAGCTCTCGTTTCTCGTCGGCCATGGTCTGATCCTCTTCAGGCCTGCTCGTAGAGCCAGCGTTTGACGATCTGGGAGGCAGTGTTGGGGTCCTCCATCACTGCCTTCTTGATGTTCTCCTTGAGTTCGTTGCGCCGGTTCTTCACCACCGCCTTGATCTCATCGTCGGGGTCGATCTCGGGCTCGGCGGCCTTCTTCTTCTTGTGCTCGGCATCCTGGCCTTCGCGGGCGCGGGCCTCGGCCTCGGCCCAGGCGGCGTGACTGCGCTTGAGCTGACCGCGCGCCACGATCAGCAGGACCAGGGCGACGAAGCCGACCAGGCCGTAGCCGATCCAGTCGGACAGGCCGCCGGGCAGCGCGATTGGCAGGCTCACCCCGGCCTGGGCGGCGACCTCGGTTGGTGCCTGGTAGAGGTCCATGCTCTGCACCGTGCTGGAGAACCGGCCGGTGAGAGTCTGACCACTCTCTGCCTTGGCGACGATGTCCTTGGCAGAATCAAAACCGATGGCGCCGAGCACCACACTCTCGAAGCGCTTCTGCTCCTCTGCCGTGTAGGCCGCCCGGCTGGCGACCTTCTTGCCGGTCGGCTTGCCCTTGGCGTCCAGTTCGTCGACCTCGACCTGCTTGAATGGCAGCAGAATCGATACAGTCATACCGCGGATGCGGCCGACCTCGTCCTCAAGGGTGACCTTCTTCTGGCCGACGAAGAAGGCGGTCTGGGCCTCCTCGCTGATCTCGCTGGCCAGCTGCGGCGTGGTGGCGGCGGGACGGCCCTCGTTCTCGACGTTGGGGGCGCTTCCGGCGACGCCGCCAGTGCCGCCGACCGGGGTCTTCTTGTCAGAGGTGGTGGTCCTCTCGGTCAGAGCCATCGATTTCGTGGGGTCGACGGTCGACTCGCTGCGCTTGGCGAAGTCGAGCTTGACGCTGACCTTCACCTGGCCGCGGCCGGGTCCGAGGATGGCGTCGAGTTGCTCCTGGGCCATGCGCGTCAGGTGTGCCTCGCGCGCCATCTCCGCTTCCAGGGTGGTGTTGGCCATGCCGGCCGAGCTGTCGGCCTGCTTGGGCGTCAGCAGCCCGTTGTTGTCCATCACCTCAACCCGGTCGTGGTCGAGGCCGGCGACGGCGCCGGTGGTCAGGGCGATGATGCCAGCGACCTGGCGTTCGCTCAGCCGCGTGCCCTTGGCGACGTCGAGTTTGATCGAGGCGCGCGGCTTGCCCTCGTCATCGCCGATGAACGGGCTGGGCGCCGGTCGGTCGATGATGACGCGGGCCGAGCGCACTCCGGGGATCTCGCGAAAGCTGCGTTCCAGTTCGCCACCGACCGCTCGGTCGTAGGTGCGGTGCTCGCGGAAGGTCGATTGCATGAAGCCGCCGGCGTCGAGCAACTCGAAGCCTTTGCCGGGCTCGCCGAGCATGTCCTGCTGGGCGAGTTCGTTGCGCATACGGTAGATGTGCTGGCTGGGCACCAGCACGGCGGTGTCGCGGTCGACGATCTTGTAGGGCACGCCCTGCTGTTCGAGATAGGCCGCGATCTCGGCGCTCTTGGCCCGGGTGAGGTCGCGCGCCAGTAGTTGGTAGCTGGGTTGCGTGGCACCCCAGGTCAGTGCGCCGACCAGGGCGATGGCGCCCAGCGACGCCAGAATGATGGTTGCCTTCTGGGCCACCTCGAGGCGGCTCCAGATCTGCATCAGCTGCTGCCAGAATTTGGACATGGCTTGACCTCGCAGCCGAACTAAGCGCAGGGTGTTCCAATGAATGGACAAGGGTCCATATAAGGCCTTCCGCCTTTCGATCTGCGCCCTACGGGGTAGTCTGGGGCATGATCGGCTGGCACGACCTCCTGCAGGCTGCGCGCGAGCGCTGCCACGGCCGCTCGTGGGCTGGCTATGCCCTCATGTTGGTCGTATTCGGCTGGTTCAGCATCGGCCCGGCCTTCGATCCCCAGGCTTGGTCACCGGTCACCTGGCTGACCCTCGCCATCCACGAGGCGGGGCATTTCACCACCCTGTTCTGGGCCCCGGCTTGGCTGAGCGTGGCGGCCGGCAGCGGCTTCCAGTGGGGGGCGCCACTACTCTGCGGCTGGCTGCTGTGGCGGCAAGGCGAGCCCTTCGCCATCCCGGTGGGTCTGATCTGGCTGGGCATGAGCCTGGGTCTCAGCGTGCCCTATATCGCCGATGCCTCGGCCCAGGCGCTGCCGCTGATGTCGGTTGGCAACTACCACCCGAACACCCACGATTGGCACTACATGCTGGGGGGTCTGGGACTGCTCAGCGCTGACGGCTTCCTTGCCGGATGCTGCCGTCTGGCGTCGGTCACCGCGATTCTTGCGGGACTGGCCAGCGGGATCTGGCTGGTCGTCGAGATGGCGCGTTGCGCGCGCCGGGCTGTGGAACGCTGATCGCGTTCAGGCCACGGCGGCGATGGCGCCCAGGCGTTCCCAGCGGGTGGGGATGCCGCGCTCGGACCAGGTGCGGTTGAAGCTCTCCGCATCAATCTGCCGCAGGTCCCTGGTCATCAGGACACGGCCATCATCGATCCGCACCAGGCGGAAGCGGGCGGTGGCGAGGGTCTGCTCATCGTTGATGGTGACCATGGCTGTGGACTCCTGCGACGGGTGCTGTCGTAGGGGACTGGTCACGCACTGGCCGTGCCAAATAGCGAGTATACAAATCTTTGTCAGCACTCGATATCGGCGAAGACCATGCGGCCATTGGCGGTCTGGTGCAGGCGACGGGCCACCACCCGCAAGCGCTGGCCCTGGCGTTCGGCCGCATCCGACACCACCACCAGAGAACCGTCGTCGAGGTGGCCGATGCCCTGGTCCTTGCCTTCGCCGGGTTTCTCGATCAGCACCTCGAACACCGCGCCGGGGCCGAGATCGGGGGCCATGGCGGCGGCGATCGCCGACAGGTCGACGACCTGCAGGCCTTCCGCCACCGCCCGGCGCACCAGCTCGCGGTCGACGGCGAGCAGCCGGCCGTTCTCCAGGCGGGCGAGGCGGATCACCGATTCGCTGAGGTCGCCGGCGTGTGGCAATTCCGTATCGTCGATCTCCAGCGGCGGCAGACCGGGCGCGCGCAGGGCCTGGATGCCGTCGATGGCGCGCTTGGCCCGGGCCCGTCGCACCGCATCGCCGTCGTCGGCAGCCTTCTGCCACGACTCCAGCACGCTGCGATGCACGAGGATGCGCGAGGCGCTGAGTCCGGCGTGCAGCAGGGCGGGCAGACGGGCGTCACCGAGCACGGCGGGATCGAGGATCAGGGCTCCGCCGCCATCGACGCGTTCGGCTCGAAACTCGACGAACGGCACGATGACGCGCAGGCGGTCGGCGCCACGCAGGACGGTGATGATCACCAGGTAAGTGCTGATCAGCGCCACCGGCAGGTCGAGGTTGCGGTAAAAGTCCTCGTCCTGGAGGACCAAGCGTAGCACCGTCAGCAGCAGGAACGCGAGGACCAGGCCGCCGGCCAGGCCGATGAGGAAGGCGACCAGGCTGCGGGTGAAGCGGCGGCGGAAGGCTTGCTCGGCGGCGATCAGGGTGACTGCGATGCCGAAGCCGATGGCGGCCCCGAACCACGGCGGCAGGCCGGCACCGAACAATAGCCCGTAGAAGAACTTGCCGCTGGTCGCGCCGATCAGGGCGGCGAGCACGACGAAGACGATGCGGACCAGGAGGATGAGCACGGCAGCATGATCACAGCCCCAGCGTGGGCGTCCAGCGCGGGACTGGACCTTAGCCCAGCCTCCCCCAGCATGCCGGTCACCATGGCGATGCTGGTCTACGAGGGCAATCAGGTCGAGCTGTCGGGCGAGTGTCTGCTCGGACGTCAGCGCGAGTGCGGCGTGGTGCTGAAGGACGGGGCCGCCAGCCGCAAGCATGCCAGGGTCTACCAGACCGACGGCCATTGGTGGGTCGAGGACCTCGGTAGCGCCAACGGTACCCGGCACAATGGCCAGCGCTTCGCCGGCCGGCGCGGGCTGCGCAACGGCGACGCCATCCGCGTCGGCGAGGCCGAGGTGCAGTTCCATTGCGACGAACGCGAGAGCGCTCCCGAGGCCAAGCCACAGGCCGTCGGCCTGGATCCGCAGTCGCTGGAGGGGCGTACCGTCGGTGGCTACGTCGTCGGGACGCTGATGGGGCGCTCTGGCATGGGCTTCCTCTACCGGGCCGAGCAGGCCAGCCTGTGTCGGACGGTGGCCTTCAAGGTCTTCGCCCGCAAGGTCTGCGAGGACGATCCGGGATTTATCGATCGCTTCCGCGAGTTGGCCTCGAAGGCTGGTTCGCTGCAGCACGATGGCTTCGTCCAGCTGCACGAGAACGGAGTCGAGGACGGCCTGGTGTGGTATTCGATGGAGTTGATCGAGGGCGACACCCTGGCGCATCTGTTGGAGCGCGAAGGGCGCTTCGCCAGCGAACTGGCCCTGCTGGTGTGCGAGAAGGTCGCCACTGCCATGGCCGAGGCGCACAAGGCCGGCCTGCCGCACAGCGACCTCAACCCGCGCACTCTGATGCTCACCAGCCAGGGCAAGGTCAAGATCCTCGACCTCGGCATCACCGCCATGCTCGGCCGCGGACGCGACCGCAACCGGGCCGAGTCCGCCTGGCATGTCGCGCACGATGCCCGGCCCGGCGAGGCCCAGCCAGCTGATGACAGCTACGCCCTTGGCTGTTTGCTGCACCACCTGCTCACCGGTCAGCCGCCGTTCACCGGGGCAACGGCGGCAGAGGTCCGCCAGGCGCACGCCACGGCCGAGATCCCCTCGTTGCGCCAGGCCTGTCCAGGTCTGCCAAGCGCAGCGGACGAACTGCTGCAGAGCCTGCTGACCAAGAATCGCGACTGGCGCCTGGTCGACCTCCCAGAGGTGGCTACCCGCCTGCGGACCCTGCGGGAAGGCCTGTCCGGCGGTGGTGGCGCCCAGGATCAGGCTGAACGCATGGTCGGGCGCGCCGTCGCCGCCCAGCAGCGCCGTGACAGCCATGTGCTGCGCCGCGTCATCGTGCTGAGCTGCTTCGGCCTGGCTCTGATCCTCGGCGTTCTGGTAGTGCCCGGTCTGGTCCGCACGCTGGCCCCGGCGCCGGACGGGCAGTCAGCTCTGCCCGTGGCGGTCACCACCCCGCCGGTAAGCCGACCGCCCCTGGTCGCGACTCCGCCGGTGACTCCCAAGCCCGTGGCTACCATCGACCCAATGCTCATGCAGGTGCAGGACTTCCGCCGCCGCGTCGCTGGTGGCGCGACGATCGGCTGGGCCGTTCTTGAGCGCGAAGAGGCGGCTCTGTCCGCCCGGATACCGGCTGGGACACCAGCCAACGCCGAAATGCGTCTGATCAGCCAGCAGCTCTCCGACGATGCCCAAGCCTGGTACAAGACCGAGCTGGCGAAGCTGCCGCCGCCTGGGAAGGATACCGCCGGCGCGCGTCTGACCGCCCTGTCGCGACTGCGCGATGAGGTCGGGGCGGCCGAGCGCCTCGCTGCCGACGTGCTCTACCAGGAGGAACTCGCCATCCTGGTGCAGCGACTCAACGATTTCCGCCGGCAGGCGCGCCGCACCATCGAGGACGGACGGCCTGGGGATCTCCCCAAGCTCGCTGCATCGCTCGTCCCCGTCTTTGCCGGTACGCCGTTCACCGCCATGCAGCGGCAGTTCGCCGTGCTCTGCCGTGAGGCGGCCGGACTGGCCGCGTTCTGGAACACCGATTGGCGGACCACCGCCATTGCCTTCGATCGCCAGCGTGGCGAGCGCGCCCTCGCTGCCGGTGCCGCCCTGCTGTTGACTGGCGACCCGGGCCGGGCGAAGCGGGTGCTGCTCGCCGATCCGCAGCTGGCCGCCGGCCAGTTCATGCTCCGTCGCGAGGCGCTGATGGGCGGCTTGGCCGCGGTGCTGACCTTCGATGAGCCGGCCGACATGCAGTACGTCGACATCATCGCCGGCGAGCCGGTGCTTGGCGGCGGCGCACTGCAGGGCAAGGCCGGACAGGCGGTCAACCTGGCTTCGACCATCGTGGTGGGTGGCAGCGACTGGATGGCCGAGGTGGTTCTTCAGCTCGCGAGTCCCGAAGCCGAGGTCGTCCTGAGCTGCATGTCCGGTGGCGATCCGGCCGTGCTGGTGCGCCTGGCCGAGGGTCAGCTGGTCGTCCGTCATGGTGGTGCCGAACAGGCTACCAGGATCGCCGTGGCGGGCCGGCGCCGGCTGCGTCTGACCTGCCGTAGCGGCCTGCTCCTGGTCGTGCTGGACGGCCGTGAGATGGCCCGCTTCGCGCACGCCAACGTCCCATCCGAGTGCCGTCTGCGCCTGGATCTCGCCGGCTCCGACTGGCGGCTGGAGGAGATGCAGGTGGTCGGCGGGCAATGAGATTCCGCGCCTGGCTGCTGCCCCTGCTGGCGGTGGCAGCGGTCTTCGCCCTGCGGCTGGCCGGGCCGCCGGACGTGCTCGACAAGGATCAGTCGCGCCCGATCGACTACGTCATGGAGGCGGTGGCCGACGGCCATTGGGTGGTGCAGCGCGATGCGGGCGGGGCCATCGCCAGCAAGCCGCCGCTGTACACGTGGCTGGCTGGCGCCAGCACGCAGGCCTTCGGTGGCAACCGTTTCGCCCTCTATCTGCCCTGTGCCCTGGCCATGGCTATCCTGGCGGTGATCTCCGACGTGTTGGCCGGACGTCGGCTGGGTTGGGCTGCCGGAGTATCCGCTGGCATGGCCCTCGCCCTCGCCATCGACACGCAGAAGGCGGTGATGTTGGCGCGTACCGATGCGGTGTTCGCCGCCTGCGTGGCGGGCGCCGCCTGGCTGGCACTACGCGCCTGGGAATCCGGCCGCGGGTGGATCCTCTTCTGGATGATGTGCGGCGTGCTCAGCCTGGCCAAGACGCCGGCCGGCGTGGCGTTCGCCACCGCCGGGTTGCTCGCCGCGTGCTGGCGCCGCGAGCGCCCGTCGACCCCCGGCGCCGAGGTCGGGTGGCAGCATGCGGTTGGCATTTCACTGATGCTGATCATGGCCGGCGGGTGGCTGCTGCTGGCGGTCCAAACCTTGGGCCTGCCGGTGATCGACAAGCTGATCGGTCGCGAGCTGATGGGGCATCTCACCGCCAACGACAATGCCACGCCGTGGCTGCAGACCTTCTATCTGCCACCGGCCTGGTATCTCGGCCTGTTCATGCCATGGAGTCTGTTGACCATTGCCAGCATCTGGCGGCTGGTTCGGACGCCCCCGGCGTCAATCCGGCGGCGTCGGTTCCTGCGTTTCATGGCCTGTTGGCTCGGTGTTGGCCTGCTGCTGCTCTGCCTCGCCCAGCACAAGCGCATGATCCTGGCGCTGCCCATGCTGCTGCCGGGCGCCATCCTCGCCGGTGCCGAGGCCGGCTACTGGCTCGGCCGCCTTTCCCGGCCGCGGCAGCTGGCGCTGTGGTCGGGACTCACTGTCCTGGTGCTGGTCGGGTTGGCGATCTACCAGGCTAACCGCGATCCGACTAAGGACCGCATCGAGGCCTCGCGGGCGGTAATCGCCGCCGGCACTGTGCTGGGACAGTTCCGCGACCAGGGCATCGCCCTGGCGTGGCAGCGCTCGTTGCCCACGACCATCCGCTATTTCACCGCCGGTTGGCCAACCGCGACCGAGCACCCCGAGCAATTCCTTGCCCAGCCCGGACCTGGCGCGGTGGCGGTGTCGGCCGGCACCGTCGTGCCTGGCGCCGTGCGCATCGTGCCGCTGGCTGAGGGGATCGAGGTTGCCCTCGACGACGAGGCCGCGCGGCTGTTGCCATGAAGCTCAATGCCGCAGTGGGTTCGCGGTTGGCGGTTCGCGGTTGGCGGTTGGATAATCGTTTACGGACCTGGTTGGGTTTCCCATTCGTCACCTGTTTGGTGGAGGCCATCAACGCACACAACGCGTGTCGCTACAACAGCGAACCGCGAACTGCGAACTGCGAACTGCGATTTCTAGGATGAACTGGCTGGTCGAGCTCGACACCTGCGCCAGCACCAGCTCGTGGGCGATGGCCAACCTCGCTCGGCTCGGCCACGGCGACGTCGTCTTCACCCGCCGGCAGACCGCCGGCCGCGGGCGCGAAGGCCGGGCGTGGCAGTCGCCGTCGGGCGTGCTGACCTGCAGCCTGGTGTTGGATCCCAGCGACGCCGATCCACGGGCGGTCGCCCTGGCCGCTGGCCTGGCGTGCATCCACACGATCGCCGATCTGGTGCCTGGCCTTGATGCTCAGCTGACGATCAAGTGGCCCAACGACGTCCTGCTGTGCCATCGCAAGGTGGCCGGCATCCTCTGCGAGGTTGCCGATGGCCGGCTGGTGGTCGGCATCGGCCTGAACCGGGCGGCCGAGCTGCCGTCGAGCCTAGCGGCGACCAGCCTGCACGAGTACGCCACGCCCCCGGATGAGCACGCCCTGCTCACCGGCCTGCGGGCCTACCTGCTGCAGGCTGTCGGACTGATCGCCGCCCGCGGATTGGAGGCTTTGCTCCCGCAGCTACGTCAGCGCGACGCGCTGCTCGGGCGCAGCCTGACAG
>JBBREK010000105.1:0-13992 GCA_038203025.1 Planctomycetota bacterium
CGTCGAGCCGACCCTCCTGGCCATCGTTGCGCTCTGGCGTCGCGGTCAGGCCGAGACGGTAGGGCGCTATGCACATCGCCGCCGCCTGGCTGGTGACGCCGGAGGGCAGGTGGTGGCACTCGTCGAAGACGATCAGGCCGAAGCGATTGCCATGCCACGGCATGAACAGGATGCCCGAGTCGTAGGTGGCGACGGTGATGTCCTCCATCCGCTTCTCGCCGCCGCCGTATTGGCCGACCGGCCGACCGAGGCGTCCCTCCAGATCCGTCGCCCACTGCACCACCAGGTCGATGGTCGGTGCCAGCACCAGAGCGGTGCGCCGGCAGGCCAGCATGGCGCGCAGGGCGACGTAGCTCTTGCCCGCCCCGGTCGGCAGGACGATGACACCCCGGCGTTGTGACGCCTCCCAGGCGTCCAACGCCACGCGCTGGTAGTGGCGCAGCGGACGCGGCGCGGCCTCGTCCACCGTGATCTCGCGATAGGCCCGCGCCTCATCGCGGTACTCGGCCTTGCCGTGCAGCCGGCGCAGGATGGCGGCGTAATGCATGGCCGAGGCACGATGCAGCCGCACCCGGCCATCCCACACGCACAACCCGGCAAGCAGCCCGCCGTCCTCGGGCAGGCCGTCGAGCAGCAGCGTGCCGTCCTCAAAGCGCAGGGTGATCATAGGGCTGCTGGCACGGTTGCTTGCCGAACCGCGGCTGCAAGCACGCTCAGTAGCCATGGATGTGCACGCACTGATCGGATCATTCGGCTCCCCGCTCTACGTCTACGACCTGGAGACCGTCCGCAGGCGCTGCCGGGCCCTGCGTGCGGCGGTGCCCTACGCCCTGTTCAAGCCACTCTACGCGCTGAAGGCCAACTGCTGCCCAGCCGTCGTCCGCACCATCCTCGCCGAGGGCTTCGGCATCGACGCCGTGTCGCCGGGCGAGGTGGCGATGGCCCTGCGCCTCGGCGTTCCGCCGAGCAAGGTGCTGTACACCGAGAACAACATGACCGACGCCGAGCAGGCCGAGGCGGTCGCGCAGGGTGTACTGATCAACTGCGGTTCGCTCGACCGGCTGGAGCACCTCGCCGCGGCCGGCGCGACACGCTGCGCCGTGCGTTTCAACCCCGACATCGGCGACGGGGCGCACGAGAAGATCTGCACCGCCGGACCGCTGACCAAGTTCGGGGTGCCCAACGCTGATCTCGACCGTGTACTCGAGATCGAGCGCCGCACCGGCATCCGTGTGGTCGGCGCGCACATGCATATCGGCAGCGGGTTCCTTGAATCGGACGCGTTCGCCCGCGCCTGTGCGGTCATCTTCGCCCTCGCCGCCCGGCTGCCGCATCTCGAGTTCCTCGACTGCGGGGGCGGCCTCGGCATCCCCTACCGCGATGGCCAAGTGCCCATGGACCTGCCTGCCATGGGACGACGGTTGAGCGCGGACATGGAGGCATTCTGTGCCGCCTATGGCCGCAAACTCACCCTCCATCTCGAACCAGGGCGCTTCCTCGTCGCCGAGAGCGGCAGCCTGCTGACCACGGTCACCAGCGTGAAGGAGACGCCCGAAGGCCGGGTCTTCGTCGGCACCGACAGCGGTTTCAACCACCTGGTGCGCGTGGCGATGTACGACGCCTGGCATCGCATCGAGAACCTCAGCCGGCCCAATGCCCCCCTGCGCACGGTCGACGTGGTCGGCAACATCTGCGAAAGCGGCGACGTCTTCGCCCGCGACCGCCAACTGCCGTCGCCCCAGCCCGGCGACATCCTCGCCATCCGCGACGTTGGGGCCTACGGCTTCGCCATGGCCTCGACCTACAACCTCCGCCCGCTGCCGGCGGAGGTTGTGCTGGAACCTGACGCGCCGGCGCGCCTGGTCCGGCCACGCCAGCGCGTCGTCGATCTGCTCGACGCCTGGGACTGGTGATCAGTCGCGACGGCGACGAAGGCCTAGAAGGGCCACAAATCCGGCCAGGACCAGTCCGACTGCCCCACCAGCGCCGCAGTTGGAACCCGAGTCGCTGCTGCTCGAGGTGCTGGTGGAGCCACCGCCCGAGCCACCCGTGCTGCCCGAGGTGCCGACGCCGGAACCCGAGAGGCTGTCGCCGCTCGCCGCCACCACCTCGTGGATGGCGACGGTGCCGCTGACCTCGTTGCCGACCACGACCAGATCCTTGCCGGTCGGACTGTCCGCCGCCGAGATGGCGAGGATGCCTTCCGGCGCCAGGTCGCCAGCCCTGCCGGAATCCGGCGCCGCGGTGAACAGGCGGCCGGTGTAGTAGGCCGACATGGACGGTGCGGTTGGCGCACTGACGTTGTAGAGGAAGAACCCGCCCATACGCTCAAGCCCGATCGCCGCGTAGCTGACACCACCGACCGTCAAGGTGGTGAGGCCTTCTGGCTCGGGCCCCTTGTCATCGCTGCGCTGGTCGAAGCCGTTGTCTGAACCATTATGGTTCGAGTTGAAGTCGGCTGCGAAGTTGGCAGCGAAGAAGCTCTCCATCTGATTGCCGCTGTCCCAGACCAGCGAGCCGCCGGTGTTCCACACCGAGAAGCTCCGCGCACCGAAGGCGTGCGGGACATCGATGTCGCCGTCAGCATCCGTGTCTCCGTTGAACTTGGTCAGGTTCAAACGGCCGAGGTTCGAATCCAAGCTTGCATCCGGATTGGCGGCGTCCCAGGCCGCGTCACGCGTCGCGGAACGCAGGCGGACCTCCTCGGCGAGGCCGGCATAATCACGCGCATCACCTTCGTTGGCGGTGAGCAGCCAGGTCGCCCCGCCCGACGCCAGCGCGGCGATGGCATCCGGCATGTACATGCCCACCACCGCGGCATTGCGCATCTTGACCGACGGCGTGCCGGAATTGGTGTTGGTGCCACCGTCCTCGTTCGAGGCATCCAGGGTGACCCCGGCAGCGTTCCAATTCTTGATCCCCAGCGGCATGATGCTGGTGAAGGCAGGACCGTTCAGGTTCAGTACGGCGATGGCGTTGTTCTCCTGGCAGGTCACCCAGGCAGTCGAGGAATCGGCCGAGACGGCGATGTATTCCGGCTCCAGATCAGCCTGGACGCTGGCCGCCGGCGCACCGGTGGCCTTGTCGTTGAAGATGCGCACCCCGGAGGCGCGCAGCGCGGCCAGGCCGGACTCGAAGGCGCTGAAGCCGCACCACCGGGCGTTGGTTTTCGCCGACAGCACGCCACTGGAAATATCGACCACTACGACGCCGCCATGCGGGTCGACGGTGTAGTCGTCGCTGGGTTGGCCTTCGATGGCGACCAGGACGCGCCGGCCGTCCGGGGTGAAGGTGACCATATCGGGCTGCACACCGAAGAGGGCACTGAGCGGAGCCAGGTCGGTGGTAAAGTCGACGTGATTGAGATAGTCCCCAGTGGCGGCGTCGTAGAAGAAGAGGAAGCCGCGTGTGCCTGCATCGCCAGCCCCGGTCGGGGCGTTGCCGGCGGCGACGGCCAGAAGGCCATTCTTCACCGCCACGCTGGTGATGTCGTTGGCCCCCGCTGCTGTGTCGGACGGGGTTACCGTGCCAAGCAGCGCAGCCTTGCCATCCGCGGACAGGGAGAGGATATCGACGCTGGCGGTCTTGCCGTTGACCACGAACAGGTGCCGGCTGGCCGGGTCGTAGGCGACGATCTCGGCTACGCCACCATCCGCGTCGTAACCGCTGGGGATTTGGTACTCGCCGACCTTCTGCACCCGCAGGGCCTCGCCCAACGAGACGTTCAGGACCTGGGTCGAACTGGCGTTGGTGCCGTCCGAAACGGTGAAGGAGACATGATCGAAGGTGGCCGTGCTGCTGGCGGTATGCTTGTAGGCAACCAACCCGGCATCGATGTTGGCCTGGGTGAAGCTGGTGGCCGCTGCTCCGTTCTTCAGGATCTGCCCGCTGGTCGGTGCCGTGGTCACGGTGTAGGTGACCGAGGCGGCCGCCACGCGGTCATCCTGCGCCAACAAGGCATCGCTGGTGATCACGGTGGTGGTGCCGCGGCGGGCGCCGAAGCCCCAGTTGCGCACCTGCGGGGCGGTGGTGTCGGCGCCGGCCGCCAGGGTCATGACCATCAACTGGCCGCCCTCCTTGACGTCGGCGATGTTCGGAATGGCGGACCCGTCCGTGTACTTGGTCGAGGAGTGGGCCTGGGTCACCAGCAGATATTTGCCAGCCCCGAGGATCGCCGAGACGTCGATGACGCCAGAGCTCTCCTCGTCCTTGGTGAACCCGGTCAGGATGGTGCCGATTGCCGAGCCGTCTGTGGGATTCGAGTCGCCGAAGATAGCGTCGTCATGCTTACCGATCTCGGTCAGGGTGCCGGCGCCGATCTCGTAGGCCCACACGCGGGCGGCATGCTGTTGGTTGCCCGGGTCCTCCTGGATGATCACCCGGCCGTAGCCGTCCACGACAAGGTTGTCGAGCATGTTGTGGGCTTCGCTGCCGTCGAGCAGCATGGTGATGTGGCCGCCGGCGGCCGGATCAGCGAGATCCGTGAAGCGCAAGCGATAGAGACGCGAGGCGGCCGTGGTGGCACCGGTCAGGTCCTTGGTCTGGTCGAACGTGTGGGTGGTGACGAAGTAGAAGTCGCTAGGATGGTTGAGATCCCAGGCTCCATCCTCGGGGCGCAGGAACTCGGAGGCGGCCTGCGCCGTGCTGATCGACTGCACCTGCGCCCCGCTGAGGCCTTCGGCATTGCCGATCGACACCAGGGTGAACGAAGCCGAACCGCCCTTGGCGACACCGCCCAGGCTGGGCTTGCCGGCCGTCCCGCCGTTCTCGTCTTCGACCTCCAAGGCAGTGCCATTCGCACGCACGGCGTACAGCGTGCCGCCGACCAGGCCGGCCTTCTCAATGTCGAGACCGGTGGTGCGCTTCTGGCCGACGTAGACATAGAGCTGGCCAGGGGTGGTGTCATCCAGCCCGATCACCACGGTAGCATCCTGCGCCGCCGGGCAGGCGACGATATTCTCCCAGCTGCTGCGGCCCATCCACGGCAGTTGCCAGCTCTTGCCCGCGTCTGTGCCGGTCGCGACGTGGGCGAAGGCGCGGCCCTCGGCCCCGTTCTCCTCGCCGTTCATGAAGATGCGGTTCTGCGTGCCCTTGCCGCTCGTTGCGTTGTAGAACGCCGTCATTGCCGGCAGGTCTGCCGAGCAGAGCCGGGCGAAGGTCGTCGTCCCGGCGGTGAATCCGGTACCGTTCCATAGATTGATGCTGGTGTTGGTGGCGTTGAAGTCGTTGATCGAGGCCACCGCCAGAGTGGTCTTGTTGATCACCCACTTGGAGACGAAGGCGCCCTTGTTGCCGTGCAGGCGGACCTTGCCATCCGTGGCGCCCAGTTCCTGGTTCATCAGCAGGGTGAAGGTGCCGTCGCCGTTGTCGTAGGCGCCCAAGCCGTCCGGCACGCCGCACATCGCTTCACCGGTCGCGCCGGATTCGCCGACCGTCAGGATGGGCGCGAACGTGGCCGTCGAACCGACGGATGGCTCAAGATAGGGCATGGTCTCGGCGGCCGTAGTGGCGGCGATGACCAGGAGCGTCAGGGAGCAGGTGCGGAAGGACATTAGGGACCTCGTCGGAGTGGTTGGGGGAGTGCCGCGGAGGCTTTCAGGGCCCATGAAATCCCCACTGCGATAGCGGGAAGTTCCGATGTGCGTTTGCCCTGTAGTGGCTTCATACGAACTAGAACAATTCTTGACCTAGCCGCTCCCAGGGAGGCAGGTCTGTACAGGCAAGGGTTTAACCGATCCACGCAGACCCCTTGACGGTCCCTGGTAAATGCCCGACAATCTAGCCATGCCCCAAGCGGAAAAGACGGTAGTGCTGACCAATCGCATGGGGTTGCACGCCCGTCCGTCGACCCAGATCGCCACCACAGCCAGCCGCTTCTCGGCTGACGTGACCATCACCAAGGACGACATGACGGTGGACGCCAAGAGCGTCCTAGAACTCCTCATGCTGGCGGCCGAATGCGGTTCGGAGCTGACCGTCCAAGGTGACGGCGACGATGCGCAGGCCGCCGTGGCAGCGATCTCGTCCCTGGTCGAAAGCCGTTTCGGCGAACTGGATGTCGACTCCTAATCCCGTGGCAATGCCCTGGCCGGTCACGGTCTGCACCTGGTTCGACATCGGTCGGCTCCGTCCGGCCCCAGGCACCTGGGGCACTCTGGCTGCAGTCGCCCTGGCCCTTCCCCTGCTCACGCTTATCGGTGGCGAGGCGACCCGTTGGGCCCTGGTCGCAGCCGTAGCTATGGCCACCGTCGCGGGCATCGCTTGGTCACCAACCGCCAGCCGTCACTTCGGCGTCGAGGACCCGTCGCAGGTGGTCATCGACGAGGTTGCCGGTACCTGGCTGGCCCTGGCGGTCATGCCCGGTCACCTGCTCGACCAGCCCGTCCTGGCCTGCGGCGCCGCCTTCGTCCTCTTCCGCGTGTTTGACATCGCCAAGCCCTGGCCGGTCACTTGGTGCGAGCACCTGCCCGGTGGGTGGGGCATCATGGCAGACGATCTCGCTGCCGGCCTCCTGGCCGGCGGCCTAGCCAGCGTACTCTTCGGCTGACACGGACCAGCATGACCAACCCAGCCCCCAGCGGCCGCCAGCGGCAGGCCACCAAGATGATCCGGAGGACCCAGCCCATCGCCCGGCCGGTGCAGTCCACGCCCCGTGTCCCCACGGACACGAGCCTCAGGCCGGTCGCTGGCAAGGCCAGGACGGCCGAACATGCCCGGGATCAGCCTGCCGGTTCGCGCAGTCCCGGACGCCAGAACAGCAGTGACCGCCAAGGCGGCAAGCCGGCCAGACCGACCAACCTGCGTGGCGGGCCGCGCATCGCCCTGAAGATGAAGTTCATGCTGGTCATGGCCGGCGTGACGGCGGCGGCGATGATCATCCTCGGCCTGTCGATGGGCGGCACGGCGAACAAATACCTCTACGGTCAGAAGACCCTGGATGGCATTGAGTTGGCCCGCGTCGCCGCGCAGATCGCCGTGCAGGTCAACGACCGCATCGCGCACCTGATCGACCTCGCCAGGATATCGGATGACCCCAACCAGTTCCAGCAAGTCCGTGCGGGTCTGCGCAGTGACGTGCAGCGCTACCTCACCGACGCCACCACCTGGGGCGGCGGCTCATTCTCCGACATCGAGGCCATCCTCTTCGACTGCCCGGAGGTGCCCGAACTGGCCTCGGCCGGCATCGGCAACGACAGTGGCACCGGCATCCGTAAGCGTGTCGAAACCATCTTCGTCCCCAAGATGGATCGGACCATCGCCCTGCCAGAAGGCATGACGATCTACGAGGGCACCAAGTCGACCGGCACCGGGACGGTCAGCATCCTGCGGTTTAAAATCGCCCTGCCTTCTGATCCGCCGCCAAAGGGATTCGGACGGGTGCGCAACGCCGACAACGTGATGGAACCGGCCAACGTCCGCGTCGACATAGCCATGTCTTCGGTCGACAAGGTGAAGGCCAACCTCGCCACCACCATCGGGGTGGCCATCCTCCTGGCTATCGCCGTGGTGCTGGGGATTGCCCACTGGCTGGCCTCCAGCATCACCAAACCGTTGGTAACCCTGCTGCGCGATATGCAGGTGGTCTCGAAGGGGCACCTGTCGCACCGCACCAGCGCCCACTCGAGTGACGAGGTCGGCCTGCTGGCGAGCGAGTTCAATAAGATGACCGAGAGCCTCGAGACCGCGCAGGCCGCAGTGATCGAACAGGAAAAGGCTGCCTACGAACTGAGCCTGGCCCGCGAGGTGCAACAGCAACTGCTGCCAGCCCAGTCGCCGCTGATCACCGGCTGGCAGTGCCACTCGTTCTACCAGGGCGCCAAGGCGGTTTCCGGTGACTACTTCGACTTCATCCCGCTGGGCAACGGCCTGTGGGGCTTCATCATCGCCGACGTTTCGGGCAAGGGCATTCCCGGCTCGATGGTCATGGCGGTCACCCGCACCGTCATCCGCCTGGTCGCTCCCGGCCAGGGCGTGCGGGCGGACGAGACGCTCAAACTGACCAATCGGCTGATCGCCAAGCAGATCAAGCGCGGCATGTTCGTCACCGCCTTCTACGCCGTGCTCAACGAGAATACCGGCGTGCTGAGCTATGCCTCGGCCGGCCACAACCCGATGGTCATCTACCGGGCAGCCACCCGCAGCCGCGAACTGGCCACCACCAAGGGTATCGCCCTCGGATTCAACGAAGGCCCGATCTTCGACCGCACCATCCTGATTGCCCAACTGCAGCTGAACCGCGGCGATGCCGTGGTGCTGTACACCGACGGTTTCCCCGAGGCAATGAACGCCGACAGCGAGGAGTACGGCGACGAGAAGTTCTACGACCTGGTCGCCGCCAACGGCCACCTCGAACCATCCGCCCTTGTCGATGCGCTGGTCGCCAGCATCGCCGACCACCGCGGCGATGCCGAGCAAAGCGACGATCTGACCATTCTCACTGTGAGGCGGGCATGAGCTCCTTCCACCGGCATGAACTGCGTATCGGCGCCGATGTCCGCGAACTCGAACGCGTCCGCCGCGAGGTCGCCGAGGCGATCAGCATCGGCGGCTTCCCCGAGACCTACACCAACCGCATCCTCATCGCCGTCGACGAGGCGGTGACCAACATCATTGAGCACGGTTACGAGGAGCCCGACGAAGGGTCGATCGAGATCGTTTGCGAGGTCGAGCCCGACACGTTCACCATCTCGATCATCGACCAGGGTGAGTCGTTCGATCCACGCTCAATGACCGACGTCGACATCCAGCGCCACGTCGCCGCCGGCAAGGCCGGCGGATTGGGCATCTTCCTCATCCGCAAGATCATGGACGTGGTCGACTACCATCATGAGACCGGCCAGCACAACCGCCTGACCATGGTGAAGAGGCGTTAACATTGCCCCTCGGGGTCGGGGGTCGGGGGGTCGTTGACTCGGACCGACGTCTAGAACTTCCACCTCTTTCTCAGATAAAACCTCAGCTCCTTCCCGTTTCACAACCACGGCAACAGTTCCATTCACCCGACCCCAATCCCCGACCCCCGACCCCAAGGGGCAATGACATCGAATTCCCCGCACCCTGCTCTATCCCGCCCGACAATAACCCAGCTCCCAGTATCAATGGAATTATGAAGCTCGCAGCCCGCGTTGGCCGCGTCGATGCCTCCGGCATCCGCCGCATCTTTGACCTCGCCAAGTCGCTCAAGGACCCGATCAACCTGTCGATCGGCCAACCGGATTTCCCGGTCGACGAGCGGATCAAGGATGCGGCCTGCGCCGCCATCCGCGCCGACCGCAACAGCTACACCCAGACCCAGGGACTCGGTGAGTTGCGCGCCCTGTCGCTGCGCGAAGAGCACGCCCACACCGGCCGTCAGTGGGCTGACGACCAGATCCTCATCACCAGCGGCGTCTCGGGCGGGCTGTTTCTCGCCCTGCTCGCCCTGGTCGAGGACGGCGACGAGGTACTGATCCCGGACCCGTATTTCGTCATGTACAAGCACCTGGTGCGCCTGTTCGGCGGTACGCCGGTGTATCTCGACACCTACGCGACCGGCTTCGTGCCCACCCCCGAGGCGATCGAACGCGCCTGTACCCCGCGCACCCGCCTATTGCTGATCAACTCGCCGGCCAATCCGACCGGCCGCATCATCCCGGCGGACGTCCTCCAGGGCATCGCCAAGGTCTGCGAGCTGCGCGGCATCACCGTCATCTCGGACGAGATCTACCGCCTGTTCGCCTACGGGCCGTGCCCCTCAATCAGCACCTTCCTGCCCGACACCGTGGTGCTGGTCGGCCATTCCAAGAGCTATGCCATGACCGGCTGGCGCTGCGGCTACGCCTGCGGCCCGCAGCCGGTCATTGAGGCGATGACCAAGGTCCAGCAGTACAGCTTCGTCTGCGCCCCGTCGGTGGCCCAGTACGGCGCGCTGGCCGGACCGCAGGTCGACCACCGGCCGAACCTCGCCGCCTACAAGGCCAAGCGCGACCTGGTCGTAGGCATCCTCCGCCAAGCCTTCGAGCTGGCTTCGCCCGACGGCGCCTTCTATCTGTGGGCCAAGGTCCCGGGCGGCCGCAGCGGCCAGCAGTTCGTCGAGCAGGCCATCGCCAACAACTGCCTGGTCATCCCTGGCGGCGTCTTCAGCGAGCGCGACAGCCATATCCGCATCTGTTATACCGTGCCAGATGATCGCCTGCGGGCCGGGGCAGAGCTGCTCGTCCGCCTGGCCACGAGCTGAAGGCTGCCCGTACCGTCGGTGGCATGGGCGGAAGCCGGCGATATTTTGCCGCGTCATGATGAACCCGCTGCCGCTGCCGCTACCCCTGTCTGCTGATCCCGCCGCCATCGCAGCGCTCGCCGACTGCATCGTCGCCGGCGACGCAGCCTCCTCGGCCGAGTTGCGCGCGCTGCTCGACGTCACCCCCGGTTCGGACGCCGCCGAGGCGCTCTTCGTCGGTGCCCAACGCATCCGCACCGCCTTCGTCGGGCTGAAGCTCAAGGCCTGCTCGGTGATCAACGTCAAGGCCGGGAACTGCTCGGAGAACTGCTCGTACTGCGCCCAGGCCGCGGGCTCGGAGAACGACGGCTACCGTAAGAGTAAATGGCTACCCGACGAGGACATCCAGGTCGGCGCCGCGACCAGTGCCGCCAACGGCGCCCAGGCCGTCTCGCTGGTCGCCGCCTGGAAAGGAGTCAAGGAAGGCACCCAGCTGGATATGGTCACCGAATCGATCCGCCGCTTCGCCCAAAACGGCAAGGTCCGACCGGACGTCAACCTCGGCATCCTCGAAAGCCAGCGCTGCGCCGACGAGATCGCCAAGGCCGGCGCGGTGGTCTACGGCCACAACCTGGAGACGGCGGCAAGCAATTTCGGTTCGATCTGCTCCACCCACTCGTGGGAGGAGCGCATGCGGACCATCCAGTTCATCAAGAAGGCCGGCATGGGCCTGTGCAGCGGCGGCATCTTCGGCATGGGAGAGACCCGTCAGCAGCGCGTCGAGTTCCTCGAACAGGTCGCCTACGTCGCCCCGGATATGGTACCTTTGAACTTCCTCAACCCCCTGCCGGGGACCAAGCTAGAGCACCTCCGGCCGATGGATGCCGACGAGGCCCTGACCACGCTGGCAGTGGCGCGCTACGCCCTGCCGGACCGCAACCTGATGGTTGCCGGCGGCAAGGAGGTCGTGTTCGGCGATCGTGTCGGCGAGGTGTTCAAGACCGGCATCAACTGCGTCATGGTCGGCAACTATCTGACCACCGCCGGCACCGACCCGGCGTTCTGGAGCCGAGAGGCGGCGAAATACGGGCTGGAGATGCCGGTCGGCTGCGACACCGCCGTGCAGGGGGCCTGCGCCTAGCGCCGCCGGTCGAGTTCGACCAGCAGGCGGTTGAGCGGCAGGTGCAGCGGCTCGTCGGTGCGGCACTCGATGAGGGCCGCCGCGCGGCTACGGCACAGGGTCGCCAGCATGCGGCGATGGGCTTCGACCTGGCCGCGATAGGCCTCGGCCAGGGCGCGCGGCTCGGCGAGCAGTTCGCCCTCACCCTCCAGCCCCTGGAAGCGGCTGACTCCCGGCACGCCAAGATCCAGTTCGTCGGGATCGAGCAGCCAGACCACGGCCAGGTCATGACCACGGGTTCGTAGACGATCGCATGCCGCAGTCAGGGCTTCGGGCTCGGCCATGAGGTCGGAGATAAGCACCACCAGGCCGCGGTGCGCCGCCGGGGCGGTGAGGTGCTCCAGCCCCTTGGCGGCGTCGGTGATGCCGGTCGGCTGGTGCGCCTCCAGGGCGCGGCAGATGCGTTCCAGCTGGCCCTGGAAGCGGGCCGGCAATTCATTGGCAGCCTGTTCGTGCCAAAGCAGCAGCCCGGCGCGATCCTGCTGCTGCAGCGTCAGGTGGGCGAGGGCGGCAGCGAGCATGGCGGCATAGCGGTACTTACTGACCCCCGCCCGGCCGCCGGCGTAGCCCATGCTGCCCGAGCCGTCGACGGCGAGGATGCAGCCCAGGTCAGTCTCGGCCTCATAGCGCTTGAGCACCAGGCGGTCGGCCCGACCCAGTACCTTCCAGTCGAGATGGCGCAGGTCGTCGCCGGGCACATACGGTCGATGGTCAGCGAAATCCACCGAGGCTCCCTTAAGCGGGCTGCGATGGGCGCCGGACATCAGGCCTTCAACGATGATCCGGGCCACCACCTCCAGGCGCTGGACCCGGGCGAGTTCGGACGGCGGCACCAGGGCCGACAGCGTGCTCATGGCTGGAGCATCGGCATGGTCAGATCATTGCCACTGGCGACCAATGCCATGCTTAGCGCTTCAGAAAACGCCGATGCGTGATGCGCAGGCCAAAGGTCTTGGCGACATGCAGGCCTATCTCTTCTAAAGAGAACGGTTCCAGCCGGTCGGGGTCTTCGGGTGGTTGGCAGGCCTCAAGCTTCTCCAGCAGAACCCTGGCGCGTTGCAGGGTCTTCTCGCCGAGGTTGCGTGGCGTGATGATCCGCCAGCCGTCGCGGTCCATGCCGATGCGCACGTCCTCCGGGACGAGGAATTCCATGCTGGTCAACGTGCGTCGTGGTCCCATGGCGGCATACTCGCGCGCGGCGGCGAAAGGGCCAGCGATCCCCCCTTCCGAACCCGACCGGCCCACTATGGTGCCGACATGAGCGAAGCGCCGATTGAAGTCCCGCAGACCCGCGAGGGCTGGTACGTCCTGCATGATTGCTATGTGGTCGACTGGCCGCGGTGGCGGGCCTGCAATGCCGGCAACGACATCATCGAAGAGGCGAAGGCCTGGCTTGAGCACGTCCAGGCGCCCGAGCGCGGCGACAGCGCCCTGTACAGCATCGTCGGCCAGAAGGCCGACCTGCTGTTCCTCCACTACCGTGAGAATCTCGAAGCGTTGGATCAGACCGAGCTGAGTTTCCGACGCCTGCGCCTGCACGACTACCTCAAGCCCAGTTATTCCTTCCTCTCGGTGATCGAACTCGGCTTGTACGAGGCCACCGGCGGTGCGCGGCGCGTGCTAGCTGGCCGTGGCCTGCAACCCGGTTCCCCCGGCTGGGACGAGGCCTACGCCGCCGAGGTGGCCAAACACACCGCCGGCCTGGATGACCGCCTGTTCCGCAAGATCCCGCCCCATAGCCACATCTGCTTCTACCCGATGAGCAAGCGCCGCGGCGAGTCCAAGAACTGGTACGCCCTGATCGGCGACGAGCGGCGTGCCTTCATGCGCAGCCACGGCCAGGTCGGCGCCAAGTACCGCGAGCAGGTCGTCCAGGTCGTCACCGGCGCCATCGGCCTCGACGACTGGGAGTGGGGCGTCAGCCTGCACGCCGACGATCCGATGGTCTTCAAGAAGCTCGTGACCGAGATGCGCTACGACCCGGCAAGCGCCTGGTACGCCGAATTCGGCACCTTCTTCGTCGGCGTCCGCCACCGCCCCGACGACCTGACCGAGCTGCTGGCTTAAGCGTCTAGGGGGATCTCGATCCCCCTAGGACCCCCCACCAGGGCGCTGCCCTGGACCCGCAGGCACGGCTCACTCACGTTCGCCGTTTGGGACTCCGCCGTCCTGCGCTGCTCGCTGGGCGCGCGTGGCTGGTCCACACAGGCTCACCCACATCGCTCGCCACGCGCTTCGGCGCTCGCTGGACACGGTGTTCCCCTCAGCAGCTAGGGGGAGCTCGATCCCCCTAGGACCCCCGACCAGGGCGCTGCCCTGGACCCGCAGGCACGGCTCACTCACGTTCGCCGTTTGGGACTCCGCCGTCCTGCGCTGCTCGCTGGGCGCGCGTGGCTGGTCCACACAGGCTCGCCAACATCGCTCGCCACGCGCTTCGGCGCTCGCTGGACTCGATGTTCCCCTCAGCAGCTAGGGGGAGCTCGATCCCCCTAGGACCCCCGAGCCGGGCGCGGCCCGGGACCCCCCGGCCCGGCGCCCACACCATAGCCGGTAGGGGCTCCCCCCCCCACCGCAGCTCCCGGGGCGCGCGTGGCGGGTCCACACAGGCACCCCCCCA
>JBBREK010000106.1:0-13959 GCA_038203025.1 Planctomycetota bacterium
CTGCACCCTTATGCAAGACGCCTGTGATGCTTGAGCTTAACTCAACGCCATTGGGGGCCACCCGGAACAGTAACATTGGTAGTTGGACCCAGGCCAATGCCTACATCTGGCAGCAATCCGCGGTGCGCAACCCGTCACGTAGAATCCTGTTGGGGGATTCACAACCGACGCTCACCTACTGGAATGGATCCCTGAACCTTGAACCGAAGAAATTCGGATCGGTCTATGTCTGGCCGAACTACGCTACCAACGCCCCCGGATCCGCTCCTGACGATTGGGGCTACTGCCATCCGACCCGGCACCGCAAGCGGGCGAACTATCTGATGGTGGATGGTCACGTGCAGTCGCTGACCCCAGAGGAGAGCCTTCTTGGGGTGGCCGATCCTGCCACGGCATCTTTCTAGCGTACGACCGGAACAACCGCACGCAGGTCTGAAGTCAGTGGTATAGGCGGTCGATGTCGGCGCGGCTTCCGTGCCGTGGTTGCAGTGTCGCGATATGGACAGCGATGCGTGTCTGCCTGGATCCTTCATCCACGCAGGGCGCGTGGACTGCGCCCCAGTCGTCGCCGGCAGGCGTTGGCGAAGGCGGCTGGGTCGGGATAGCCGCAGCGGCGGCCGATCTCGGCGACGGGCATGTCGCTGGTGGACAGGAGATGTACGGCGCGCTCCAGCCGACGGCGAATCAGACCGTCGGTGAAGCCCTCGCCGTGCGTGCGGAAGACGCGTGACAGGTGGCCCGGATGCACGCCGATGGCGGCGGCGACCGTGCGGCGGTCGATCGGCTCAGCCAAGTGCAGATCAAGCCAGCCGCATACCGCCTGCCACAGTCGCCGACCCGGCGAGACCGCATCACCTCCAGTCTGCAGATGGTGCTGCGCCTCGTGCAGTGCCGCCTCGAACAGGCATCTGCGGGTGGGGGCATGCGCGGGATTCTGGCCAAGGGCCAGCGTCGCCTGCAGTACCAGGCGCAGGGCTGGCGGAACACCGGGCAGGATGACGCGTACCGACTCGCCAGGCTGGCGCTGTTGCCGCCAATGGCCGATGCGCAAATGGTCGCGATCCACAAACAGGACGACGAAGGTCATGTTGCCGGGCAGCGGCTGGGACCAGGCCCGGGCATCGACCAGTACGGCATCACCGACGGCCAGGTCGATAACGACTGGGTCTGCCCCGCGCGGTAGGCGCATGCGGCTGCGCCCGGCGGCGGCGACCAGCAGCCGGTGACAGTCCGAAACCGTCGCGCCTAGCGGCGGCGTGGCCTGACCGCTGGCGTGGTGGCAGGTGGCCAAGGGCATCCGGTCGATCACGCCGGCCAGTGCCTGTCTGACGATAGCCATGTTGTCCATGTTATAAAATTACAAGATTGTTCAATATTTACAAATGTAATGCCAATTACATCAGTTAGTATTTATGCAGTCGAGGACTGCTGCCGATGACCTGCCCCAATATCGTCTACCTCCATGCCCACGACCTCGGTCGCTACTGCGAGCCCTTCGGTTACGCCATACCGGCCCCCAATCTGATGCGACTGGCGCTGCAGGGTGTGCTCTTCCGCCAGTGCCATGCCGCATCGCCCAGCTGCGCTCCTAGCCGGGCCGCGCTGTTCAGCGGCCAGCATCCGCATGTCAACGGCATGATGGGCCTGCCCGCACCGCGACTGGGCTATCGCATGCACGACTATGGCCTGCACTTGGCGGGCTGGCTGCGCGAGCAGGGCTACGAGACCGCGCTGTCCGGTGTCCAGCACGAGGCGCACCAGCCCTTCGCCGACCCGCTGACCGACCTGCCCTACAGCCGCTTCCTCAATCACACTGCATACGGGCCGCAGAACTTCGATGCCCGCCTAACCGTGCCCGCTGCGGTCGAGTACCTGGCCGAAGCGCATGCCCAGCCCTTCTTCCTCTCGGTCGGGCTGCTCGACCCACATCGCGATAATCGTGGCGACCGGCGCTGCTTCATCGAATCGCAACCACACGGCGAGCCCCACGACATCGACGAGCGGGCCCGCTATTGCTCAACCTTCCCGCATCTACCTGACAATGCCGTGACCCGGCGCGAGATGGCCAACTTTCGCATGGGCGTCGAACTGATGGATGGCGACATCGGCCGCCTACTCAACGCCCTCGACCGCCCCGAACTACGTCGCAACACCCTGGTGATCTTCTCGACCGACCACGGGCCAGGGGTGTGCGAGATGAAATGCACCCTGTCCGATCGTGGCACCGGCGTCACCCTGATCATGCGCGGACCCACTGACCAGGCTTGCGGCCCCGCCTCCCTCTTCGCCGGCGGTCGGGTAAGCGATGCGCTGGTGCAGCATTTGGACCTCTACCCCACCATCGCCGAAGTGGTGGGCAAGGCGGTGCCAGCGCATTGCCAGGGCGTTTCGCTGCTGCCACTGCTGCGTGATGGCCAAGCCGAGATCCACGAACGCATCTTCACCGAGCAGACCTACCACTGGAGTTCAGATCCCCGCCCGCTGCGTGCCGTGCGCACGACCCGCTGGAAGTACATCCGCAGCTGGAAGGCGGACCAGGGACGCGGCGTCGATACCGGCCCGGCGGAGAGGTTTCTCAATGACCTCGGCTACGGTGACCGGCCCTGGCCCGACGAGATGCTCTACGAGCTTGCCTTCGATCCGCATGAAGCCTGCAACCTGGCAGCCGATCCAGCCTACGTCACGACCCTGACCGAATTACGAGGATGGGTGCAGACGTGGATGGAGGCGACCGACGATCCGCTGCGGCACGGTATCCCCGAACCGCCAGTCGCGAGTGGCCGGCTGGCGAACCACAACCGGCCAGGTGGACCGGGGGGCGGTTGAGGTTTACGTGCTTGGTTGGATGAAGGTTGCCCTTCTGGCTACAGAATGGTGTTGTTGGCAAGCCTGGATCTCGGAGAGATCGCCTTCAGCTCGAAGATGAGGGTTGTCTAGCGTGCTACGCGAACAGCCGGACGCAGGTCCGCAGGCCGTCGTATAGGCGGTCGATGTCGGCGCGGGTGGTGTAGATGCCGATCGAGGCGCGGGCCGTGGCGGGGATGCCGAAGCGGTCCATCACCGGCTGGGCGCAGTGGTGGCCGGCACGGATGGCGACGTTCTCCATGTCGAGCACGCTGGCGAGGTCGGCGGGGTGGGCGCCGGGCAGGGTGAAGGACAACACGCCGGTGCGCTGCGCGGCGGTGCCGATGCGCTTGAGACCGGGGACGGCGGCGAGGCGCTCCTCGGCGTAGGCGAACATCGCGTCCTCGTGGGCCCGGACGGCACCGCGGTCGAGGGCCATCAGCCAGTCGAGGGCGGTGGCCAGGGCGATGGCCTCGGAGATCGGCGGGGTGCCGGCCTCGAAGCGGGCCGGCGGTTTGGCGTAGGTGGTGCCTGCAAAGGACACCCGCTCGATCATCTCGCCGCCGCCGCGCCATGGCGGCATCGATTCCAGCACCGCGGGCCGGGCCCACAGCACGCCGATGCCGTTGGGGCCGTAGACCTTGTGGCCGCCGAAGGCGAGGAAGTCGCAGCCCAGCGCCCGCACGTCCAGCTGCAGGTGCGGGGCGCTTTGCGCCGCGTCGACCAGGAACAGGGCGCCGACGGCGTGGGCGCGGCGGGCCAGTTCGGCGACCGGGTTGATCGTGCCTAGGGCGTTGGAGATGTGTACGCAGCCGACCAGCTTGACCTTGCCCTGGGCGAGCAGGCGGTCGTAGGCGTCGAGGTCGAGCGAGCCGTCGTCGCGTAGCGGGATCGGTTCGGGAGCGAAGCCAGCCGTCTGCCAGCTGACCAGACCGGCGTGGTGCTCCATGCCGCTGACCAGGATGCGGTCGCCGGGCTTGAGGTTGGCGTGGCCCCAGGCGTGGGCGACCAGGTTCATCGCGTCGGTGCAGCCGGCGGTCAGGACGATCTCGGCACGATCGGCGTTGAGGAAGCGGGCGACGCTGGTGCGGGCATCCTCGTAGAGCTTGGTGGTGTGCGCGGCGCGGCGGTAGAGGCCGCGATGCACCGTACCGTACTCGGCGCCGAGCAGTGACGCCATACGCTCGATGACGCAGCGCGGCTTTTGCGCCGTGGCGGCGGTGTCGAGGTAGGCGAAGGGCTTGCCGTCGCGCGCGTCGTCGAGGCCGGGGAACTGGGCGCGGATCGCGGTGACGTCGAAGGTCATGGGGTGGGCCCAGGCGACGAGCTGGAGCTCATCGCTCCCAGGACCTCGTCGAGGAATGCGCAGGTCAGCAGTTCGCGGGCGGTGCTGGCGTCGAGGCCGCGGGCGCGCAGGTAGAGCAGCTCCTCGTCGTCGAGGGCGCCAATGGTCGCGCCGTGGTTGGCCTGCACCTCATCGGCACGGATGTCGAGCTGCGGCCGGGTGTCGGCGCGGGCCAGCGGTGATAGCACGAGGTTGTGGTCGCGCTGCTCGGCGGTCGAGCCGTCGGCGCCCTTGAGCATGGTGACCAGGCCGTCGAAGCTGGCGCGGCTGCGCTCGCGCAGCACTGCTTTGATCAGCTGCCGGCTGGTGGTCAGGCCGACGGCGTGCACCACGCGGGTGAGGACGTGGGCCTGGTGATCGCCATGCGGATCGGCGGCGACGCGCATGGCGCCGTTGGCACCGGGACCGTCGAGGCTGAGTTCAAGGCGATGGCGCTGCAGTGGGCCACCGTGCTGGATGACGCGCAGTTCGGCGCTGGCGTCCTGGGCCACGCTGGCGCTGATCGCCGCCAGCTGGATGCCGCACGGGCTGTCGCTGCGGTCATCGATGGTCAAGCTGGCACCACGGCCGAGTACGGCGTGGAGCCAGGTGGCGGAGCGGCCGGGGCCGGCCTGGCGGTCGATGGTCAGGTGGAGCTGGGCGCCGGCTGGGAGGTCGAGCAGGAGGGCCCAGCAACCGCCTCGGTCGGTGATCGTGTGGTCACCCGCAGCGCGCCAGCGGCGCGCGGTCCCAGGGGCAAGCGCCCAGAGGTGGGTTGTATCGGTGGCTGGGGGGAAGGAGTCAGGAGGGCAGGGCTCGCCGGGCAGGTCGGCGACTCCGCTCGCGGCCGCTTCGGCCAGCGGGCGGCAGTTGACGTAGCGCCAGTCCTCGTCGGCCGCGGTCGGCAGGTCAGCCTTCATAGCGGTCGTAGCCTTCGGCCTCCAGCTGCGTCGCCAGCTCGGGCCCGCCGCTGTGCACGATGCGGCCCTTGACCAGCACGTGGATGCGGTCGGGCTTGACCAGTTCGAGCAGGCGTTGGAAGTGCGTGATCAGGACGATGCCACGGTCTGCCCGGCGGAAACTGTTGATGCCGCGCGCCACCGCCTTGATCGCATCGATGTCGAGGCCGGAGTCGGTCTCGTCGAGGATGGTCAGCTGCGGCTCCAGCACGTACATCTGCAGGATCTCGTTGCGTTTCTTCTGTCCGCCGGAGAGGCCGGCGTTGAGCTGGCGCTCGGCGTAGTCCTCCGGCGCCTCGCTGGCGCGGATCCGCTCGGCGAGGATCGGGGCGAAGTCCTTGGCCGTCACCTCGGCCTGTCCAGCCGCCTTGTGCCGGGCATTCCAGGCCAGGCGCAGGAACTCGGCGTTGTTCACCCCCGGCACCTCGGTGGGGTACTGGAAGCCGACGAACAGGCCGGCGTGGACGCGGGCGTCCGGTTCCATCGCCAGCAGATCGGCGCCCGCCAGGGTCGCCCCGCCACCGCTGATGGCGTAGCTGGGGTGACCAGCCAGGGCCTTGGCCAGGGTGCTCTTGCCCGAGCCGTTCGGCCCCATGATCGCATGCACCTCGCCGGCAGGGACGGTGAGGGACAGGCCGTTGACGACGGTAAGGCCAGCGACGGTGACGGAGAGGTCATTGATGGACAGCAGGGCGGTCATCGTGGGAAAGCCTATCAGCCGACGGAGTTTTCGAGTTTGATCTGGAGCAACTTGCGCGCTTCGGCGGCGAACTCCATTGGTAGGACCGCCAGCACGTCCTTGGCGAAACCGTTGACGATGGCGCCGACCGCCTCTTCGTGGCCAATGCCGCGAGCCTGCAGGTAGAACAACTGGTCTTCGCTGAGCCGGCTGGTCGAGGCTTCGTGTTCGACCTGGGCGTCGTCGCGCTGCACGTCGACGTAGGGGTAGGTGTGGGCTTCGCAGTCCTTGCCCACCAGCATCGAGTCGCAGCAGGTGTAGTTGCGCGCCCCTTCGGCCGGCTTCATCACCTGGACCAGGCCGCGGTAGACGTTGCGGCTGCGGTCGGCGCTGATGCCCTTGCTGATGATGGTCGAGCGCGTGCGCTTGCCGATGTGGATCATCTTGGTGCCGGTGTCGGCCTGCATGCGCCCGTTGGTCAATGCCACCGAGTAGAACTCGCCGATGCTATCGTCGCCCTTGAGTACGCAGCTGGGGTACTTCCAGGTGATCGCGCTGCCGGCCTCGACCTGGGTCCAGCTGATCTTCGAGCGGGCGCCCCGGCAGAGTCCGCGCTTGGTGACGAAGTTGTAGACCCCGCCCAGGCCGGTGACCGGGTCGCCGGCGTACCAGTTCTGCACCGTCGAGTACTTGATCTCGGCGTCGTCCAAGGTGACCAACTCGACCACGGCAGCGTGCAGCTGGTTCTTCGAGGTCTGTGGCGCGGTGCAGCCTTCGAGGTAGCTGACGTGGGCGCCCTGGTCGGCGATGATCAGGGTGCGCTCGAACTGGCCACTTTCCGTATTGTTGATGCGGAAATAGGTCGACAGCTCCAGCGGGCAGCGCACGTGCGGCGGGATGTAGACGAATGAACCGTCGGAGAACACCGCGCTGTTGAGCGCCGCGAACCAGTTGTCACCCACCGGCACGACGCTGCCTAGCCAGCGCTCGACCAGGGCCGGGTAGAGGCGCACCGCCTCGCCGATCGAGCAGAACACGACGCCGGCGTCGTACAGTTTGGCCTGGTGCGTGGTCGCCACCGACACTGAGTCGAAGACGGCGTCGACGGCGACGCCGGAGAGGCGCTTCTGCTCATCAAGCGGGATGCCCAGCTTCTCGAAGGTCTTGAGGATCTCGGGATCGATCTCGTCGAGCGAGGCGTGCTTCTCGGCGTTCTTCGGCGTCGAATAGTAGCTGATCGCCTGGTAGTCGATCGGCGGGTAGTCGACCCGCGCCCAGCTCGGCTCGGTCATCTTGGAGAACGCGGCGAACGCCTTGAGGCGGAACTGCAGCAGGAAGTCGGGTTCGCCACGCGCGGCGCTGATCTGGCGGACGATGTCCTCGTTCAGTCCACGCGCCAGGCTGACCGCCTCGATGTCGGACTTGAAGCCGTATTTGTAGTCCTCGGCGGTGTAGGTGGTCATGCCTTGCCTCCGGTCCGGTCGTCGGCCAGTTCAACGGACAGGTCTGGGTGGATGGCCTTGAGGCCGCTGGTCAGGAACAGTCCAAGTGTCTCGCGTTCCTCGGTCGAGATGCCGGTGAGGATGATGACGACGCGGAAATCGTCGTGCAGGCCTTCGATCCGGTGTGAGGCCGATGGCGCCTTGTCGGCCAGTACACGCTTCACCGCCTCGTCGGCGGCCTTGATCTTCTTGAGCAGCGACAGCGGCAGCCAGCGCTTGTCGGTCTCCGACCAGTCCTGCTGGCGCTTGCGCTGGTAGACCTGCTTCTCGACCGGCTTGGGCAGTAGTTTGACCATCGGCAGGATGGCCAGGGCCCGCTGCTGCAGGTCGGGGATGAAGGCCAGTTCCGCATCGGAGCAGGCCGGCACACCGGGCTGGTCGCGCAGCATAGCCTCGACCGTGGCTGGACGGATGGCGCAGGCCTCAGCCACGCTCATGCCGCGCGTCAGCTGGGTGAAGGCGTCAGCGACGGGATGGCTCCACAGTGAGCCGTAGGCGAGGAATCGCGCATCGGCGACGCGCTGGGCATCGAGGTCGATCAGCCAGGACACCGCCGCCTGGCCGGCTCCGTCGCTCACTTGGAGCAGGCCGAGCTGCCGGCGTGCTGCATCAATCGGCCGGAACGCGCCGCGGGTCTGCGGCTGGCGCAGGCGGCGTTCGGCGGCTTGGGTCAGGGGGGAGGTGGTGGCCACTGCCAAGACCCTAGATCACGGTCCCGGTCGGGCAATCGCATCCGCCCAGGCCTTACCTGCTATGCAACCGGCTCATCGCTTGTCGCGGCTGTCCAGATGGCGCCAGAAGTCCTTGGCCTGGGGGACGTGGATCCAGGTCCCGTCCCAGGTGGTGCCGATCTGACGCAGGCTGGGCATGACGCGTAGCTCGCGCAGGCCGGCGATACCCGGTCCCATGGTGAAGACCAGGCGTTCGAGGGGGGTCTCGGTCAGCGGGACGAGGTCGGTGGCGCGGGCGCCAAGCATGCGCAGGTCGCGCAGCGGGGTCTTGGCCAGCGGTTTCAGACTGTCGGCGGGGATGCCGTCGATGATCAGTGATTGCAGTGGGCAGCTGGTCAGCGGTTCTAGGCTGACGACCGGTGTATGCGAGAGGTCGAGGGTGGTCAGCGGCAGGCCGGCGAGGGGGCGGAGATCGGCCACCTTGGTGTCGGCGAGCACCAGAGTGGTCAGGCGGAGCCGGCGCAGGGGGCCGAGGTCGGTGACCCCGGTGGCGGTCAGGTTTAGCGTGGCCAGCGGCATGCCGCCCAGTGGCACCAGTTCGGTGATCGGCAATCCGGTGAGGTCGAGTTCGGAGAGGGCCATACCCTTGAGCGGCTTGAGGTCAGCTATCTGGCAACCGGCCAGCTGCAGCTGCCGGAGCGGCATGCCGGCGAGCGGCTCCAGGCTGGTGACGCGCGTGGCATCGATAGCCAACCGGGTCAGCGGGACGCCGGTGAGCGGCGTCAGGTCCTGGACCCGGGTGCCGGAAAGGCGCAGGGCCGAGATGCGGCTGCCGGCGAGCGGCCCGAGGTCCTCGACCTGGGTGTTGCTGAGGTCCAGTTCGTGCAGTGGCGAACCCTCCAGCCCGACCAGGCGGTCGACTTTGCTGCGCATGGCGCGCAGCACGCGCAGCGGTGCGCCGCGCAGGGCCTCCAGGCTGCGCACTTCGGTGCCCGAGATGTCGAGGTCCTCAATGGCGATGCCGGCCAGCGGATCAAGGCTGTCGACCCGCGTACCGGCGAGGTTTAGCGCGATCATCGGTGTCCCGGTCAGGGGGCTGAGGTCACGCACCTCGGTGCCGGCGAGGTCGAGGTCGGTCAGGGGCATGCCGCGCAGCGGGGCTAGGTCGATGACCTTGGTACGCGGGATGCGCAGGCGGACGATCGGCATGCCGGCGAGGGCCGACAGATCGGTGACGTCCTGGCGGTCGCGCAGGCCGTCGAGGTAGAGCATGCCGTCCTTGTCGGCCCAAAAGCCGCGAGCAGTGCAGCCGGGGAAGGCGAGTTCGAGCTGCTTGCGGTAGACTTCCACCTTCTCTTGGCCGCGCGCGAACAGGTCTTCGGCGATCGGACCCAGGCCCATGCGCACCAGGCGGTCGGCGATGGCGGTGACCACGGCGGAAGTTTCGGTGGCGACTGCCTCGTCGCACAGCCCGGCCAGCTTGCGCGCATCGTCATCGAGCGGGCTCAGTGCGAGGTAGTCCGCGAGCGAGCGGCTGGCCAGGGCCCACTGCCGTTCATGCACCAGCAGCTGGCCGCGTAGTAGATGGGCGGCGGCTAGGGTCGGGTCGTAGCGCAGCGCGAGGTTGACGTTGTCGGCGGCATCCGCCCATTCCTTGGCGGCGGTGTGCTGACGCGCCTTCGACACCAGTGCCGGGGCGGCGAGCTTCTGCTCCTTCAGCCGGCCATCCTTTTCCTCGTCGCGTTCTGTCACCGTCCTGGCCAGTTCGTCGCGGCGCTCGCGGGCGGTGTCGCGTTCGCGCTGGATGGTGCGGAAACTGACCACCAGGACGGCGCCGAGGATCGATAGCGAGATCAGTCCGACCAGGGCGGCGGTGCGGTTGCGCCGCAGCAGCTTGCCGAGCATCTCCAGGGCGGTGTCATCGCGGGCGCTGACCGAGCGGTGTTCGAGATGCGCTTCGATGTCCTGGCGCAGGCCGACCGAGGTCTGGTAGCGATGGTGGCGTTCCGCCGACAGGGCCTTCAGGGCGATGGCCGAGAGGTCGGCGGGGACGTCCAGGTCGGGGGCGCGGGCGCCGGGCGGGGTGATGCGGTGGTTGACGACGTTGTCCAACACCTCGTCGACGGTCCGCCCCCACACCGGCGGATGGGTGGTGAGGATCTCGTAGAGGATGGCGCCAAGGGCGTAGATGTCACTGCGCTCGTCGACCTGTTCGAGGTCGCCGCGGGCCTGCTCGGGCGGCATGTACACCGGTGTGCCCTCGACCGTGCCCTGCACCGTCTCCTTGCCGCTGCGGAAGCTCTGCACCACGGTTGCGAGGCGGTCCTCCATGTCCTCCAGTGGCCCAGTCGGCGGGGTCGGCCCCGGATCGTCGACCGGCACGGCCGCGGCGGTGCCAGCGGCCATGGCGGCGGTGCGGGCGGCGGCGCGACGCTCTGGGGGCAGCACCCGGGCCAGACCCCAGTCGGCGACCAGCACCTCACCGAAGTCGCCGAGCATGACGTTGCCCGGCTTGAGGTCACGATGGACGACCCCGCGGCTGTGCGCAAAGGCCACGGCGTTGCACACCTGGATGAAGATACGTAGCAGACGGAAGCGCCTCCACGCCGCCGACTCTGGGGCGCCCCGCCGCACCAGATCGAGGACGTCAGCCAGGCTCTGGCCGCGCACCAGCTTCATGGTGAAGAACATGCTGCCATTGCCGTCGACGCCGATGTCGTGCACGGGGACGATGTTCGGATGCTCAAGCTGGCCGGTGATCTGCGCCTCCTCGATGAAACGCCGACGGTCGCGCTCGCCCTGGTCGTTGAGCAGCACCTTCATCGCTACGTCGCGATGCAGGTCGCGGTCTACCACGCGCAGCACGGCGCCCATGCCGCCACGGCCGAGTTCGCCGTCGACCACGTACTTCTCGTTGTGGCCGCCACGCAGCAATTCGCCGACGGTGCGGCGGTGGGTGATGGCGGTGGTCGTCTCGGGAGTTTCGGCAGGCGCCAGGGTGACGCTGACGCGTAGGTCGGCGTCGAGGTTGGCGCTCACCGGCACGGCGGTCGGCACGGGTCGCGGGTCGGCATCGACCGCCACCCCGCCCAGCGACACCGTCGCCGAGCCTTCGTTACGCGTCTGGGGCACGAATATCGCTGCGCAGGCGCTGCAGATCAGGCGACCATCGTGGTCGGCGCGGTCGGTTCGGCACGGCCGGGCGCAGTTTGGGCAGAGGACGGTGTCCGCCATGTCAGTTCGGGCAGCCCCCGGCCATGACCGCGCGCAGGATGTTGCCGATCAGGCGGTCGCCACGCGGGCGGTGCACGGGCATGAAGCGGGCGGTATCGGTGAGGATGCGCTGAGCGCCGTCTGCGCCGTTGGCGCTGCGGATGAACGTGGCATCGGCCTCGATCCAGGTCCGCACCGTCGCCTCGTCGACTTCGATGTGGAACTGCAGCCCATAGCAGCGGCCGATGCGGAACATCTGGGCCGGGCACGGCAGGCTGGCGGCGAGGTGTTCGGCCCCCGGCGGGATGGCGAAGGCGTCGCCGTGCCAGTGCAGCACCAACTCGGCGCGTTCCAGGCCGGACAGGGCTGGCTCTTCGGCCGGATCCTTCAGCCAGTGGATCGCTCCCCAGCCGACCTCGCGATGCCGTTGCGGCGGATCACCGCAGTGCAACGGTACGACCTCGGCACCGGCGGCATGCGCCAGCAACTGGCTGCCCAGGCACACGCCGATGACCGGACGATCCTCGGCCAGGCATTGCCGTAGCAGGGCGATCTCGGGTTTGAGGAAGGGGTATTTGGCGTCGTCCAGGTCGGCAACGCCCATCGGTCCACCCATGACGACAAGCACGGCACCGGACGGGGCGACGGGTACCGGCTGGCCCTGATCGAGACGGACGATCTCAACCTTCAGGCCGAGGCGCTCGGCGACCGAGCCGATGCGCACCGGTCCTTCGAGGGGGACATGCTGGAGGACGACGAGGCGGGTGATGGGCGAAGGCATCGGAGGGGGGGGGGGGGGTCGGGTTTCGGGTTTCGCGCGAATCGCAGAGCTAGGTGATTACGGTCCTCGATCCGCTGCGTCCCAAGTCTATACAGTTGGGAAGGATAGGGATGTTCGACCTGGGGCAATGGATGGCCCTGCCCGATCTCCTGGGTGCGATGCACGGCAGTGCTGGGCGCTCGGCGCTTGCCGACCCGCCGGGGGCAGCGTATCCCTTGGACATGAACATCCGCGAAGTCCTCCGCGCCATGGTGCAGCTCAAGTCGTCCGACCTCTTCCTCAAGGTGGGCGGTCCGCCGCGGGTGCGCATCGACGGCGCGGTGCGCCAGCTGGGCAACACCAGCATGACCAAGGACGACATGCGCGACGCCTTCCTCGTCCTGGTCGAGGAGCACGCCAAGGAACAGTTCAAGAAGGGGCACGAGTGCGACTGCTCGTTCGAGGATCCGGACATCGGCCGCTTCCGCGTCAACTGTTTCATGCAGCGCGGCAACGTCGGCTTCGTCCTGCGCCACGTCAAAAGCGACATCCCCGACTTCAAGGGCCTGGGTCTTCCGCCGGAGCAGTTCGAGCGCATCGCCCTGATGCGCCGCGGCCTGATCCTGGTCACCGGCATCACTGGTTCCGGCAAGTCGACGACGCTGGCCTCGATGATCCAGTACATGAACAAGACGGTGAACCGCCACATCGTCACCATCGAGGACCCGATCGAGTACAGCTACAACGACGAGCGCTGTCTGATCAACCAGCGTGAGGTCGGCATCGACACGCGCGACTTCAAGAGCGCCCTGCGCAACGCCATGCGCGAGGCGCCTGACGTCATCCTGGTCGGTGAGATGCGTGACGTCGAGACGGTCAACGCCGCCATCGACGCAGCCGAGACCGGCCACTTGGTGCTGTCGACGCTGCACACCATCAACGCGCAGCAGACCATGGAGCGCATCATCAACTTCTTCCCGCCCTACCAGCACGCGCTGGTGCGCATGCAACTGTCGATGGTGTTCCAGGCGGTGATCAGCCAGCGCCTGATCCCCAAGAAGGACAACGCCGGCCGCGTGCCCGGACTCGAAGTCATGATCGCCACCCCGACCATCAAGCAGATGATCGAGGAGGGGCGCACTCCAGACCTGGGCGGAGCGATCCGCGACAGCATCCATTTCGGCTGCATGACCTTCAACCAGAGCCTTTTCGGCCTCTACGAAAAAGGCCATATCAGCCGTGAAGACGCGTTGGCGAACTCGGACAACCCGGAAGAGATGGAGATGATGTTCCGCGGCATCCAGCGCGGCAATTCCACCCAATTGCAGCCTGCGATCGGCGGCAAGCGCTGAGGAGATCGTCCGGTCGTCCGGTCGTCCGGTCGTCCGGTCGTCCGGTCGTCCGGTCGTCTCGCGTCAGCCCAGTCCGGCGGCGCGGCGTAGGCGGTCGTTGATCGCCTCGCCCAGGTCGTGATCCGGCACCAATTCGGCGACGATCAGCCGTGGGCTGAGCGCATCGAGCTGGCGCAAGCGGGCGAACAGGTTGGCGGCGGCTTCGGCGAGATTGCCAGCAGGACTCAGAACGGCTGACGAGGATCCTGGCGGCAGGTCGGCGCCGGTGAAGGCGAGCAGCGCGGCGCCGGCCGGCCAGGCCTCGCTGGGGGTACGCAGTCGTAAGGGCGCCCGTGGCGCGTAGTGGCTGGCGAGCAGGCCGGGCGCCTCCTGGGGCAGGGCCTCGCCGCGCGTGGCGCGGTCGGCCAGGGCCACCGCTTCACCCAGGACCTCGGCCAGCCGTTCGCGGGTGACGCCGCCCGGACGCAGCACCACCGGCGTGGGATCGGGCCGTAAGACGGTGCTTTCCACGCCGATCCGGCAGGGCCCGCCGTCGAGTATGCCGGCGACAGCATCGCCCAGCTGCTCGGCGACATGCGCAGCGGTGGTCGGCGAGATGCGGCCAAAGCGGTTGGCGCTCGGGGCCGCCAGCGGCAGCCCGGCGGCGCGGATCAGG
>JBBREK010000107.1:0-13958 GCA_038203025.1 Planctomycetota bacterium
CACCGTCTGCCTGGCGGCGGCCGCGTGGCCCTGCTCGGCCTGCATTGGATCCATCAGAAGCGCGAGCATGCCGCGATGTACACTGCCGCGCTGGCACGGCTGGGCCTGGCGCGGGTACTCAGCGGCGGCGTCCCAGAGCAGTGGGCGGTCCTACGCACAGATGGCACGCGTTGCGCCCTGTTCGTCTATAACGGCTTCACCGCGCCGGCGACCGGACGGTGGAACTTCACGCATCCTTCTGACGGGCGGAGCTGCGACACCGGAGACCTGACGGTTGCGGGCGCGAGCGTGCGGGCGTGGATGCCGTGACGGCGCCAGCCGGCCGGCGTCACTCGTAGGTCGATCTATGCAGAAATCGTCCGTATCCGGCGGACGAAGGTCGTTCCCGTAGTGGTTCTTACCTAGAACTGCTTATTCGCTGGCACATTCAGCGAATGAACAATTGAGGTAACTACTCAGCCGGGAACCCGGCTGAGTAGTTACCTGGTTTCATCGAACTCGTCGTCCATTCATCTCGTCGACACGGTCGCAGCCGGCGCCAGCAGCTGACGATCAGGACGCGCACTGCCTCTGCCGGACGAAACGAGACAGACGGTCGAGCGGTGCGTCGACGGTGATGACACCGCCACCGTCATGCGTCACCCTAGCGTCGTCGCGCCAGCGGCCGGGCGGCAGCAGCAGCAGACTGCGCGAATGAGCACCCTTGACCACCACCGAAGCGACCAGCAGGTCGTCGCCAAGCAGGAACTGGTTCTGCACCGTCACAGCGCGCGGATCATCCCACGTCCAGGCCAGCGGACGGACGATCGACTCACCGGTGGCAGCGGCACGCCGGGCGAGGCCGAGGATGCGTCCGGTATCGTCGGGTCTACGGCCGTTCACGGGCGCAGCCGAGGGCGCTGACCACGCGGTGCCGGTCCGGTGGTGTCGCCGGGCTCGACCCGGCTCTGCACCAGCAGTCTGGTGCCGGGATCGAGACGGTCGGGCCGGGTCAGGGCCCAGCGTGCGGCGATGCGGCCGACGGCGTGCCAGTCGCCGCGCATGCCGGTCAGATGCACCGCCCCGGACGCTGGCGGCGAAAAGAAGAAACCGCAGACCGAGGCATCCCGGGGTACGCGCACCTCCCAGGCGGCGCAGCGCTCCAGCAGGGCCTCGCCTGTGTTCTGCGCATCGCAGATCCAGCCAGTCACGCCGGCCCGCAGCGCCGCCCGCACGGCGGTCCAGCCCCGCTTCCCGTCAATACGCAGGGTGCGCAGGTCGGTGCCGCGATGCAGGGCGGCGGCCTGCGCGGCACCCAGCCGTTCGTGGCCGCGCCAGCCAGTCGCGGCATCGCCGAGAAAGGCGATGCGTTGGTGGCCGAATCCAAGCAGATGGTCGAGCAGCCGCAGCACGCCGTTGTGGGCATCGAAGGTGGCGTGCCGTACCGGCGACGGATCGGCCGGCGGCTGGCTGACCACCACGGTCGGCAGCTCGGCAGCAAGCTCGGCCATCGCGCCATCGTCGCGCCAGTGGCACAGCAGCAGGGCGCTGGGCCGCAGGCGCTGGGCCGCAGGCAGCGTCGCCAACCCGCCACGCTGCTGACCGTCGACCGCCAGGGTGAGCAGCACGGCACCAGCTTGGCGCGCCCCCTGCGCCGCCCCACCAAGTAGATCGGCCAGCGCTGCCCCGCCGCGACCACCGGTCCAACCGCGATCAACCAGCGCAAGCAGACGCCGCCCGGCAGCAGCGCCGGCCGACGGCGCCGCCAATCCTGCCGCTGCCGCGGCAGCGAGCACGCGGGCCCGTACCCGGTCAGCGACCTGCGGCCGGCCGGCGAGAACACGCGAGACTGTCGCCGCCGACAGACCGAGTTCGCGGGCCAGGGCACGCAGGGAGGGCATGCTGCCAGGATCTCGCCGCCGACGAGGCAGCAAGCAGCGTTGCAGGATGTTGCGGAAAACTCTAGGCCTTGGCGGCGACGCGCAGCAGTTCGACCTCGGCATCGCGGCTCCAGCAACCATCCTTCAGCTTGGGGCCGATTGACGGGAACTGGGCGACCAGCGCCGACAGCTCGGTGAGCGGGAAGTCGCCAAGGTCCGGGTAGACCAGGATCTTGCCGCTGATCTTGCCGGTCTTCACCGCCTCCAGGCCTTCGATCGCGCCGCCGAAGCCGGTGACGGCGCCGACCGACAGGTTGGTATCAAGCTGGTCAGCGAGAACCTTGCCCAACACCACCTGCATGTCCTCCATGGTCGAACCAGAGGTGCCGACGAAGTACAGGCCCTTACGGCAGTAGGCGTCGAGGTCGACCGGGCCGCTGATCTCGGACGCGATGCCGGCGAAGATGTTGACGATGCCGCCGTCGGCGCTGTCAACGACCGCCCCGGCGACCACCGCCGGCACTGGCACCATGACCATGTGGTAGCGTCCGCCCGCGGTGGGCTTGCCGCCTGCCTTGGGATTGAACAGACGGAACGGCACGCCGCGACGCTTGGCCACCGGCTCGGCCTTGGCACCAAGCACGGCAAGACGCTCGTCGCTCATGTCGCTGCCCTCGACGGTGGTGCCGCCGTCGGCCAGCGAGACCAGCCGCAGCACAGCCATGGAACCCATCGGGCCGGCAGCGCCGATGACATGCACACCATCGCCCGGCCGCACGTCGCCGGTGGCGGGGATGCGCGCCTGGGCGTCAGCCGGCCGGTTGCCGGTGGTGCCGACGAGGCGCACGTTGCCGTAGTGCACGCGCCCGACCGGGGTCGAGATCGGCCGGCCGTAGCTGCCGCCAGCTTGCGCCAGCAGGGCCAGACCGTCGGTGGCAAGCAGCGGCCACAGCGATTCGAGGAAAACCGGATCGGCACCGACGACGATGAGGTCGTCGATTGAGCCAGGCTTGAGCGCCGCCAGTTCGACGCAGGTGAAACCGTCGCCGCCGCAGGCGGCACCGAGGCACAGCAGCCTGCCCGAACGCGTGAGGTCGAGACCGGCGAAGTCGACGCTGGCCCCGGGGACGACCGCCAGCAGCAGGGTGCCGCCCGTCTTCAGCAACTGGCGTTCACGGTGGATGAAGGCGTCCTCGACGCAGGCCCACGGCTCGACCAGGGCCAGCTGGCTGGCCGAACGGTCGTCCGGCACCGGCACGAGGTAGCTGGTGCCGTCGGCGGCGACGGTGGTGCGTTCATCGAGCAGCACGTACTGCTGCAGACCGCCCTCGAAGTTGTAGCCGAAGGCGCCGTTGCTCTTATCGGTCTTGAGGTCGCGCCAGTCGGCCTGCACCAGGTAGCGGCCGCCTGCCTTGACGCTCTTCACCTGGGCGCCGACCTCGACCACGCGGATCACCGCCTCGTGACCGGGCACGGTCGGCTGGCCGTCCGGCACATAGCTTGGGATCTGCTTGAGGATGCCTTCCGCCAGGTGGGCCTTCACCGGGGTCTTGCGGGCGTGCTGGTCGAACTGGTGCAGCAGCTTCATGTCGCTGAAGCACAGTCCGACGCATTCCACCTTGCCGAGGATCTGGGTCGGCCCCGGGCGCAGCACCGGCTTGCTGCGGTTGAGTTCGAGCTTGTCGGGACCGACGAGCTGGACGGCCTGCTGGGTGGCGGGGAGGGCGGCTGTTGGCATGAAGGAAATCATGGTGGGGGTACGGGGGACGTGGGCAATCCCCGGTGGCGTCCGGGCAGACGCCGCCAGGACCGCGGGCTTCAGCCCGCGTCGGGAGCCGGAGGCCGTAGCCTGCCCGCCCTAACCCGCCCGCCCATATCCCCCCGCGCCCCCCCCATGTCCAGCAGCGCACCCCCCCCACCTTGCCGCCTGATGTTGACCACGCCCCTCCCCCGCCTACTTTCCCGGCCGTCAGGGACTCCGCACATGGCCAAGCTCACTGTGATGTTCGGCGCCGACCCGCAGTCGGAGCACTCGCTCGACAAGGACCAGATGAAGGTCGGGCGGGCGATGGACTGCGATATCGTGGTCGACAACCTCGGCGTAAGCCGACACCACTGCACCATCGTCAAGGATGGCGATGGCTGGGCGGTGGTCGACGGCGGTTCCAACAACGGCACCTACGTCGGCGGCACCAAGATCCAGAAGCACACCCTTAAACACGGTGAACGCATCGTCCTGGGCAAACATTCCCTGGTCTATGATCAGCACGGTTACGCTGCCGGTGCCGCCGCCGCCTCGGCCAAGAAAGGCCCCGGCGCCATGGGCGGCGAGATGACCATGTTCGTCGACCAGGCCCAGCTGGCCAAGGCGATGGCCTCCGAGGTCGGCGGCAAGCGCATGGCCCTGTCGTTGAGGCAGGGCGGCCGCGAGGTCGTCGTCCCCCTGCTCAAGGACGAGACCGTACTGGGGGCCGCCGACAGCGTCGACATCCCGGCCAAGGGCTTCCTGGTCAAGCCGATCCAGGCCAAGGTGGTGCGCAACCAGGCCGGCCACCGCATCGTCGGGATGGGTGGTTGGCGCGCGGTCAAGGTCAACGGCCAGAAGGTGGTCGATGCCCCGCTCAAGGCAGGCGACGTGATCCAGATTGCCGGCACGCAGTTCACCTACCGGCCGGCGTGATACCCCGCCTTTTTTCTTCGGCTGCTTCGATCGCGCTCGCCCTCCTCGCGCTGTCCGCCTGCTCGTCCGACCCGCGTGGCGACGCCCCGCCGGCGCCGCGCCAGCCGGGACTGCGCCTCGACCAGTTCCCGGACATCCCCACCCCGGCCGGCTGGAAGCCCCTGCTGGGCGAGGACCACGTCGCCATCGCCATCGCCAACGGCGCCGTCCGCCGGCTGGCCCTGGCCCTGCAGGCTCCCGCCGCCCGCAGTGAGTTACAGCCGCCCGAGGCGATGACCCGCTACGTCGGCGCCCCGCTTAGCGACAGCGGTTGGACCCGGGTTGGCGACGGACGCCTGTCAGACATCAAGCAGCACTGGCACAAGGGCAACGAATCGCTCACCGTCACCGCCGAACGCGTCGACGGCCTGGTGGTGATCCGCTGGAAGCTGGAACCATAGGGACCGCGGGCTTCAGCCCGCCTGGGGATTGGCTATTCCTGGGCAACCGTTGCCGGACAAGAGCTTGAATAAAAGGCCCAACTCTCAGGCGACCCGGAGGGCCGCGCTCCGGGTTGTCGCACATTCGCCCCCACGGAGCGCGGCCCTCCGGACCGCTCGAACAGGAATGGCCAATCCCCAGGGGGCGCAGCCCCTGCAGCAACAGCCAGCTAACGGGGCGACGCCCAAAATCAGCCCTGGGCATTGGGCAGAGCCCCGCTAATAGAATCACGCGGCGGTACCGACGGAACCTTGTATGGTCCACACCCCGTTCCGGGCTCGGCTTCTTTCGGGCGTAGGATTCAGGACACCTATGCTGCCGCCAGCATGGACCTGGCTTGCCGCATCGCTGCTGTCGAGCGCGCCACCGAGGGGACGGTGTGCTTCCACGACTACTCCGGCCGCCTGGAGGGCCTGGTCGGCAGCGCCCGGATCCAGCACCGCACGCCCTTCTGCGTCCGACAGAAGGCGCAGACGTCGGGGGCCTGCACGCGCTGCGAGGCCGGCTTTTGCCAGGCCACCGCCACCCGTCTGGGCGAGGGGTTCCTCAAGCGCTGCCATGCCGGGGTGATCGAGGCTTACGTGCCTATCCGTGACGCCGACGGCCAGACCGGGGCGGTGTTCCTCGGCCCTTGGCGCTGGACCGGCCGGGCCGTGCCGCCGGAGGTGCAGCACGATCCCCAGTCCGCAACCCGCCCGGCCCGCGCCCCAGAGCCGCCAGGTCTGGACGATCCGCAGCGGCTGGAGGACGCCCTGCTGCTCGCCCAGTTGCTCGCCTCGCACTGCGAGCGCCTCCTGGCCGGTCCGCCAGAGCGCCAGGACGAGGCGCAGCGCATCCGTGCCTTCGCCGCCCTGCACCTCAACCTCGACTGCTCGCTCGCCGATGTGGCCGCCCATCTCGGCTTGTCCGAGCGCAGCGCCTCGCGTCTGGTCCGGCGGGTCTGCAGCATGACCTGGCCACAGTTGCTTACCGAGGTGCGTCTGAGCCGCGCGCGGCGACTGCTTGCCCTGACCGATCTGGAGATCGGCGAGGTGGCCAGGCGCTGCGGACTGCGCGACCACCGCTACCTCGCCCGCCTGTTCCAGTGCGCCCATGGCTGTACCCCCGGGACCTGGCGGGCACGCGCGGCTGGCTGAAAAGTCTACCTCGCTGGATGAAGCCGACACTCGTCAGCCGGACCTGCCGTGCTAGACTGCCAGCATGCAGACCTGCACCGAACCAGCCCATTCCACCGCCATCGTCGCCGACTGCGACGTGCTTGTCGCCGGCGGCGGTCCGGCCGGCTTCTGCGCTGCCCTGGCGGCAGCGCGCGGCGGCGCCCGGACCATCCTGCTAGAGGCGCAAGGCTGCCTCGGCGGCATCTGGACCAGCGGATTGCTGGCGTGGATTCTCGACCATCGCGACAAGGGCGGCATCCTCGGTGAACTGATCACGACGCTGACCGCGCGTGGACTCGCCCAACCGGCGCTGTCTCGTTCGCGCGGCATCGCCTGCGACGTCGAAAGTCTGAAGCTGCTGCTGGAGGAGCTGGCCACCGCCGCCGGCATCCGGCTGCGTTATCACACCCGGGTGGTGGCCACGCTGCGCGACGGCGACCGCCTCACCGCCGCCATCACCGAGAGCCGGGCCGGCCGCGAGGCCTGGACCGCACGGCAGTTCGTCGACTGCACCGGCGACGGTGATCTGGCGGCACACGCCGGCTGTGCCTTTGAGGTCGGACGGCCCGAGGACGGGAAATGCCAGCCATTGTCGCTCATCGCCCTGCTTGCCGGGGTCGACGATGCCGGCATCGGCGCATATGTACGCAGCGATAGCAACGAGGGTTGGCAGGACACGCAGCGGCTGCTGGAGCGGCTCGCCGGCCAAGGCGTGGTGCCAACCTACGGCAAGCCGATCATCTTCCGCATCGCTGACGGGCTGTACGGCCTGATGGCCAACCACCAGTACGGCGTGCGCTGCGACGACGCCGACGGGGTCACCACCGCCACGGTGCAGGCCCGCGCCGAGTACCAGCGCATCGTCGCCGCCCTGCGCGCCAGCGGCGGCGGCTGGTCGGGCCTGCGCCTGGTCGCCACCGGCGCGCACATCGGCGTGCGCGAGGGTCGGCGTATCCGCGGCCGCTACGTCGTCGGCACCGACGACCTGGTGCGCGGGGCGCGCTTTCCTGATGCGGTCACGCGCTGCGCCTTCGGCGTCGATGTCCACGCCCTGTCCCACAGCGGCAGCCGCGATTTCGAGAAGACCGGGGTGAAGAGTCGGCCATACGACATCCCGATGCGCGCCCTGATCGCGGACGGCCTCGACAATCTGCTGATGGGCGGCCGATGCATCAGTGGCGACTTCATCGCCCACAGCAGCTACCGCGTCACCGGCGACGCCGCCGCCCTGGGGCAGGCCGCCGGCGTCGGCGCCGCCCTGGCCGCCCGGCGCGGCGAAGCCGCGCACGCCGTACCCTGGAGCGAGATCGACGCCGCCCTCCGCCGTCTGGGCTGGCTACCGCCGCCAGTCTGAACCTCAGCCCTTGGGCACCACGCCCTCGACCACGCGGATCGCCCGATGGATGGTAGTCGTCCCGCCCGGCTCGCGCTTGGCCGGTTCAAGGCGCACCTGCGCCAGATCGTCGGGGCCATCAGCGCAGACCACGCGATCGCGGCCTTCCCGCTTGGCCCGGTACAGAGCGTTGTCGGCACGCTGCACCAGCTCGCCGGCGCTCTCGTCACGATGGCAGCAGGCAACGCCCAGCGAGACGGTCATCGACTCCGGCAGATCGCCGAGAGCCGCGACGGCGGCGCGCAGGCGTTCGGCGACCATGGCCGCGCCGACCGGCGGGGTGCCGGGCAGGACGATGAGGAACTCTTCGCCGCCCAGGCGCGCCACCAGATCCTCGGAACGGACGCCGGCGATCAGGGTCTTGGCCACCGCCGCCAGCACGGCGTCGCCACCGCCATGCCCATGCCGATCGTTGACCCGCTTGAAGTGGTCGATGTCGACGATGCACACCGCCACCACCGCCCCGGCGTCAGTCAGCTCGTTGAGACGCGCCTCGCCGTACCAGCGGCGCCAGGTACCGGTCAGCGGATCGGAACGCGCCAGGTCCTGCAGCGAGCGGAACAGCATGACCCGGCGCAGCGACAGGGCGAACTGGCCGCGCAGCAGCTCGGCGACAGCGCGGCGCTGGCGATCATCGAGCTTGGCCAGGCTGGGTTGCTGGTGCGCCTCGTGCAGCACCAGGGCGGCTTGGCCGTCGACCCCGGGACTGAGATCGAGGACGAGGTCGCGATCCTCGCCGTCAGGCAGGGCGACCGGCGCCCCCAGCTCGGGAGCAGGTCCGGGAGGGGCGGGCTGGCTGCTGATCCCACGCCACGACCCGCGTTCCCACACCAGCAGGTCGAGACTCCGGCCGGTCCAGTAGCGCGACAAGGCGCCGGACAGGCGGGTGCGTAGATCGGCCTCGTCAACGCAGCCGACCAGCTCGGCGGAAACCTCGAAGACGCCACGCAGCAGATCGAGTTCGGCCTCGAGCCGGACCTGTTCGTTGCGCAGACGCTGCTGCCGGGCCGCCAACAAGGCGGGATCGGCGACGATGAACCGGGTGCCGGAGACATCGCCACCACGCCCGGGTCGCAGCACCCAGGCGAGTAGCGCCACCGACAGCGCCAGGATGACCAGGGCTGCGATCATGGTTCCATCACCACGCGGTCGCGACCACCGTCCTTGGCCCGGTACAAGGCACGATCGGCACGGTCAAGGGCAGCCCGCGCCCCTTCGCCCGCGTGCACCAGGGTGGCGCCCAGCGAGGCCGTGACGCGGCGCGCAGCATGCGCCGGTTCCGGCAGGAGATCGGCGATGCCGGCGCGCAGCGCCTCGCCAAGGTCGGCCAACGCCGCCTGATCGGTGACCACGGCGGCGACGCAGAACTCCTCGCCACCCCAGCGGCAGGCCAGCCCGCCGCGCGGCAGGACGCGTTCCAGGGTCTGCCCGACACCACGCAGGGCGAGATCCCCAGCGGGATGGCCGAAGGCATCGTTGTAGTGCTTGAGATGGTCCATGTCGCACATGATCACAGCGATGGCGACCTGGTTGCGGCGCGCCTGCGCCACCTGCTCGTCGAGGCGGCGGAGGAACTCATGCCGGCCAAGCAGTCCGGTGAGATCGTCGCGCAGGGCCATGCCGCGCGCCTGTTCGACCAGCTCGACCGCGGCCAGGGCGATGCCGCCGAGACGGGCCAGGGCCTGGGCCAGCTCGATGGCCACACGTGCGCCGTCGCCATCGGCGGCCAGGCGCAGCGACAGGGCCCCGCGCGGGGCCTCGCCGGTGGCGGCGCCCTGGACCTGGCGCCGATCGGCGCGCAGCGGTGCGATCACCCGCACCTCGCCCACCGTACGGCGCAGTAGAGCACGGGCCTCGGTGGCGACGTAGCGCTCATCGGCGTCGGCTTCGCGCAACATCGAACGCCCGTCAGCATCGAGGCCGGCCCGGCATTCCGGCTCGCCACCGCGGGCGAGGAACACCAGCACCTCGCGCGCCTCGGGGGCCACCGAGCGGGCGCGGGCCGCCAGTACGGTCGCGAACTGGTCAAGCTCGCGCGCCGCCGACAGCGCGACGCAGGCATCAAGCAGCAGCGGGAAACGACCGATCTGACGGTCGAGGTCGGCGCGCTCGCGCTCGGCTTCGCGCAGCAGCCGGCGCTGTGGCAGGACGCGGGCATCCTCGCGCCGGCCCAGCCACATCGCCCCTGTCGCCGACGCCGCCAGGGCCGCGGCGCTCCACCCCGACCACATCGGCCAGCTGCCGTACGCGGTCAGCGCCGCCGCCGGCAGCAGGGCCGCCAGCGCCGGCGTCCCGATACGCCAGAATCCGACCGCAGCGACCACGGCACAGCCGAGCGCCGCCCACGGCCCGAGCCAGAGCAGGCCAGCGGCGGCACAGCCGGCCCCGGCGACGGCGCAGGCCAGCGAGCGCAACAGGTGATCAGCAGGCAGGGACACGGTGGCGGCAGTATGGCCGCCGGGACAGGATTGTGAAACCCCGCCTGCCGCGGGACCCCCGGCGTCCCGCCGGCCCGGGGCCATGCGATCCAGTAACTGATCAACCCGCCAATCGTTCTCACCTCTGGCGGGAGCAGAGGGATAGGGCGTTGCCAACGCGCCGCCCAGATTCCCAACCGTCCCCAGCCATCTACGCTGCCCCAGCCGTGCCGCTCCTCCCCGAACAACAAGCCGCGAGCGCATCGACGCCATGCTCGTCGCCGCCGGCTGGGTGGTGCAGTCGCGGGACGCGGTGAACCTGCTTGCCGCCAAGGGCGTGGCGGTGCGAGAATTCCACCTCCTGCCCGGCCACGGCATAGCCGACTACCTGCTGTTCGTGGACGGCAAGGCGGCGGGGGTGATCGAGGCCAAGAAGGAGGGCGAGACCCTGTCCGGGGTCGAGATCCAGACCGAGCAGTATTCGGTCGGCCTGCCACCCAAGTACCCCGCGCCAGTCCGCCCGCTGCCCTTCCTATTCCAGTCCACCGGGGTCGAGACGTGGTTCACCAACCGCCTCGATCCTGAGCCACGCGCCCGCCGGGTCTTCCACCTCCTGACGCCGCAGGCGTTCGCCGAGCAGTTGGCCGCTGACCCGCTGCCGGGCGAGAGCCTGCCCGGCACCCTGCGCCGTTGCCTGCGCGTCATGCCGACCCTGGAGACGACGCCCAACTGGGACTCCTCGCGCCTGCGCGACGTGCAGAAGCGGGCCGTGGTCAGCCTGGAGACCAGCCTGCGCGACGACCGTCCCCGCGCCCTGGTGCAGATGGCGACCGGCTCGGGCAAGACCGTCTTCGCCATCACCGCCGCCTACCGGCTGCTGCGCTACGGCGGGGTAAGCGGGTGCTGTTCCTGGTGGATCGCGGCAACCTCGGGCGGCAGGCGCTCAAGGAGTTCCAGGCGTACCAGACGCCGGACGATGGTCGCCTGTTCACCGAACTCTACGTCGTCCAGCATCTGACCAGCCCGAAGCTGAACCCGGCGGCGGCGGTGGTCATCGGCACCATCCAACGGCTGTACTCGGTCCTGCAAGGCAAGGATCTGCCCAGCGAAGACGCCGACGAGGCCAGCGCCTTCGAGGCCGCCCAGGCGTTCAGGGACCCACCCCCGGTCGCGTATAACCCTGGTCTGCCCATCGCATCCTTCGACGCCATCATCGTCGATGAGTGCCACCGCTCGATCTACACTTTGTGGCGGCAGGTACTGGAATACTTCGACAGCTACCTGATCGGCCTCACCGCCACCCCGGCCAAGCACACCTTCGCCTTCTTCCAGCGGAACCTCGTCATGGAGTACGGCCACGCCCAGGCGGTGGCCGACGGGGGTGAACCTTGACTACGACATCTTCCGCATCCGCACCCGCATCTCCGAGCAGGGCGCAACCGCCGATGGCGGCCCGCAGGAGGTCATTGCCAAGCGCGACAAGCAGACCCGCGCCGTGCGCTGGGAGCTCCAGGACGAGGACATCACCTACACCGCCAACCAACTCGACCGCGACGTGGTGTCCGAGGACCAGCTCCGCACCGTCATCCGCTGCTTCAAAGAGCAGTGCCTGCCGGTCTGCTTCGCCGGGCGCACCCAGGTGCCGAAGACCCTGATCTTCGCCAAGAACGACAGCCACGCCGACGACATCGTGCGGGTGGTGCGCGAGGTCTTCGCCAAGGGCAACGACTTCTGCGAAAAGATCACCTACAACACCGGCACGGTGCGGGTCGTCACACCCCCGGAACGCGACCCTCTGGGTCGCCTCGTCCGCGAATCCCAGGTCACCTACAAAGCCAGCGGTGTCACCGCCGAAGACCTCCTCAGCAGCTTCCGCAACAGCCTCTACCCGCGCATCGTCGTGACGGTGGACATGATCGCCACCGGCACCGACGTGAAGCCGCTGGAGGTGGTGATGTTCATGCGGGCGGTGAAGTCGCGCCTATTCTACGAGCAGATGAAGGGCCGAGGCGTCCGCGTCTGCGACGACGCCGACTTCCAGGCCGTCACCCCCGATGCCACCAGCAAGACCCGCTTCGTGCTGGTGGACTGCGTCGGCCTGACCGATGGCGACGCCCTCGATGATCCTTCGCCGCCGCTGGACCGGAAGAGGTCGGCGACCCTGGAGCAGTTGCTGCAATTGGTCGCCTTCGGTGCTGCTGACCCCGACACCTTGACCACCCTCGCCAGCCGTCTCATCCGCCTGGAGCGCAGCCTCGACCCGATGGAGGTCGCCGCCCTCGATGAGCTGGCCGGCGCACCGATCCGCAGCATCGCCGCCGGTCTGCTGGCGGCCACCGACCCCGATTCCGGGGCTGATGTTGTGGCGGCGTGCAAGCCCTTGGCCGCCAACCCCGACTTGCGCCGTCGGCTGGTCGAAGCCCGGCGCAGCCAGGACCAGATCTTCGACAGCAAGACCTTGGACGAGGTGATGGCCGCCGGTCACGGCGACGCCAGCATCGAGAAGGCGCGGCAGACCGTCGCCGCGTTCAGCGACTTCATCCAGGCGCACCGCGACGAGATCGCCTCCCTGGAGGTCGTCTACAGCCAGCCGTGGAAGGCCAACATCTGGTCGGTGCTCATGCGTTTGCGCGATGAGATCAGCCGCCCCCCGTATTCGTGGAGCATCCCCGGCCTGTGGGACGCCTACGCCCGCGTCGAGGCTGGCCGCGTGCGCGGGACTGGCGGCGCGAAGGCGGTGGCAGACCTCTACCAGTTGGTGCGCCATGTTCTTGGCGAGCAGGGCGGCCAGAAGCCCCTGCTGGAGCCGTTCCGCGAGCAGGTTGCAGCCCGCTACCAGACGTGGCTGGCCGAGCAGACGCAGGCGGGCGTCACCTTCACCGCCGAGCAGCGCCAGTGGCTTGACGCTGTGCTCGATCCCGTCGCCAGCAGTCTGCTGGTGGGCAGGGACGACTTGCAGGATTCGCCATTCGTCACCATGGGCGGACTGGCGAAAGCGCGGCGGTTGTTTGGCGAGAAACTGGAATCGTTGCTGGATGAACTGAATAGGAGTTTGGTCGCGTGAGTTTTAACGTTCAAGTCTCAGCGATTTTCAACGAAAAAAACACAGGGTGCATGCGGGTCCATCCCACGATGGGGGCGCACCCCGCTTCGGGCAGTTGCCAACGTGATCAACGGTTACCCATTCGACTCGACAAAGTTCAACAAGGAATCGGGTCAGCCGCTCTTCCGCATCCGCGACATTTTCGATTCGACCACGGACTGTCTATACAGCGGTGAGATTCCAGATGGATTCTGGATCGAGCATCAAGCTCTGCTGGTTGGCATGGATGGCGACTTCAACAGTGCTCTTTGGGCTGGCGGTCGCGGTTTGCTAAACCAACGGGTATGCAAGGTGGTTCCTGACGAGGCCGCCTATTCCAGGCGACTACTGGTCTGGTTCTACGACCTCCGCACCAACGCGAACTTCACGCCGAAGCAGAACCCGCTGCGCCGCGCCCACCTCGACGAGTTCGTCGCCTACTACAAGGCCACCGACCGCGCCGCCCGCAAGCTGACCTGGAGCGAGAAAGAACCCACCGGCCGCTGGCGGTCCTACAGCTACGACGAACTCGCCGCCCGCGACAAGTGCAACCTCGACGTGACGTGGTTGAGAGAAGAAGGCGAGGGCGACGACGGTGCTGGCACCGACCCGGCCGGGATCGCCAGGGCCATCATCGACGATGTGCAGTCGGCGCTGGCTGGGTTCGCTGAGTTGGAAGCCGGGCTGGCGCACCTGCCGAAGCCCTGACGCATTTTCCTCGGCCCCACCCGCAGGTATCCCAGACTGACCAACGGGTCTGGCCTGGCGGAAGCGGAGGGATTTGAACCTCGCACCGGTGCCGCCGCCCCGGCGGACGCATCCCACCTGCGTGGGATGCGAGGCGCGACGACCGTCCGTCCCTGGCCGGGCGGGGTCTTGGGAACGCCCTC